>NZ_JAABRP010000012.1 GCF_011390875.1 Thiocapsa sp.
AAGGGCACCTGCTGCCGATGCTCGCAGTGCTCGGCGGGGCGATCAGCTACGCCGTCTCCTCGATCCTGGCGCGGCTTCGCCCGGCGAGCGACGCGCTTTTCAGCGCGGCGTCCACCATCTCGCTGGCATCGCTGATGATGGTGCCGATCCTTTTCATGACCGGGGATGTCGCCGGGCGTGGCGGATTACAGATCGTCCCGGACACACCGCACCTGATCGCCGTCGCGCTCCTCGGCATCTTTGCGACCGCAATCGCGACCATCGTCTATTTCAGACTGGTGAAGTCCGCCGGACCGTCGTTCGTCTCTCAGCTGAACTACCTGATCCCGTTGTGGGCGGTCGGCGTCGGGATGCTCTTCCTCGGCGAGGAGCCCGAGCCGAACCACCTCTACGCGCTCGGTCTCATCCTCTGCGGCATCCTGGTCACCCAGCTGGAGCGCCGCGGTACCCCGCACGCTCGAATCACGGCCCCGCGTAGGTCGCGGTAGTTCGGGTTAGCGCCCGTAACCCGACATTCGACCTCGCGCCGAACCGCCGAGGTGGGTTACGGCGCGAAAGACCTTTGAATCTAAAGGGAGTCTTAAAGGGGGTCTAAAGTCCGGGTCTTGCCGCGCGCCTCTTCCGACCTACGCCAGGCTCACTCGAACAGGTCGCGGAATGCCTTGGAGAAGCGCTTGTAAGCATCCCATCCGTCCTTGTCCATGACCTGATCGATCACCCAGCGGTTCTCCTCGCTCGGGCCCATCAGGGATTGGATCTCGAAGCCGAGATGGCGCAGGAACGCGTAGCTCGGACCCTCGCCGTCGAATTGGTAGTCGGCATACTCGCCCGAGCGCGCGTTGAGCCGGGCGATGAAGGGTCCGCCGTAGTCGCCCGGTCCGAGCAGATCCTGCGTATTGTCCTGCACATGCTCGAAGACCTTCTTCGCGAAGGCGGTGATCAGCGTGCGGCGTTCCTCGTCCTTCAAGACGCCGTGCGACATGCGATCCGCGATCTGGATCAGAAAGACCAGGTACTCCTCGATCACATCCAGGCGCTGACGATCGCTCTCGTAGACAAAGCGCTCACAGTGCAGATTGATCGCCTTGTCCAGGGCGATGCGCCAGGCGATGAAGGCCAGCGCGCTCGCGATCTCCGGGAGCGAGCGCTCCTGATCGTCGTTCCACCAATGACTTTTGATACGTAATGCCACGTTCGACTCCTGTTTCGCGACTTGTTTGGACCGACACCGCCCCGAGATTGGCAGGGCGGAGCGAAGCTGTTAGCTTGATGTCCTATTATTCTACTCAGAAAAAAGACCCTTCCGGCTCGAGGTGTACAGATGCCGAATCCTGCAATCAGCGTGCTGGCCAAGGCCGTGCAGTACAACTGTCACGTCTCGGATGCACGCCACGGCGCCGATGACTCGCTCTGCATCTACCTAATGAAGATGCGGGAATACTTTCGCTGGGAAAAGCACCTCCCTTATGGTGCGTCCTTGGAGCGCGAGCAAGTCGGCGAATGGCTCCAAGCGCGCGAGCAGCTCTGGGAGGAGCTCGAAGAGGCGCAGTTGCGGCCCATCGAGATCGACGGCCAGCGCTACGACCCCTTCGACGCGGAGGCGATCAACAGCCGACTCGCCCCGCTCGGTCTGGTCTACAGCGGCGGGCTCGGCAACCGGGCCAAGCCGCACTTCGTCCTCGGTGCACTCGAGCAACGCCGCTCGAGCGAAGGCTATTCGGTCTTCGTGGTCGCCGACGAGTATGCCCGTGATCTGACCGCGCCGCCGGCGATGATCCTGGGTCGAACCATCTTCGTACGGCGCGAGTCTCTGCGACGCTACCTCTGGGAAAAGCTCGAAGGCTGGCGCTGGCATCGCCCGGACAACGCGCTCGGACGCGCCTTCGCCTGCTACGACTTCGAGGGTGCACTCGAACCGTCACTCGACGCCATGACCGAGCGCGAGATCAAGGTGCTGCTGCTGCACGAGCAAGGCGAGTACGAGGCCGGAGAACGGCTTGGAGAGGATTGGAACGCAATGTTGTCGTCGCTCGCCAATACGCCGGCCGAGCTGATGGCCCGTGCGGTGCGCGATCACCTCGCCGATTGTCTCGTGACCCTTCCGGCGCTGGCCGAGGCGGGCGAGCCGGCCTCGCTCCACTTCTACATCGGCACCTTGACCGGCATGCGTCTGCATCTCTTCCCGGCGCTGAACGGAGCCTATGCGACGTGGTTGGAGACCGACGCGACAGACGCATTCGCGCGAATTGCGGTTCAAGGCCGCGCCCATTGGGAGCGAGTCGCCGAGGCGATGCTCACGCTCTACCGACGACACGGCGCCGAGACCGCTCACGAGATCCGCGATGCGAGCCCTGGTGCAAGCCCTGGTGGGAGCCGGGCCGAGAGACCCGATGGTGTCCCGGATGCGATCAGGCATCTGGTCGAAGCCAATCGACTCTAACACCCGCGCAAGGAACCCATGGGACAGGAACCCGCAGTGATCGATGTCCATTGCCACATCCTCCCCGGCCTCGACGACGGGGCCCACACCTTCGAGACCGCGATCGACATGGCCAGGGCAGCCGTCGTCGGTGGAGCCAGCGGCATCGTTTGCACCCCTCATCACCTGAACGGGGTCTACAAGAATCCCGGCAGCCTTGTCCTGCACGCCTTGGCTGACCTGAGGCAACGCCTGGCCGACGCGGACATCCCGCTTGGTCTTTTTCCGGGCGCGGAGATACATCTCGTCCCGGAGTTGCCGAGTCGCGTGCTCGACGGCAGTGCCCTGACCTACAACGATCGTGGCAAGGCCGCACTCGTCGAACTTCCGAAGAACACTGTTCCGCGGGGTTCCGAAGTCATCCTCGGGCAACTCCTGAGGCACGGCATCACACCTGTCATCGCCCACCCCGAGCGTAATCTCGTGCTCGCGCGACACCCGAATCGTCTGGCTGAATGGATTGATTGGGGCTGCAAGATCCAGCTCACCGCGCAAAGCTGCAGCGGTGATTTCGGCGAGCGCCTGCAACGTCTCAGTCGGCGCTGGCTGGAGCTGGGATGGGTGCATCTGGTTGCCTCGGACGCCCATCGCCCGACGGGGCGCAGTCCGGATACGCTATCCGTGGCCCGTGCCTGCGTCGCAGAGTGGCTGGGAGAGGACGCGGCGACCCTATTGACACTGGACAATCCGCGACGCCTGCTCGAAGGCACGGATCTGCTGGCGCTGCCGCCGTGCATGCGCGCCGACACGACGCCGCTCGGAGGCGACTGGCTGCGCTTTTTGCCCTGGCAGCGTCGAGCGCGGTGAGCTTGCGCTGCGCAACGGTCGTCCACGCAAGCGCAGCCGACGCACCGACTCGCCCGGCCGCAGGGGTCTTCCGGGACACCGGGACTGCGCCCGGGCGGTTGTGGAATTCCGACCTAGCGTATATGGTTGCTCGCCGGCCTCGGCCTGCGACCGATAACGAGCGGATTTCGACAAGATCCGCGAAGCGATCGCGCGACCTGCGCGTTCGGATTCTTCCAGGGAACCCCTTCGTTTCTATGTTAGAGGTGACACAGCTCGAATGCCGGCGGGGCGACCGCATGCTGTTCTCCGGCTTGGACTTCGCCGTTGCGGGGGGGACACTTCTGCACGTGCGAGGCGCGAACGGCAGCGGCAAAACGACGCTCCTGCGCTCCCTGTGTGGGCTGTTCACGCCGGACTCCGGCGAGATCCGCTGGAACGGCGAGTCGACACGTCGGCTCGGCGAGGATTATCGGCGCGATCTGCTCTACTTCGGCCATTTGAACGGCATCAAGGCCGACCTGACGGGTATCGAGAATCTCCGTGTGGCCGCAACCTTGGACGGTGATCGCGTGGACGAGTCCGCGATCTGGGCTGCGCTGGCACGGATCGGTCTTGTCGGTTTCGAGGATCTACCCACGCGCATGCTCTCGCAGGGGCAGAAGAAGCGCGTGGCCTTGGCGCGGCTGATCCTCAGCAACGCGCCGCTCTGGGTCCTCGACGAACCCTTCACCGCATTGGACGTCGGCGCCGTGGATCTGCTGGAGACCCTGATCGCCGAGCATGTGGCGCATGGGGGCATCGTCGTCCTGACGACTCACCAGGAGGTCGGCCTGACCTCCGGTCAGGTCGAACGCCTTCACCTCGGGAGCTGACCGGCCGTGCTGCGTGTCTTCTGGTGCGTTCTGCTGCGTGATCTCACGCTGGCCCTGCGGCGACGCACGGACGTCTTGACCACCCTCTTCTTCTTCATCATCGTGGTGAGCCTATTTCCCTTGGGTGTGGGCACCGAGCGCCAGATCCTGCAGATCCTCGGCCCCGGGGTGGTTTGGGTGGCGGCCCTGCTGGCCTCGATGTTGGCGTTGGAGCGCCTGTTCGCGGCAGACTACGAGGACGGCACGCTTGAGCAGATGGTCTTGACCGCGCAGCCCTTGTCGTTGCTGGTGTTGGCCAAGATCACGGCACATTGGTTGCTGACCGGGTTGCCGCTGGTCCTCATCGCCCCGCTGGTCGGCATGCAGTACCATCTCTCGGATGACGCGATCCTGATCATGATGGTCGCCCTCTTGCTCGGCACACCCGTGCTGAGTCTGATCGGGGCAATCGGTGCGGCTCTGACCCTGGGCCTGCGCGGCGGCGGGATTCTCTTATCCTTGTTGATCCTGCCGCTCTATATCCCGGTGTTGGTCTACGGGGCCGGGGCGGTGACCGCAAGCGGCATCGATATGGCGGACACGCGGCCCTATCTCGCCCTGCTCGGGGCGTTTTTAGTCGCCGCACTGACGTTCGCGCCGCTGGCATCGTCGGCAGCGCTTAAGATTTCAATCGAATAATCCGAGGGAAGACCCCTTCACCAATGGCTTCGAACTGGTTTAGATTTGCCGCTCCGGCCTCCTTCTATCCGCTTGCGGGACGACTGATTCCGGTATTTTGGATCCTGACCGGGGTCTGTTTGTTGGTCGGCCTCTACTGGGGGTTTTTCCAGACGCCCGACCAGCTCGGCGGAAGTAATGCGCAGAAGGAGTACTACCGCATCATCTTTATCCACGTCCCGGCCGCCTGGATGTCGATGTGGCTCTATGTCGTGATGGTGTGCTGGGCGGCGATCGGGTTGGTGTTCAACACGCGCCTGTCGTTCATGATGGCCAACGCCGTCGCACCGACGGGGGCCATCTTCACCTTCCTGGCGCTCTGGACCGGGGCCTTTTGGGGGCGTCCCAGCTGGGGCACCTACTGGGACTGGGATCCTCGCCTCACGACGGAGCTGATTCTCTTTTTTATGTATATCGGCTATATCGCGCTGCACTCGGCGATCGACGACACGCGCCGTGCCGACCGGGCTGCAGCCCTCCTGGCGATCGTCGGACTGGTGATGGTCCCGCTCATCTTCTGGTCCGTGAACTGTCCGGATCCGAACCAATGTGCCGCGCTCCATCAGAGATCCAACCTCACGCAGATCGAGGGCAACATCCTCTTTTCGATGCTGGCCGTAACCTTCGGGTTCTGGATGTACTCCTTCGCGACTACACTGATGCGCCTGCGCAGCATCATCCTGACCCGCGAGGCCGACAACACCTGGGTCCAGGAGCTTCTTGTCAAGGGCGGACGAGCATGAGCGAGTTCTTCTCTCAAGGCGGTTACGCCTTTTTCGTGTGGGGCGCCTACGGCATGGTGCTGGTGCTGCTCGTGGCGGAAATTCTTCAATTGCGCGCTCAACGGCGAACCATTTTGGCCCGTCTTGGTCGATTGATCCGGATGCGCGACTCTGGAGTGAATCAATGAAAGCAAGACAGAAACGTTTGGTGTTCGTCGGCCTCGCCATCGTCGGTGTCGGCGCGGCCTCCGCCTTGGCCTTGAGTGCACTCAACAGCAACATCTCGTACTTTTTCAGTCCGTCTCAGGTGATGGCCAGCGAGGCCCCGGCCGAACACGTCTTCCGGCTCGGGGGCTTGGTGACACCTGGAACCGTGGCACGCCAGGAAGACGGCTTGACGGTCAAATTCGACGTGACCGACAACGCCGAGACGGTGACGGTCGCCTACACCGGGATCCTTCCCGACCTCTTCAGCGAGGGCCAAGGGGTGGTGACCAAGGGTCGACTCGGTGCGGACGGCGTCTTTTACGCCGAAGAAGTCCTCGCCAAGCATGATGAGGAATACATGCCGCCCGAGGTCGCCGACACACTCCAAACCGCCCATGTAGAAGGCATCGTAGAGTCGATGGGCGCCCGCGGAGCCTCCAACTGATGGTCCCCGAGATCGGTCACTTCGCGCTTGTTCTCGCCCTCGTCATCACGATTGCGCAGGCATCCGTCCCGCTGCTCGGCAGCTTCGTCGGAAACCGCCGTTGGATGGAGATGGCTCGACCGCTCGCCCGCGGCCAGCTGACCTTCATCGCGATCGCCTTCGTCGCACTCCTGCATGCCTTTGTAACCGACGATTTCTCGGTCGAATATGTCGCGGGTCACTCCAACACCCTGATGCCGATCATCTACAAGGTCTCGGCGATCTGGGGCGGTCATGAAGGGTCCTTGCTGCTGTGGGCCCTGATGTTGGCCGGATGGGGCGCAGCGGTCGCGGCCTTCAGCAAGAATTTGCCTTTGCCGATGGTGGCTCGCGTCGTCTCGGTGCTCGGCATGGTGGCAATCGGCTTCCTGCTGTTCATGCTGCTGACATCAAATCCCTTCGACAGGCTCTTCCCGGCACCGCTCGAGGGCCGCGACCTGAATCCGCTGCTGCAGGACTTCGGTTTGGCGATCCATCCGCCGATGCTCTACATGGGCTATGTCGGCTTCTCGGTCGCCTTCGCCTTCGCAATCGCGGCACTGATCGGCGGCAAGCTGGACTCGGCCTGGGCGCGCTGGTCGCGGCCCTGGACTACTGCGGCATGGGGCTTTCTAACCATCGGTATCGCCTTGGGCTCCTGGTGGGCCTACTACGAGCTTGGCTGGGGCGGCTGGTGGTTCTGGGATCCGGTCGAGAACGCCTCTTTCATGCCCTGGCTGGTGGGTACGGCGCTGATCCATTCGCTTGCCGTGACCGAGAAACGCGCGGCCTTTAAGAGCTGGACCGTGCTGCTTGCCATCTCGGCCTTCTCCCTGTCTCTGCTCGGAACCTTCCTGGTGCGCTCGGGTGTCTTAACCTCGGTGCATGCCTTCGCGACCGACCCGGCCCGCGGCACTTTCATTCTGATCTTCCTCTGTGTCGTGATCGGCGGCTCGCTGGCGCTCTATGCCTGGCGTGCGCCGACCATCGCCGGCGGCGGTCGCTTTGACGTCCTCTCGCGCGAGAGCTTCCTGCTGGTCAACAACCTGCTCTTCGCGACACTCACCGTCCTGGTCTTGTTCGGCACCCTCGCCCCGCTGATCTACGAGGCCGCCGGCTGGGGCAAGATCTCGGTCGGCTTCCCTTGGTTCAACAAGATGTTCGTGTCGCTCTCGCCCTTCCTCATCGTGGCGATGGGCATCGGACCCCTAACCCGCTGGAAACACGACGATCCGATGCGTCTGGTGCGCTCGCTTTGGATCGCCCTTGCGCTCGGTATCGCTGTCTTCATCGTGGCCCTGCAGCCGATCTTCGAGGACGGCGGTCTCGCGATGGCCTTCGGTCTGAGCATGAGCGCTTGGCTGGTCGGCACGCACCTGATCTCACTCGCCGAGCGGTTGAAGAACAAAGGTGGTTTCCAGGGGTTGGCGGCCGATTTTAGCGCCCGCAACCTCAGCTACTACGGCATGTGGACGGCGCATGTCGGGATTGCGGTATTCATCGTCGGCGTCACGATGGTGTCGATCCACGGCTCCGAGACCGACGTGCGGATGTCGCCGGGCGACGTTCACGAGGACTCGGGCTATCGTTTCCAGTTCAACGGGGTACAGGCGGTCACCGGGCCAAACTACCTGGCGCAGCAGGGTGAATTCATCGTCTCCAAAGACGAACGACAGATCGCCGTGCTCTATCCGGAGAAGCGCTCGTACTTCTCGGGCGGCATGCCGATGACCGAAGCGGCCATCAACGCCGGCTTCCTGCGTGACCTCTACGTTTCGCTCGGCGAGCCCGTGGGAACGGACGGAGACTGGGCGCTGCGGGTCTACTACAAACCCTTCGTGCGCTGGATCTGGCTCGGCGCGATCCTGATGGCACTGGGTGGTCTCTTGGCGATGGCCGATCGGCGTTACCGCACGGTGCGGCAGACGGCGGATGTCCCGGCCGGTGCACTGGCGACACGCTCATGACGGCGACTACCCCCCCAGCGACAACGGCGGCGACCAAGGCGGCGACAAAGGCGAAGAGGCGCGCGCTTATCCCGCTCGTCATCTTTATGGCGCTGGCCGCGCTGCTGTTCTACGGCCTGCAGCTGGATCCCCGCAAGGTCCCCTCGCCGCTCGTGAACAAGCCTGCACCCGTGTTCGAGCTCGAGTCGCTGGAGGACCCGAGCCGAACGGTCACCAACGAGATCCTCATGGGGAAGGTCTCGTTGGTGAATGTCTGGGCCTCTTGGTGCCCGTCATGCCGTCAGGAGCATGGCGAGCTGATGCATATCGCGCGCAACAACGATGTCCAGGTCGTCGGATTCAACTGGAAGGACACGAGACCCGAGGCGCTCGAGATGCTCAGGCGTTACGGTAATCCCTACGTGGTCAGCGCCTACGATCCGGACAACCGCTACGGCCTGCACTGGGGCGTCTACGGCGCTCCCGAGACCTTCGTGGTCGACGGCGAGGGCATCATCCGTTACAAGCACATCGGGCCGGTCGACCGCAACGTCTGGGAAACCACGATCCGCCCGATCGTCGAGCAGTACAGACCTCAGTCATCATGATTCATCGCGTCCGCAAGCTGTCTTTAAGCCTCGCCCTGCTCGCCGGCACCCTGGCGTTCGGGAATCTATCCGCCTATACGCTCGAAGAGTTCAAGTTCGAGCAACCCGGCCAACACGAGGCGTTTCGCGACCTGATCGCCAAGCTGCGCTGCCTGGTCTGCCAAAACGAGTCGCTCGCCGGCTCGCAGGCCGGCGTTGCGCAGGACCTTCGCGAAGAGGTCTATCGCATGATGCTTGAAGGTCAAAGCGACGAGGAGATCGTGACCTTCCTTGTGGATCGCTACGGCGACTTCGTGCTCTACGAGCCTCCGATCAAGCCATCGACCTACATCCTCTGGTTCGGGCCCTTCATCTTCCTCGGCGTGGGCGGCTACCTGCTGTTCCGCACGCTCGGACGCAAGAAGGACGAACCCGAAGAGGACCTCACCGAGGCCGAACGCGCCCGTCTTCAACGACTGCTCGCCGCCGGCGGCGACAAACAAGAACACATCAAATGATCATCTTCTGGATTTTGACCGCCGGGCTCATGGGCCTGGCGTTGTTTTTTGTCGCCCTGCCGCTGCTGCAGCCCGAGAAAGCGACCGAGGCACCCGAGCAGGACGAGCTGAACCTCACGGTCTTCAAGCAGCGTCTACAAGAGCTGGATGCCGACCTTGCCGGTGGCTTTCTGGAACAAGACCAGTACACCGCGGCACGCCGCGATCTGGAACGCGATCTGCTGCGCGACATCCCGGGCGAGCTCGCGGCGTCCGAGCGTCGCGGCGCCTCCGGCGGCCGTTGGATGGCGATCGTGTTGGCGGTGGCGGTGCCGACAGCGGCGGTGCTGATCTACAACGAGATCGGCCATCGCGAGATCATCGACCGCATCGAAGGCGTCGCCCTGAGCGGCGAGACACAGCAGACGCTGGTCGGACCCGACGGAGAGGAGCTCCCGCCGCTCGAGGTCTTGGTCCAGCGTCTGGAGGAGAGGCTGGCCGAAGACCCGAACAACGTCGACGGATGGTTGATGATCGGTCGCACCTATTTCACCATGCGCCGCCCCGAACAGGCACTGGACGCCGTCTCGAAGGCCTATGCCTTGGCACCGGAGCGCCCGGATGTGATGCTGGCCTATGCGGAAGCCTTGGCCGCCAACAGCAACAACAGCCTGGAAGGGGAGCCGGCCGCCCTGATCGACCAGGTCCTGAACGCCGACCCGGACAACATGAGCGCCCGCTGGCTTGCCGGGATGCTCTACTACCAGCGCGGGCAGTACACTGCCGCGGCAACGGCTTGGCAGCGCATCCTCGACGAGATGGACCCCGCGTCTGACGACGCCGCAGACATGCGCGAGATGATCACGGAGGCGCAGACGCGTGCGGGCGCACCCTCGACTGCAGCAGTCGCCCCTCCCGCGCCCGCCGCCACAGAGCCTACCGAACCCGCCGCAGCACAGCAGGCGCAGGCCGAATCGCCCGCTGCGCCTGAGCCCGCCGCCGGGGCATCGGTCACCGCCGACGTCAGCCTCGATCAAGCCGTCTCGGCCGGTGCCGCTCCCGACGATATCGTGTTCGTCTTCGCACGCGCCGTCGCCGGCCCGCCCATGCCGCTCGCCGTTCAGCGCGTCCAGGTCAAGGACCTGCCGACCCGTGTCACGCTCGACGACAGTATGGCGATGATGCCCGAGATGAGGCTCTCCGCCTTTCCGCAGGTGATGATCGGCGCACGCGTGGCCAAGAGCGGCCAAGCGACACCGCAACCCGGCGACCTCGAAGGCGAAAGCGGGCCGATCGACAGCGCCGGAAAGACCCAAGTCGCCGTCGTCATCGACCGTATCAGGCCCTAAACCTAAACCGCGCCCGGCGCGACAAGCGCCGGTCGCGCATTGACTCGACGTCGTATCGACCCAAAGACATCTTAGCAGGCGCGGTTTAGAAAAATAAAAAATTCACTTAAACCGCGTCCGCTGCATCCCTTTGGTGTCGCCGCGACGCATCGCCGACCTGACACCCTCGCGTGTCCCTCCAAGACGCGGTTTAACGTTTAACGCTTCTCGTAGATGCCGACCAGCTCGGTACGGCCGAGGATATGGTCGTCCATGGCGAGCAGGAGCTCGTCCTTGGTCGGGGTCCCCAACTCGCTCGGCAGGCGGACGTCGAGCGCGTAAAGACAATGGAAATAGCGGTGACAGCCGATCGGCGGGCAAGGTCCGCCATAGCCGATCCGACCCCAACTGTTGATCCCTTCACCGGTCCCGGCGGGGAGACGACCGGAAGTCATTCCCTCGGCAAGCATCGCATCGGGCGGCAGGTTATAGAGGATCCAATGATCCCAGACCATCCGCGGAGCCGCGGGATCCGGGGCATCCGGATCATCGACGATCAAGACCAGGCTAGCGGTACCTTCGGGAAGACTCGCCCAAGACAGAGGCGGCGAGATGTCCTCGCCCTCGCAGGTGTAGCGCGCCGGGATGGGCGCTCCGTCGACAAAAGCGTCCGATTTCAGAACCATTGACATCTTTACGTCTCCACAGATGTGCTAACCTATGGGGCATCGACGCCCCGTCGTCTCGTTTCGACAGCGATTCGGGCCATGGCGTTTTAACCGAGCAGAAAGCGCTCGATGACGCAGGTCAACCCCACGCTCTCGGACCCCTTTTTTAGGATAGCGCGAATACAGACACTCGGGCCCAGAGATCGATTCGTCCGGACAAGCGGATACGGTCACCTCGAGATCGCTTTTCCTCCAATAGCTGTGCGTCCTTCGGCGGCCGAACGGCCGCCTTTTTTTGCCTGCGGATCCGGATTGCGAATCGCACCCGCACATCGGGCACGATATGGATCCGCTGGAGCCCCTTCGCCGCTCGCACATCGACCCGACACCACAGCTGCGAATTGATCCGCGACAGGCCGAGACGCGAATTCGGCCCGATCCCCAATCAGGGTGACACCCGAGTTACGGTATAATTTCGCCCCGTCAATACACCTCGACGGGAAGCCGAACAACGCCCCGCACCTCACCCAAACGCCACAACAGGATCACCGATGTCTGATTACAACGCCGAGGACGTCCGCAACATTGCCCTGGTCGGTCACGCCGGATCCGGCAAGACCACGCTGGTCGAAGCGCTGCTCGCCGCGACCGGAGTGATCTCGACACCCGGCAGCGTGACCAAGGGAACCACGGTTTGCGACTTCGATCCGATGGAAAAGGAGCTGCTCCACTCCCTGGACGCCTCTATCACCAGCTTCGACGCACACGATAAACACGTCAACCTCATCGACACCCCCGGTTATCCGGATTTCCTGGGACGCTCCATTTCGGTCCTGCCGGCCGTCGAGACCGCCGCGATCGTCATCAACGCGCAGTCCGGGATCGAGCCGATGACCCTGCGGATGATGAAGGCAGCCGATAACCGAAACCTCTGCCGGATGATCATCGTCAATCAGATCGACGCGCCCGAGGTCGATCTAGCCCAACTGACCGATCAAATCCGCGAGACCTTCGGCGCCGAATGCCTCCCGATCAACCTGCCTGCCGAAGGCGGCAAACGAGTTATCGACTGCTTCTTCCAGCCGAGCGGCGAGGGCGCCGACTTTTCATCCGTCGCCGAAGCCCATAGCCGGATCATCGACCAGGTGGTCGAGGTCGACGAAGCCCTGATGGAGATCTATCTCGAACAGGGTCAAGAGCTCAAGGCCGAGCAACTCCACGACCCTTTCGAGGCGGCGCTGCGCGAGGCCCACCTGATCCCGATCTGTTACGTGTCTGCGGAGACCGGGGCCGGCATCGCTGAACTGGTCGAGATCATCACGCGCCTCATGCCGAATCCCTCGGAAGGCAATCCCCCGCCCTTCCTCAAGGGCGAAGGTGCCGACATGAGTCCGGTCACCGTCGATCCCGATCCCGCCAAGCATGCCATTGCGCATGTCTTCAAGATCATCAACGATCCCTTCCGCGGCAAGCTCGGGATCTTCCGTATCCATCAGGGACGCATCACGGCGCAAAGCCAGCTCTTCATCGGCGACGCGCGCAAGCCGTTCAAGGTCAACCATCTGTATCGACTCCACGGCGCCGAGCAGATCGAGGTCCCCGAAGGTGTTCCCGGCGATATCCTGGCGGTATCGCGCATCGACGACATCCATTTCGACGCCGTGCTGCACGACTCGCACGAGGAAGACAATTTCCACCTCTCGAGCCTGGAGTGCCCGGTTCCGCTGTTCGGTCTCGCGATCCACCCGACCAAACGCGGCGATGAGCAGAAGCTGACCGACGCCCTGCACAAGCTCGAATCCGAAGACCCCTGCTTCCATGTCGAGCACAACGCCGCCGCGAACGAGACGGTCATGCGCGGACTTGGAGAGCTGCATCTGCGCGTGCTCTTGCGCCGGCTCTCGGAGCAGTATCACGTCGAGGTCGAGAGCCATCCGCCGAGCATCCCTTACCGCGAAACCATCACGGCCCCCGCCGAGGGACACCATCGCCACAAGAAACAAACCGGCGGTGCCGGACAGTTCGGCGAGGTCTATCTTCGCGTCGAGCCCATGGAGCGCGGCGCCGGCTTCGAGTTCGTCGATGCCGTCGTCGGCGGCGTGATCCCCAACAACTTCATCCCCTCGATCGAAAAAGGCGTGCGGCAGGTCCTCGAGGAAGGCGCGATTGCCGGATTTCCGATGCACGACATTCGCGTCACGGTCTACGACGGTAAGTTCCACCCCGTCGACTCCAAAGACATCGCCTTCTCGACGGCAGGGCGCAAGGCGTTCATCGAGGCGGTCGAGAAGGCCCGTCCGGCACTGCTTGAGCCCATCGTGAAGATCCGGATTACGGCCCAAGGCACCGCGATGGGCGACCTCGCAGGCGACCTCTCCAGCCGCCGCGGCCGGATCAACGGCAGCGACAGCAAGAGCCGCGGTCGGATCGTCATCGAGGGCGAGGTCCCGCTCGCGGAGCTCAACGGCTACGATGCACGCCTGAAGGCACTAACCGGCGGTGAAGGCACCTACAGCATCGAGCTGAGCCACTACGACACGGTGCCTGCCAACATCCAGAAACAGCTCGCCGACGCCTACCAGCGCGCGGAAGACTGACCCGCCCCGCACGGACCGGCGCTCGACGTCGGTCCGTGTTCCACTGCGAGAATCGAGACTCGGGACCTACCCGCAGTCTCGTCTTGCACTAGAACGACCGACCACTCCAACCTCGAGGAGCTCGTAAAACCCGCTCCGCGGTGTCACGCATGCTCCATGGCGCTCTGCGCCACGTACCACAGCACACGAGCGCCTGGCTGAAGGAGCAGCAATCCTCCTTGGCTCGGCTGGAGCGCGGAGAGATCAAACCGCGCCCAGTGCGGTATGCGACGTTTTTGGGTGGGATCGGCCCCGGCGGATTTCACGACCGCTGGAGCAGGCGCTGTTTAAGAGATTAAAAAATATACTATTTTAAATCGCGTCCCCGCTAAGGGCAGCGGATGCAACAATCGTCGAGCTCATTCGAAAGTGAGCATCTCGCTCTGGACGCGCATTAATCCGCATCTTGGACCTTTGGCGACATCATGGTGACATGGAGCCGACGCAATAAAAAAGGGCTTGCGGCGATTAACCGTAAGCCCTTTTCATTTGGTAGCGGGGGCAGGATTTGAACCTACGACCTTCGGGTTATGAGCCCGACGAGCTGCCTGACTGCTCCACCCCGCAACTGAGTCGACAAGATTACAGGAGAGGGGCTGAAAGCGCAAGCCCTTTTGATCGTCGATCCGAATCGAACCTCCACTATTTGCCCGCAACCCGCCGGCTCGATGAGTGAGCCGGCTGCGGCTCACTCGGCCGCGGGCGAGGCTACCGCTCGGCTCGGCTTGAAGCGTTGCATGTAGGGATTGTCGTGACGTCGCTCGACGATGAGATAGGGACGGTTGGCTTTCTCGTGGCACTGGTTGCAGGCACCGAGCAGCCGATTGTAATCGGCATCGACACGCAACTCGTCGCCTGACTCGAAGGACGCCTCAAGGCTCTCGACGGTCGGCTCGAGGATCTCTTTGACGAGCTCGCCGATCGGTACGCCGTCGGCTTCGTCGATGTCCTCGATCGCCTCGATGACCTCTTCCACCTCATGAATGTAGTAGGCGATAAGCGGCTTATTTCCGGCGTCGACGGAGAGGCCGAGCTTGTGCGTGTAATACTGGAGGCGCCCCATCCACGTCACCAGTCCGAGATCATGCTCGTCGTCGCCGGCAAGGACCGGCAGCGGGCCGGTCAGGAGGGCGGCAACCAAGATCACGGGGACGCTTGTCGTTCGAATCATCTGCGTTGTCCTCTTTCTATTGTGGTGAAAGTGTTCCGATGGGCTAAACCGCATCCAGAGCGAGATGCTCGTTTTCGAGTGCGCTCGACGTTTGGTGCATCCACGACCCTTAGCGGAGACGCAGTTTAAAATAATATATTTTCTAATATCTTAAACCGCGCCGACTCCAACGGTCGTCAAGTCTGCCGGGACCGATCCCACCCAAAAACATCCCATACAGCGCGGGGCGCGGTTTAAAGGGTCTTGAGATACTCGAGCAGGGCCAGACGCTCGGGGTCGGTCAGATCGTCGCCGAAGGTGTGGCCCTGATTGCCGTAGCCGGGAAGACTGGTGTCGTAGATGTGGTTGCGCTCATCCCAACTCATGGCACCGGCTTTGCCGCTGTCCAACGCCCGATAGGTCCAGCCGAGGGCGAGTTCATCATATACGGGCCGGTCATCCCCTTCCCTCTCAAACCGCCAGAAGGTCGGGCGCGATCGGCTGTCAAGCAGGGCTGCAATCGTCGGCACCGAACCGTTGTGCAGGTATGGCGCGGTCGCCCAGACCCCGTCAAGCGGCGGCGCGACATAGCCCAGCGCCGGTGCGGCCTGAGACAGTTCGCCGTAGAAGGACCGTCCGAACCACTTCAGGAAGCGGTCCGCATCGCTGAAACCCTTGCGCGCGAGCTCGGGGTCGGTCTCGACCTTGCCGAGCGCGATGACGCGATTCGGATAGGTCGGTGTCTCGCCGTAGGTCCCGTGACACTCCTTGCAGGTCTTCTCGAAGACCGCCCCACCGCGTTCGGCGAGCGCCCGATCAACCGCGAAGGGGTACTCGGGGGGCTGCAGGCTTGCCAGAAAGGCACGCACATCGACGAACCAGGCATCGATCTCCGCGGCCTCCTCGACCGAATCAGTGCAGGTGGTCGAGGCGAGGATCATGTAGCGGACATGGTCGCCGCGTCCTTCGCCGTTGTAGAACATCGCGTGCTTTTTGCCCATGTTCCACCAAGGCGGAACACTCACCGGGAGCGGTGTCTGCGGCGGCGGCTCGATCAGAGGCGAGTCGGACCATGCAAGCGTCTCCGGGTCGCGGTGGGCCATTAAGGCCAGGGTCAGGTTATTCGCGGAATTCACGCCGACAGTGTCCGTCATCATGTAGTCGGCGATCGCACCGATCCGATCGGCCCAGCGCCGCCACTCCGTCGCCTCGGGTCCATCCTCGACCAGCGCGGCGGCAGCCTCGATCCCAATCAAGGGATCGACGGTCAGATCGAGAAATGCGTTCCCCAGGCCCATGACCAACTCGCCGTTGAAGGTCGACGCATGGCAAGCCAGACAATTCGAAGTCACGATCTCGACACCGGAAGCCGCCACATAAGAGGTCAACATGTAGGGTAGCTCGGCGTTGCGTCCCGTGCGGCCCGGGAACTGCGGACCCGCATCCTGTGCGGCACCTCGGGTCTTGAGATAGGCACCGTAAGGTAGACCGCAGGTGACGACCGAGCGGTTGAGGAGCGCGTCGTAACCCGTGTCGGGATCACCCGGACGCTGGGGCGATGCCGGGATCTCCCCGACCTCGGCCTTGAAGACGCCGTCTTTCCCGGTCGGATCTCGATCGCAGCCGAACAAGACCAGCGTCGGCAGGATCAGAAGGGCGTGAAACAACGGATAACGGATGTCGAATACCATAATGACCCGGTTGGGATGACCCGCCTGTGAAGATCGGGTTGGTTTGAAAGGGCGACGCGCTCAGATCCCGGACGGCGCAGCCAACTCGGCCGTGGTCTCGATCCGCCCGTTTCCGGCGATAGCCTCTCCGCCTAGACGACCCTTGGCGTGAACCGCGCCGCTCCAGAGTCGGACCGCGTCGTCGGCCTCTTGATCCCGCGCCAGCGGCACGATCTCCAGCTCGAGCTCCAAGAACGGGATGCTCAACCGCCAGGCCACCGGGTAACGTACCCCGGTGCGGGGGCTGAGCCAGCGCTCGAACGGCTCGAGCCGGATCTCGCGGCGCCGGAAGCTCTCCACGCGCCCGTCGGCAAGGATCAAGGCGCAGGCGGGGATGGGCGTCCCCGTGCCGTCTTCGCGACGCAGTTGCAGACACACCAGCTCGCGGTCCCGGTCGAGCTGGATGGCGAATCGGTTCAAACCGATCTGCCCCCCTCCGGTCGGAAGCGTACCCCAAGCATGATCGAGCCAGACCTGACCCTCCACAGACCGGGTCTCGCCGTCCAGTGTCAGGGTGCCGGCGGCCGCCATGCGCGGGAGTAGATACGCCTGAAACCCCGGCCCGCCGACATCCCCGCCCAGGAGCCCCAAATCGGAAAATGGGATGGGTGGCTTGCCCGCATCCAGATCCAAGGCGAGCGCCGGCCCGTCGCCGCCCGCGACCAGACGCATTCGCGGCCGTTCCGGCACGCCGTCGGGGTTCGACAGAGACCAATCCTCGATCCAAACCGATATGGGCTGCGAGCCGGATCCGGCGAGGCCCAGCGCAGCACGCGTCAACCGCTCGGCCGATCGCACCCCGGTCTCGCCCGACCGGATGAGTGTGAGTCGGCCGCGGTAGATCGCGTTGGCCGCCCACTCGGACGCACGGCTGGACGGATTCGCAGCCAGCGCCACGCGTGTCAGGCTGAATTGGAAGTCATAACGTCCGCCCTGCGCGTCGTTGAGCTGCCCGAACAGATTCCAAAGCTCCCCGCGATACTCCGGATGGGCGCCATGATCCGCCGGGAAGCGCACTGGCCTGTCCGCGGCAACTTCGGTAAAGCCCTCTGCGCCGAAATCGAGATCGAGCAGGGCGTCCACCGAAGGCCCCGGAATCGCGTCGGGCGCCCGCGAGCCGAGGGTCCACAGGGAGACCAGACCCGCGAGCAGAACCAACAGACTGACGAGGATCAGAAGCGGCTTCATGACCGCATCAACGCCGTGCCGCTTCATATTCGGCGATCGCCTGCGGGAGGAACCGCTGGATCTGTGCGATTCGGGCATCGTCGAGCGGATGCGTGCTCAGAAACTCCGGGTTACGGGTTCCGGTGCCCCGATTCTCGGCCTGAAAGCGCTCCCAGAATCCGACCGCTTCGGTCGGGTCGAAACCGGCTCGCGCCATATAGAGCAGCCCGACACGGTCGGCCTCGAGCTCCTGGGTGCGTGAATAGGGAAGCATGACGCCAACCTCCGTGCCGATACCGTAGGCCTGCATGGCCAGATCTCGGGTGACCGACGACTGGCTGCCGAGCGCCGCGGTCAGTGCGGTTCCACCCACCTGCACGAGCATGTCCTGGGACATCCGTTCCGCCCCGTGGCGGGCGGTCACATGGGCGATCTCGTGTGCGATGACGGTGGCGAGTCCGGCCTCCGTCTGGGTGATCGCCAGGATGCCGGTGTTGACGCCGATCTTGCCGCCGGGCAGCGCGAAGGCGTTGGGCTCGTCCGACTCGAACAGGACGAACTCCCAGTCGGCATGCGGGATGTTCACGACGCTCGCGATGCGCCTGCCGACGGATTGGAGCTGGGCATTGGCTTGGCGGTCTCGCGACACGGGCGTGTCCCGCTTGATCTTTTGAAACGATTGAAGACCCAGTTGGGCCTCTTGAGCGCTGTCGATCAGCAGGACTTGGCGTCGGCCGGTCTCGGGTGCCGTGGCGCAACCTGCAACCGTCAAGAGAACGCCGGACACGGCCAGCAGGCGCCGCCACCGCGACGTCTCGCGCGGCGGTGCCACCGCGAGCGCAGATGCACGGGGGCTCCGGCGAGGTCTCGGGCAAACAAACCAACCGAGGATCGAGCAGGGTTGATGATAGGCTTGGGTACGGCTTTGTCTTTGCATGACGGCGAACGTGGGGGCATGCCGCTCGGCACACCAGAGGCTTCGACCGAACTAAACCGCGTCCGGAGCGAGATGCGTCGTTTTCATTTTGCGTTTGGCTTCGGAGATGTCCTCGACCCCGGTGAGACGCGGTTTAGAATTTAATATTTTTTAAGACTTTAAACCGCGCCAGCTCCGACAGTCGTCGAGGCTGGCGCGGCCAAGCCATTCCACCAAATGACGCATATCGCACCGGGCGCGGTTTAGGTGCTTGTACCGGCGCCCCGTCAGGTCTCGGGCGCGTCGTAGTAGCTCAGGTCGAGCCAGCCGGCGGCATCGCCGCGGTTCCCGACATTCCAGCGGTTGATCCAATCGTAGAAGGGCCAGAAACGCGCGCTGTCGCGCAGGATCCCATAGCGCGCGGCGAACCGATTCCAGTCGTCTTTGCTCTGAACGGCGCGCAGATCCGTCAGAAAACGGCTCGCATCAGCAATATCCAGATCAATGAAGAGGTTCGGGAAGCCGTTGACCAGGGTCGGATAGACACTCAGGGTGTCCTCGTCCGGGAGCGCCTGTCCGTTCTGGAACATCAGAGTGTACTGGGACTTGTAAACCCGGTTCGCCACCAACGAATAGACCCGATGGCGATCCTGCGGCGGACCCTCTGCGCGATTCAATCTGAGCACCAAGACGCTCGGCATCTCCCTCACGAAGCCCTGCCCCTGAATGGCTGTCAGCGTGGAGACGGCCACTTCCCAGTCATCGAAGTCCCTGATGGGGGCATCGGCAGCGAGCTCGGGCTTGACGCGCGGATTCAGCCGATCCGGAAGACCGCTGATGCGCGGCCCGAGGCGTTGCGCGATCTGCTCGACCAAGTCGAGGAGCGGATCCGGCCCGCGGACATCGACCCGCGTGGGCTGGTCCGCAGTCTCGAACGGGATCAGGCTCAGGGCGACGGAGCCGATGCCGCGCGTCCATTGGTGGCGGATCCGCTCGCGCTCATCGCGCGGCAGCAGCCCGAGGAACCCGTCCTCGAATTCTTGGCGCAGCATGTTGAAGAACAGCAGCGTCTCGAGCTTCGGTCCGTCGCCGGCCCAATATTCGAAGCTGGCCACGGTGTCGTAGTAGAGACGCTCCATCCCGCTGTAGCCCATCAACCAGAAGGTCTGCGGCATGCCGCCCTGCGCACCCTGGAGTACCGAGACATTGGTCTCGTGGCGCAGCACGGTCAACCAGGCGTTGCGGTTCTCGCCCTCGCCGTCCCAGATCGCGTCGAGAGACCAGCCGTCCGGATCGAGCCGTGCCCGGGTCTTGGCGTAGGCATCCAGATATTCGGCGTTTCCGACGAGCGAACGGTCCATGAAGAGATCCCAACCGTCGAGACCCAGGCTCGGATCCCGCACCGAGATGTCGTAAGCCGGATCCAGGAAGAAGACCCAGAACTGATCCTTGACCGCGTAGGTTGCGATCTGACCGTTGCAGACCGGCCCGTAGGTGATCCCGCCAACGATGACCTCGGAGTTCTCGAGCAAGAAGCGATAGCGGGATTCGGCCGGAATCGCCGCAAAGACGCGAAAGGGATTGCCGATGTCCCAAGGTGGATCGAGATCTCCATCCGAGGCCCAATCCGGCGCCAGAAAGAGCGTGCTCAGATGCGCGATGTCGGTCGGGGCGAGGCGCCAGACGAAGAGGCTCTTCTGCACCGGCGCCGCGGTCAGCTTCTCCAGCCTGTACCAGAAGCGCTCGACGCCGGGATCGCCGTACGGGAGTGCCGTGGAGATGAGATCGATCGGCGTGATCTCCACCCGGCGACCGCCTTGAGCGTCGTCCAAAACCCCTGCGGGCGGGGTGCGGGAGCGCACCAAGCGGAAGCGATCCCCCGGACTGTCCTCGAGAACGATGGTGGCCAGAAAGACATGCTCGAAGATGAAGCGACTGACCAGCGCTTGGCGGGGATCCGAGCCGTTGAAGAAGGACTCCCACGCGGCGACGGCCGTCGGGTTGGCGACCTTTTTCGCTTGCGCCTCCTCCGTCTCGGTCGGACCGGGCGAGCCCCGTGCGATCCAGTCTCGCAAGATCGCAAAGTCATCCTCCGCGAGCGCCGGCAGGCCGAAGGGCATCCCCAGACCGGGGTGCTCCTGCAGCCTGGCCGCGAGCGACTCGGCCGTCGACGGACAGGTCGCCGCGAAACGTTGCAGCCGAAACGGATCCACGGACTCCCGCGAGAAGCCGGGGCCGTTGTGCCTCCTGCCGGCGTCGATCATCCGGTAGAGGATGGAGTCGTCGAGATTGTCCTGCACCGACTCGGTGCGCGCCAGGATGGGGTAGAAGCCGCGATCCCGCCATTCTGCCGTGGAATCGGCGGCGTCCATATCGGTGCGCGGATCCGCGCTCAGGCGCGTCGAGTAGGGGTTTCGGCCGAAACCGCCGCGGTCGACCCCGCGGAAGGAATCCAGCTTGACGTTGCAGGGCGAGCCCAGACAGCCATGACAGGCGATGCAACGTCGGTCGAGAATGGGTTGGACTTGCCTGCTGTAGTGCGGCGTCTCGGAGCCGACGGATTCCAACGAAGCATCGGCATTCGGCGCGTGGGCGGTTGCCTGCGGGTCCGCGGCATGCAGCGGCACGGCAAGGACGATCGCTGCGAGGCCGACGGTGACGACACCCGAACAACGTTGTATGAAGGCGCGGATTCCTAGGTCGAAATGCATCCGACATGCCTCCGAAGCGAAATGACTTAGAGCTCCCGCAGCCCGAGGACATCCTGCATGTCGAACAGCCCGGGCCCACGCCCGCCGATCCAGCTTGAGGCCCGAACGGCCCCCCGCGCGAAGTTCATCCGGCTCGATGCCTTGTGGGCGATCTCGACCCGCTCGCCGTCGGCGACGAACCAAACACTGTGCTCGCCGACGATGTCCCCGGCCCGAACGGTCTCGAATCCGATGGTGCGGCGCTCGCGCGGCCCGGTTTGCCCTTCACGCCCGTAAACGGCGACCTCGTCGAGATCCCGACCCAAGGCCGTGGCGATGACCTCGCCCATGCGCAATGCAGTCCCGGAGGGCGCGTCGACCTTGTGACGGTGGTGCGCCTCGATGATCTCGATGTCGACCTCGTCACCCAGAACACGTGCGGCGATGTCCAGCAGCTTGAAGCAAAGATTCACGCCGACGCTCATGTTGGGCGCGAAGACGATGCCGATCTCCCGAGCAGCCGCGGCGATCATGTCGCGCTGCGCTTGGTCGAGCCCGGTCGTTCCGATCACCATGCATTTGCCGGCGGCGCGGCAGATCTCAAGATGCGCGAGCGTCGCCGCAGGCGAGGTAAAGTCGATCAGGACATCGAAGTCGTCCAAGCACCCCGCCAAATCAGGCGCAACCGACACGTCCAGACGCCCGACCCCCGCAAGCTCGCCGGCATCCGCCCCGAGCAACGAGCTACCCGGCCGCTCGGTTGCAGCGCCCAAAACAAGTCCCTCGGTCTCGTTCACCGCCTGCACCAGGGTGCGGCCCATTCGCCCACCCGCACCGGCCACGGCGATCCTGATGAGTTGCATCATGTCTCCTGAAGTGTTCGTCACCGATCGCGGAAACGGCGATCAATCAGAATGAGTGCCCGCTCGCCGCAGCGCCTTCTCAGCTCGGACCAACGAGCGCATCGCAGCGCAATTCCCGAGGCCATTCGCGCTTGTATCAACGGCGGACTGAAGTCCGCCTCCCCGGATGCCGACTGAAGTCGGCGTACCCGGGAGGCGGCATCGAGACTTCCGCGGTGCTGCACTAGACGCGCGGACCCCGAGGAGTTTCGGCAAATAGCCCCGAAAAAAAATTCCTGAACCGCGTCGACTGGAACGCCGATCGATGCGAAAACGACCGACACGAGACTCGACTCGACCAAGGAAGCTCCGGACGCGGTTCAGAGCCCGATCTTGTCGATAAAGCTCTTCACGCTATCGAGCCAAGAATGCGACTGAGGACTGTGCCGCGATCCGCCCTCCTGCATGCTCGCCTCGAACTCGCGCAGCAGCTCCTTCTGGCGCTCGGTGAGATTCACCGGCGTCTCGACCGTCACGCGACAAATGAGATCGCCGATCACGCCGCCGCGGACCGGCTTGACGCCCTTGCCGCGCACGCGAAACATCTTGCCGGTCTGCGTACCGGCCGGGATCTTGAGCATCACCTTACCGTCGAGCGTCGGGACCTCGAGCTCGCCGCCGAGCGCTGCAGTCACGAAGCCGATCGGCACCTCGCAGTGCAGGTGACTGTCCTCGCGGGTGAAGATCGGGTGCGCCTTGACCTGAATCTGCACATACAGATCGCCGGGCGGTCCCCCGTGCTCGCCGCGCTCGCCTTCGCCGGCAAGACGAATCCGGTCGCCGGTGTCCACGCCCGCAGGCACTCGCACCGAGAGGGTCTTCTCCTCTTGGATCCGGCCCCGACCCCGGCAATGGCTGCAGGCCTCTTCAATGACGCTGCCCGTCCCGCGACAGGTCGGACAGGTCTGCTGGATGGAGAAGAAGCCCTGCTGCATCCGCACCTGGCCGCTGCCCCCGCAGGTCGAGCAGGTCTTGGGCTTGGTGCCCGGCTTGGCGCCGGTCCCTCCGCAGAACTGACAGTCCACCTGAACCGGGATGCGGAACTTAACCTCTTTGCCGCTGACCGCGTCCTCGAGACTGAGTGACAGGTCATAGCGCAGATCGACACCGCGCTGCGTGCGTCGAGCGCCCGCGCGCCCGCCGAAGATGTCCCCGAAGACGTCCCCGAAAATGTCGGAGAAGGCCCCGCCGTCCCCGCCGGGACCGCCGAACCCGCCCGCGCCGGCATCCACGCCGGCATGGCCGAACTGGTCGTAGGCCGAGCGCTTCTTCGGATCGCTCAGGACGTCGTACGCCAGCTTGGCCTCTTTGAATTTAGCCTCGGTATCCGCATCCCCGCTGTTGCGATCCGGGTGATACTTCATCGCCAGACGGCGGAAAGCCTTCTTGAGGTCGGCCTCGCTCGCGTTGCGCGAGACGCCCAAGACCTCGTAATAATCGCGTTTTGCCATTGAATCCTAAACCGCGTCCAGAGTCATAACCGCGAGAGTCATAACCGATGGTGTTCCAGGAACGGCCTCTCCCGGCGGAAGAGGTCGTGATGCATGGCGCGGCATGGATCGGAATCACATCCGGATCTCAGACCACGCCATCGCTAAACCGCGTCCAGAGCCAGATGCTCGGTTGCGAGTGAGCCCAACCCCGAGGGCAACCCCGCTCATCGGCGGCGACGCGGTTTAGATACCGGCCGATTCATGCAAAGCCGAGCCGACTCGCAAACAGCGTTTGCACCCTCGACACGGCGATACCGCATCGAGGGCGCTGCAGCCTGACCGGTGACAGAGCCGAACATCGTCTCGAAACCACCGAGCGCCGATCGAGCCGAGCGCGTATCGAGGGAGGTTTCGAGCCGTCGGCCGCTTGACTTACTTCTTGTCGTCTTTGACCTCTTCGAACTCCGCGTCGACGACATCGTCGCGCGCCGGTCCCGCCGAATCCTCGGGCTCGCCGCCGGCCGCCGGGCCTGCACCCGGACCGCCGCTGTTCTGTGCGTAGAGCCGCTCCGCCATCTTCGCCGAGGCGTCGCCGAGTGACTTGGTCAGGGCCTCGATGCGGTCTTTGTCCTCGCCCTTCATGACCTCCTCGAGCTCCTTGATCGCAGCCTCGATCGAGTCCTTCTCGCCCGACTCCATCTTGTCGCCGAGCTGCTCCATCGACTTGCGCGTCGCGTGGATCATGGTGTCGGCGTGGTTGCGCGCGGCAACCAAGGCGTGGAACTGGCGGTCTTCCTCGGCATGAGCCTCGGCATCCTTGACCATCTGCGCGATCTCGGCATCCGACAGACCCGAAGACGCCTTGATGATGATCGACTGCTCCTTGCCGGTCGCTTTGTCTTTGGCCGAAACGTTGAGGATGCCGTTGGCGTCGATGTCGAACTTGACCTCGATCTGCGGCACGCCGCGCGGTGCCAACGGGATATCGCTGAGGTCGAAGCGCCCGAGCGATTTGTTGTGGATCGCCCGCTCGCGCTCGCCCTGCAGGACATGCACGGTCACCGCAGTCTGGTTGTCGTCGGCCGTCGAGAAGACCTGCTGCGCCGAGGTCGGGATGGTGGTGTTTTTCTCGATCAGCTTGGTCATGACGCCGCCGAGGGTCTCGATACCGAGCGAGAGCGGGGTGACATCGAGCAGCAGCACATCCTTGACCTCGCCGCCGAGCACACCGCCCTGTATGGCGGCGCCGATCGCGACCGCCTCGTCGGGGTTCACGTCGCGACGCGGGCTCTTGCCGAAGAACTCTTCGACCTTGGCCTGAACCTTCGGCATGCGGGTCTGACCGCCGACGAGAATGACCTCGTCGACCTCGCCCGCCGTGAGCCCCGCATCCTTCAACGCGATCCGGCACGGCTCGATCGTGCGGTCCACGAGATCCTCGACCAAGGATTCGAGCTTCGCCCGTGTCAGCTTGACGTTGAGATGCTTAGGACCGGTCTGATCCGCCGTGATGTAGGGCAGATTGATGTCGGTCTGCTGGCTCGTGGACAGCTCGATCTTGGCCTTCTCGGCGGCCTCCTTCAAGCGCTGCAGGGCCAGCGGATCGTTGCGAAGATCCACCGCCTGACTCTTTTTGAACTCGGCCACCAGGAAGTCGATGACGCGCATGTCGAAGTCTTCACCGCCGAGGAACGTGTCCCCGTTGGTGGAGAGGACCTCGAATTGGTGCTCGCCCTCGATCTCGGCGATCTCGATGATGGAGACGTCGAAGGTGCCGCCGCCGAGGTCGTAGACCGCGATCTTCTGGTCACCGCGCTTCTTGTCCATCCCGTAGGCGAGTGCCGCCGCGGTCGGCTCGTTGATGATGCGCTTGACCTCGAGACCGGCGATCCGGCCCGCATCCTTGGTGGCTTGCCGCTGCGAGTCGTTGAAGTAGGCCGGGACCGTGATGACCGCCTCGGTGACCGTGTGGCCCAGATAGTCCTCGGCGGTCTTCTTCATCTTCTGAAGGACCTTCGCCGAGATTTCCGGCGGCGCCATCTTCTTGCCGTTGACCTCGACCCAGGCGTCGCCGTTGTCGGCCTTCACGATCTTGTAGGCGACCATGTCCTTGTCTTTGCTGACGACACTGTCCTCGTAACGGCGCCCGATCAGGCGTTTGATCGCGAACAGTGTATGCGCCGGGTTGGTCACCGACTGACGCTTGGCGGACTGTCCGACCAGCACCTCCCCGTCACCCGTGTAGGCCACGATGGACGGTGTGGTGCGATCGCCTTCGGCGTTCTCGATGACCTTGACGTTGTCGCCTTCCATCACGGCGACACACGAGTTGGTTGTCCCGAGGTCGATACCGATGATTTTTCCCATGAGCGTATTCTCCAAAAAGGTGTCTTGTGTCGCTGAACGGCCCCGAAGCTGCCTCTGAGGTTGGGGGAAACCCCTATCCGTTCAAGCCGATATCAGGAGGCCTCCTGAGAGACCATAACCAGTGCCGGACGCACCAAGCGCCCGTTGAGCGTGTAGCCTTTCTGCATGACGGCCACGACGGTGTTCGGCGGCAGATCCGAGCGCGGCTGCATCGTCATCGCTTGATGAAACTCCGGATCGAAGGGTTGCTCGACGGGATCCACCGGGGTGACGCCGAAGCGATCCATCACGTCACCCATCAGCTTCAATGTCAGCTCCATGCCTTCGCGAAGCTTGCCGATATCCGCCCCCTCCGCCAGGGCTGCATCGTGACCGAGCTCCAGGCTGTCGCGCACCTGCAGGAGCTCGCGGACAAAGCTATCCAGCGCGTACTTGTGGGCCTTCTCCAACTCGGCGGCATGGCGGCGCCGAAGGTTCTCCATCTCGGCACGAACCCGCAGTGCCTGGTCGCGAAGCGATTCGGCATCCGCGCGCGCGGATGCCAGTTGCGCCTGGAGCTCCTCGGACGTCGGCGCCGCCGCAGCGCGCGCACGATCGCCTTCGGCGTCACCCGCACGGGATGCCGAGGCGTCCTCGAGAAGGGCCTCTTCCTCTGCCGTCGACGACGCGTTCGATTCGGTCTGTTTCTCTGATTCCGTACTCATTAACTACGATCTCCCGTATCCGGTCCGTCGCCCCGCCGCGCCACGATTCGGCGTCGCGGCCGCACGACCGATCCCAAGCCTGAAACTATTGTCTGAGCGCCGCCGCCAGCAGTCGAGCGGTGACGTCCACGATCGGGATGACACGCTGATAGTCCATGCGTGTCGGGCCGATCACGCCCAGCACCCCGACGACCTCGTCGTCCACCCGGTAGGTCTGGGTCACCACGCTGCAGTCGTCGAGGAGGGAATAACCCGACTCCTCGCCGATGAAGATCTGGACCCCGTCCGCGGCGATACAACGATCGAGGATGTGTAAAATCTCGCGCTTTTCGTTGAAGGCATCGAAAAGCTGCCTGAGCCGCTCCATGCTGGCCAGCTCGCCGAACTCCATCAAATTGGTCTGACCCGCGATGAAGCAGTCATCCTTGCGCTCGGCCGACTCGACGACCTCATGGGCCAGCATCACCGCGCGCATCATGAGCCGATCCATATTGCGATGGGTGCTCTTGAGATCTTCGACGAGGCGCTTGCGCACGTCCTTGATGTCTTGGCCGGTAAAGATCTCGTTCAGGTAGTTCGACGCCTGCTCCAACTGCGAGGCGTTGAAACGGCGCTCGGTCGCAATGATGCGGTTATGGACCTCGCCTTCGCTGGTCACGAGGATGGCCAGCACCCGTGTCCCCGACAAGGGTAACAGCTCGATTTGGCGAAACACATTGCGCTCGTGACGCGGCAGCATCACAACTCCGGCCAGGTGCGTAATGCCCGACAGCAGCGTCGAGGCCGTCTCGACAAGCGATTTGGCGTCGGACCGAGTATCGAACCGGGTGCGCAGACTCGCGATATCGTCCTCGGACGGCGGACGCACGGTCAGCAGCGTATCGACAAACAAACGATACCCTGCAACCGTCGGAACCCGTCCCGCGGAGGTATGCGGCGAGACCACGAGACCCAGATCCTCGAGATCCGCCATGACATTGCGCACCGTGGCCGGACTCAGATCCAACCCGGTGTCTTTCGCCAAGGTCCGCGAGCCGACGGGCTGACCTTCCCGAATGTAACGCTCCACGAGCGCCTTCAGGAAATGGAGCGCACGTTCGCTGACCTGACCCTCGGTATTACGTGTCTCGCTTGACAAGGTGCGTCTGCCATAAAACCGGCGATAAAAAGGATCCCGACCACGGCGAGCGACGTCGTTGGGGCACGCTCGGATGGACCGGAGGTGTCTGCTTCCGCAGAACACGCGCTCGACGGGTCTGCTCGCGATCTCGTCGTCGCTTGGGTCCGCAGTCGAAAGCGACACTCGAAAACGCGTCGCATCCGAACGCTCTCCGCCCCACGGTTCGGCGCCGTTAAGCTCCGAGCAGACCCCGCGTCGCCTGTGGCGTTTTTTTAGCACTCACCTCAACAGAGTGCTAACACCGCAATTTAGGGACTCGGGCCAAGCCTGTCAAGGCTGCTCCGCGTGCCGGCCCGCCTATTGGCGCCATCCCTCGCCCATGCTAGCTTTAGTCGTCGCACGCCCTTCCGGATCCCAGCCTCTGACAGACCTCATGCCGCAATTCAACACGGTCGGCATCATCGCGAAACAAGGCGACCCGGAAAAGGTGGTCGGGACGCTGCGTCATCTCGGCGCCTATTTGCGTTCTCGACAGCTCCACGTCCTGCTCGACGCCGAGAGTGCCCATCTCCTCGGTGCGGAGGTCGGGGCAGCGACCCCGGTCGCGGAGCTGGGCGCGGGATGCGATCTGGTCATCGTGGTCGGCGGAGACGGCACCCTGCTCCACGCCGCGCGTATGATGGCGGCATACGGGGTCCCGCTGGTCGGGATCAACCTCGGACGTCTCGGTTTCTTGGTCGATGTCTCGCCGCAGGACATCGAGTCCGCGCTCGACCCGATCCTCGCCGGCGAATACCAATCCGACCGCCGCGCCATGTTGTCGGTGCGCGTGATTGCCGACGACGGGCTCGAGCGCAGCTACTCGGCCCTGAACGACGTCGTCGTCCACAAATGGAACACGGCCCGTATGATCGAGCTCGAGATGGACATCGATGGCGTTTTCGTCTCTGCTCAGCGCTCGGACGGCCTGATCATCGCCACGCCGACCGGATCGACGGCCTATGCGCTCTCCGGCGGCGGCCCACTGGTCGACCCGGCCCTGGATGCGCTCTTGTTGGTGCCCATCTGCCCGCACGATCTCAGCAACCGGCCGCTCGTGGTGCCGGGTGATCGGCGGATCGAGGTGAGGGTGCGCGGACTCGATCAGGGTCATGTGCAGGTGACCTGCGATGGACAGGCGGACTTGCAGCTGCCGCCGCGCGCGCTGATTCAGGTCGAGCGACATCGGCATTCCGCCCATCTGCTTCATCCACGAGGCCATGATCACTACCAGATCCTGCGGGCGAAACTCGGCTGGGGCGGGCACATGCCCCCCATCGTGACTTGAGGTGCCGGCGGACGTTTCTCGATGCTGACTCACATCCTTGTCAAAGACCTGGCCATCGTCAGCTCGCTCGAGCTCGAGTGCGCCTCGGGCATGACGGCGCTCACCGGCGAAACCGGCGCGGGCAAGTCGATCATGATCGATGCCTTGGGTCTTGCTCTCGGCGATAAGGCGGACGCCGCCATGATCCGCGCCGGTTGCGAGCGCGCCGAGATCGTGGCCGGGTTCGACCTTGCGGCGGTTCCCGGTGCGCGCGCTTGGCTCGCCGATCAGGATCTCGACGACGACGGCGACTGTCTGGTACGCCGCCTGATCGTGCGCGACGGACGCTCGCGCGCCTACGTCAACGGCCGACCCGCCACCGGCACCCAATTGCGTGACCTCGGCGACCTCCTGGTCGACATCCACGGCCAGCACGCCCATCAATCGCTCCTGCGAGCCAATGCGCAGCGCGATCTTTTGGACGCCTACGGGGGCCATGCGGTCCTCGCGGGAGCGGTCGCCGCGGCCTTTCGGGAGTACCGTGCGCTCGATCAACAGCTCGGGGCACTGGAGTCGGCGCGACAAGAACGGGCCCAGCGGCTCGATCTGCTGCGCTTTCAGGTTGAAGAGCTGTCGGCACTGGGGCTGAGCGCCGCGGAGATCGAGAATCTCGACTTGGAACAGCGACGCCTGAGCCATCTGGGGCGCCTGCAGGAGACCGCCGCGCGCGTTCTCGATATGTTGTCCGAGGCCGAGCCGGCGATCTCGGATCAGCTGCGTTCGGCCGGCTCCGATCTGGCCGACCTGGCCGCGATCGATCCCGCCCTGGACGAGCCTCGCGACCTGCTGGAAACAGCGGCCATCCATGCCGGCGAGGCCGCTGCGAGTCTGCGCCATTACCTCGACGCTCTGGAGGTCGATCCCGCCGCCCTCGAAGCGGTCGAAACCCGGATCGCACAGATTCACGACCTGGCGCGGAAATTCCGCGTCCTGCCGGTCGAGCTGCCGGAGGCCTTGACCGCGCGCCAGGCCGAGCTGGAAACGCTCGAGCAGGCCGATCTGCGCCTCGGCGATCTGCGCGAGTCACGCGACGCCGCGCTGCACGCCTTTGTCGATCAAGCGCGCGCGCTCGGGGACGCACGGGCGAAGGCCGCCGAGCGACTGAACCGAACAGTGACGGAGGCCATGCAGCAGCTCGGCATGGCGGGCGGGCGTTTCGCGGTGGAGATCGAGGCGCTGCCGCCCGAGCGCGCGGGCACGGGCGGGCTCGAGCGCATCGCCTTTCTGGTCAGCGCCAATCCCGGCCAACCGCTGCAACCGCTCGCGAAGGTCGCCTCGGGCGGCGAGCTCTCGCGCATCAGCCTCGGCATTCAGGTCGCCACCGCCGAGTGCGGAAGCGTCCCGACCCTGGTGTTCGACGAGGTCGATGTCGGCATCGGAGGCGGGATCGCGGAGATCGTCGGGCGTCTGCTGCGCCGACTCGGCGACTCGCGCCAGGTGCTCTGCGTGACCCATCTCCCCCAGGTCGCAGCCCAAGCCCACCAACAGCTCCGGGTCCGCAAAGAGACCCGCGACGGCCAGACCTACACCCGCATCGAGACACTCGACCCGGATGCGCGCGTCGACGAGATCGCGCGCATGCTCGGCGGCACCAAGATCACCGCACGCACCCGCGACCATGCCTGCGAGATGCTCGGCTGGGCCGGGTGACGCTCGACACGCCGGATGACGCTCAACACAACGGAGTAGACGCATGAAAGTCATGGTGACCGGCAGCGCCGGTTTTATCGGCTCGGCCCTGTCCTTACGCCTGCTCGCCCGTGGCGACGAGGTGATCGGAATCGACAATCTGAACGACTACTACGATGTTGCGCTCAAAGAGGCGCGACTTGCCCGCACGCTCCCATTCGAAGGCTTCCGCGACGAGCGCGTCGACATCGAGGACGGTGCGCGCATGCGCGAGCTCTTCGCCCTGCACCGTCCGGACCGGGTCGTCCACCTCGCCGCTCAGGCCGGCGTGCGCTACTCCATCGAAAACCCGATGGCCTACGTCAACACCAACCTGGTCGGCTTCGCGCACATCCTGGAAGGCTGCCGGGATGTCGAGGTCGAGCACCTGGTCTATGCCTCGAGCAGCTCGGTCTACGGCGCCAACACCGCCATGCCCTTCTCGATCCATCACAACGTCGATCATCCCTTGAGCCTCTACGCCGCCAGCAAGAAGGCCAACGAGCTGATGGCCCACACCTACAGCCACTTGTATCGCATCCCGACCACCGGCCTGCGCTTCTTCACCGTCTACGGTCCCTGGGGGCGGCCCGACATGGCGCTCTTCAAGTTCACCCGCGCCATCCTCGCCGGCAAGCCGATCGACGTCTTCAATTACGGCAAACACCGCCGCGACTTCACCTTCGTCGACGACATCGTGGAAGGCGTCATCCGCGTCCTGGACCGGGTGCCGAGCGGCGATCCGAGCTGGTCCGGCGCACAGCCCGATCCCGCGACCAGTCAGGGGCCCTATCGCATCTACAACATCGGCAACAACAAGCCGGTCGAGCTGATGGAATACATCCGCTTCCTGGAAGAGGCCCTGGGTCGCAAGGCGCAGATGAACCTGCTGCCCCTGCAGCCCGGCGATGTCCCGGACACCTACGCGGACGTCACCGACCTGGTGCGCGACACCGGCTATTGCCCGGATACCCCGGTGGACGAAGGCGTCGCCCGGTTCGTCGAGTGGTATCGAGGCTTCTACCGGGTCTAAACCGCGTCTTGAGCCACATGCATTGTTCGAACAGGTGCTCCGGCTTGCGACGACTCGCGAGCCCGGGAGTCGTCGCGGTTTAGGTGATTTCTTGTTTGTTCAGGCACGGCGCTGGGATGAGGGGATCGACGCAGGATCACCTTGAGCCATTCCTTGCAATCATCGCCGAAGACGTGCCTGCCGAACTCGCACGCGAGACCATCGCCTCGGTCCATGTGCTCGGCGCCCTCCAAGCCGGTCCCGCGGTGAAGGCCGCGTTGCGCGACCGCATCCGATGAGGGCGAAACCACGACGCGGTACAGCAGCAGGGCACGCCCGCGCCGATACTCTCGATTCGAGGACCCGACACTCATGACCTCTTTGCTCAAGATCGACATGGCCGAAGTGACCCGCCTGACCCGCGAAGGTCGCCTCCAGGAGGCCATGGCCATGCTGCGCGGCGCTAAGGTCGATGCGCCTGCGGCGCCCGGCTCGGCACGCGAGGCGAACCCGACACCGTCGGCGGACACCTCGAGCGTGCTCGACATGCAGCCGCCTTCCCCGCACACCGGAGGCGCCTGGACTGCGCCTGAATCCGGTGGCGATTCGGCCCCCGAAGATCACGCCTCGGGGCATCGAAGCGGCGTCGTAGAGCCGAAGATCCCGGAAACCCTGCGCGGCGTACTCGGCCGGATGAAACAACGGCTCGCCGGACGCATGCCCGGTCGAAGCTCCGGATTCCCGATCGACCGCGCGCCGGTCGCGCTCCCGGACGGGGCGCGGTTCGAGGAATATCGCCATACCGCTTCTGCGGGCACCCTCGCCTACAAACTCTACATCCCGAGCGGCTACCGCGGGCAGCCGCTGCCACTGGTGGTGATGCTGCACGGATGCACCCAGTCACCCGACGACTTTGCGGCCGGTACCCGCATGAACAGCCTGGCCGAACAGGAGCTGTTCCTGGTCGCCTACCCGGCGCAGTCCCTGTCGACCAGCGCCACCAAATGCTGGAGCTGGTTCAGCCCCGATGACCAGCAGCGCGGTCGCGGCGAGCCCGCGCTGATCGCCGGCATCACCCGCGAGATCATCCGCGATTACGCGGTGGATCCCGATCGTGTCTACATTGCGGGACTCTCCGCCGGCGGGGCCGCCGCGGCGATCATGGGGGCTACCTACCCGGACCTCTACGCCGCGATCGGAGTACACTCCGGGCTGGCGTACGGGGCCGCCGTCGACATGCCGTCGGCACTTGCGGCGATGCGTCAGGGCGGATCATCTCAGTTCGCCTCGGGCCACCGGCGCCAAGGGTCGGACGGCAAGGCACCATTGGTTCCGACCATCGTCTTTCACGGTGATCGCGATACCACGGTCAACCCGGTCAACGCCGATCAGCTGATCGCCGGGACACCGGGGGTCGCGCGTTTACGCAAGACGCTCATCCAGGGTGAATCGACCGGGGGAATCCGCTACACCCGCAGCCTCTATGCCGACGAGAACGGACGAGCACCGCTGGAGCAGTGGATCCTACACGGCGCCGGCCATGCGTGGTCCGGCGGCAGCTCCGACGGCTCCTACACCGAGCCGCGCGGACCCGACGCCAGCCGCGAAATGCTGCGGTTCTTCATGCAGCACGCCCGCAGCGCCGCAGCCTGAGCGCGGGTGCGCTCAGGCTGCGGCGCTGCGGCATATTCGGATGTGGCTTTTTCGGCATGAGCCGGAGGAGCTTATGCCGCCTGTGATCAGCTGTCAGAAGGCAGGGGCGAATTGATTCGCCCATACAGTATTGTGGCTGGCGGTCGGAGGCTGGAGGCAATTCCCAACCGCCGGCGGATCAATCTCACTTCACTCGACCCACGGCGGCGGCTCCGCTGACGAAGGCGCGACCTTCGCGGGCGCGGATGCGGATGCGGGTTCGGCCTGCGGCAACGGCGCCGGTGTGCCGACTGCATCCTCGTCGCCGACGAGGCCGAAGATCGCGTCCAACCGGGCGATCAGCTCGCGCAGTTGCAGTGCGAGGATCGCAAGCTCGGCGTCCATGCGCGCTGCGGGCTCGAGATCGCCGTCGTCCAGCTCGTTGAGCAGGGCATCTCCGACGCGCAGGCGTTTCAGCGACATGTCCTCGGCAAGGACGAAATCGAGCCTCTCGTCCCAGCTCAGAGCCAACTTCAAAACCTGCTTGCCGACGCGCAGATGGGCGAGGATCTCCTCGCTGGAGAGGTCCTGACCGCGACAGCGGATCAGGCTTGCGGTGTCGCTGACATCGCGCAGCTCGCAGGCATCGCCGATCTGCAAATCGCTCGGCGCATCGCCGTTCAACAGCCAGCCGGTCATCACCTTCGGCGGCTCCATGCGCGGCGCGGGGGGGCGCGCCGGCAAGGTCTCGATGCTTTCGCGCAGCAGCGAGATCACGTCCTCGGCCTGCCGATCGCTCCCGGAGTCCACCACCAGCCAACCCGCCTCGGTGTCCACGTAGAGAAGCGTGCGACGCGATCGGGTAAAGGCCCGCGGGAGCATCTCGGCCATGATCTGCTCGCGCAGTCGGCGCCGTTCGGCGCGGCCCACGTCGCGGGCCTCCGCCGACTCCAGATCGTTCACGCGCTCCTCGAGCGCCTCGGCGACCGCGGCCGAGGGAAGCAGGCGCTCCTGCTTGCGCGCACAGATCAGAAAACACCCCGAGACGGCATGAACCAAGGCGGTCGAGCCATCGCCGAGCGGCGCAGACCAGCCCATCGTCGCGGTCTCGAGCGGGCCGCAGGGCCGAAAACGACGCTCGTCGAGACGGGCCTCGAGTGCGTCGGCATCCAGACCGAACGGGCGTCCCAGTCGATAGAGTCGTACATTCTTGAACATTCTCAGCCCCGGTCAAAAAGGCCGGGATTATGACCGAGCCTCGTCGAACTGCAAGCGCCGGGTCGCGCTGAGGCGGAATCACGGGGTCGCGATGCGCCCGGCATCCCGGTCGAAGCCGGTATACTGTATCCCAGATCGACCCATCGCCAAGCTCGGAATCCAAGGTGGATGAACTCTCGCTACCCGGCCTTTTTCTCGCGTTAGCCCTTTTGCTCACGCTCTCGGCCTTTTTCTCCGGATCGGAGACGGCCCTGCTCACCATCAACCGCTACAAGCTCAAGCACCTCGCGGACGGTGGCCACCGCGGCGCCCGTATGGCCCGCGCACTGCTGGAACGACCCGACCGCTTAATCGGGCTCATCCTGCTCGGAAACAACTTCGTCAACATCATGGCCTCGTCCTTGGCGACCATCATCGCCTTGCGCCTCGGCGGCGAAGCGGCGATCGGAATCGCTGCCGGGCTCCTGACCCTGGTGATCCTGATCTTCGCCGAGGTCGCGCCCAAGACCTATGCCACGCTGCATCCGGAGCGCCTCGCCTTTCCGGCGGCCTACGTCTACAAGCCGCTGCTCAAGCTGCTTTATCCGATCGTCTGGTTCGTCAATCTCTTCACCAACGGGCTACTCCGCCTGATGGGGATTACGACGGACAGCGCACAGGGCACGGCGCTGAGCCGCGAGGAGCTGCGTACCGTGGTCAGCGAGGCCGGCGCCATGATCCCGGAGCGTAGCCGCTCCATGCTGCTCGGCATCCTGGATCTGGAGCGCGCCACGGTCGAAGACATCATGATCCCGCGCAACGAGGTGGACGGGATCGACATCCAGGACAGCGACGACGAGATCCTGCAGGCGATCCGCAACTCCAGCTATACACGCATGCCGCTGTTCGACGGCGGCATCGACAACGTCATCGGTGTCTTCCATGCAAAGCACGCCCTGCATGCAATGCTGGAGCAGGGTCTGGACAAGGAGCATCTGCGCGCCATCGCCCGCGAGCCCTACTATGTCCCCGAAGGCACGCCGCTCTACCAGCAGCTGCTCAATTTCCAGCGAGGCAAGCGGCGCGTCGCTCTGGTGGTCGACGAATACGGCGACTTTCTCGGTCTCCTCACCCTGACCGATCTGCTCGAAGAGATTGTCGGGGAGTTCACGACCGACCCGGCCGACAGCATCCCGGAGATCCATCGCGGCGAAGACGGCAGCCTCTTGATCGACGGCAGCATCGGCGTGCGTGATCTGAACCGGGCGTTGCGCTGGACGCTTCCCACCGATGGACCCCGGACCCTGAACGGCCTGATCCTGGAATACCTCGAGACCATCCCGGAGCCCGGCACCAGTCTCAAGCTCCACGACCATGCGATCGAGATCCTGCAGACGGCCGACAACGGGGTCAAGACGGTCAAGGTCGTGGTGGCACGCCCGTCACGAAAGGCGCGGGCGCTCGTTTAAACCGCGTCCAGAGCGACATGCGTCATTTTCATGTTGCGCTTGGCTTTGGCGTTGTCCTCGATCTCGGCGAGACGCGGTTTAAAATTTCATGTTCTTAATACTTTAAACCGCGCCGGCTCCAGCGGTCGCCAAATCCGCCGGGGCCCACCCCGTCCAAAAACATCGCATATCGCACTGGGCGCGGTTTAATCCCCTCAGACGCCGTCGAGGGCCTCCGCGAGGGTCTTCACGGCAGTGATCTCCAACCCCTCGACCCCTTCTTTGGGGACATTTCCGACCGGCACGATCGCCCGGCGGACACCGTGCTTGGCCGCCTCGCGCAGCCGATCCGGACCATTGGGGACCGGACGAACCTCCCCCGACAGGCCGACCTCGCCGAAGACCGCGAGATCCAGGGGAAGCGGTCGGTCGCGATAGCTCGACAGCACCGCCATGACGAGCGGCAGGTCGACGGCGGTCTCGGTGATCCGCACCCCGCCGACCACGTTGACGAAGACATCTTGGTTGAACATGGCGACACCGCCGTGACGATGCAGCACCGCCAGCAGCATGGACAGGCGGTTGCCGTCGAGCCCCAAGGCCACCCGACGCGGATTGGCGAGCGGACTCTCGTCCACCAGCGCCTGCACCTCGACCAAGAGGGGTCGCGTCCCCTCGCGGGTCACCATAACCAGGCTGCCCGGGACCGCCTCGTCGTGGCGGGAGAGAAAGATCGCCGAGGGGTTCTTCACCTCGCGCAGACCGCGGTCGCCCATCGCGAAGACGCCGAGCTCATGCACCGCACCGAAGCGATTCTTGACCGAACGCACCAAGCGGAAGGCACCGCCCGGCTCCCCTTCGAAGTACAGCACGGTGTCGACCATGTGCTCGAGTACCCGCGGACCGGCCAGTGTTCCGTCCTTGGTCACATGGCCGACGAGGAAGACGACCGTATCCTGTTGCTTGGCGAAGCGGACCAATTGCGCCGCCGCCTCGCGCACCTGAGAGACCGAGCCGGGGGCCGATTGAAGCGTGTCGGTGTAAAGGGTCTGGATGGAGTCGACGACCATCACCCGCGGCCGCTCCTGCGACGCGGCCGCGAGGATCGCCTCGACATTGGTCTCGGCGAGCAGACGGATGCCCTCGCCGGCCAATCCGAGCCGGTGGGCGCGTAAACCGATCTGCTGGGGCGACTCTTCGCCGCTGACGTAGAGCACCGGCAGGCTGCGCGCCAGCGAGGCGCTCGCCTGCAGCAAGAGCGTCGACTTGCCGATCCCCGGATCTCCGCCGATCAACACCACCGAGCCCGTCACCAGACCGCCCCCCAGCACGCGATCCAGCTCGCCGATCCCGCTCTGGATGCGCACCCGATCTTCGGGGCTGACCTCGGCCAAGCTCTCCACGCGCGGGGACTCGGCCGCGCCTGCGTAACCGCCGCGCACGACGGGGCGCGCGATCTGCGCGGTCTCCACCATGCTGTTCCAGGCCCCGCAATCCGGGCACTGACCCGCCCATTTCGGCTGACGCGCACCACAGGCGTTGCAGACATAGCTGCTGCGGGTCTTTCGGTTGCTCATCGGGCAGGTCCGCTTCGTTTACTGAACGGGCGCTATTGTAAGGCCGATTCGGCGCGCTCGATCCGACACCGATCCGGAGCAGGTTGGCGGCGCCGGCGGGCCTCCCCCGGGGTCTCGACCTTGACTGAAGCGACCCCGGACACTACTTTGTTCCACGTAAAGACTTTGAATTCACTGTTCTTTGAGACGTCGGAGGCAAGACCAACGAACCGCGAGGACCTGCGACATGAAGTCTGACAAGAACCCACTGTCGAACGGAGCCGCATCGGTCGATCGGGGCGCATGGACAGACAGCGATACTGTATGGCCGATCGAGACTTGGCTGTTCAACCGATTCATGCAGCTTATCGGGGAACCGGCCATCAGCGTCGTCTTCTGGGACGACCGGGAGCATTACCGGTGCCCACACGCCCAACCTGTCGCACGCATGCGGTTCGCCGATCGATCCGCCCTTTGGCGACTCTTCGCCAATCCAAACTTGGAATTCGGCGACGGCTACAGCTCCGGGCGCATCCGCATCGAGGGAGACCTGGTCGCCTTCATCGAAGCGCTCTACGAGGCCAAGATCAAGCGGACCCGGCCCGGGATGATCCAGCAGTTCGTCAAGCGCGGTTTCGCCCGACCGCGACGCAACAGCCTCACGGGCTCGCGAGACAACATCCAACATCACTACGACCTGGGGAACGACTTCTATCGGCTCTGGCTCGACGAGGAGATGGCCTACACTTGCGCCTATTTCACCAACCCCAGCGTCACGCTCGAGCAGGCCCAAGCCGCGAAGCTCGACCATATCGCACGCAAGCTGCAGCTGCGACCCGGCGAGGAAGTGGTCGAGGCCGGCTGCGGGTGGGGCGGGCTGGCACGGCACTTTGCGCGTCGTTACGGCGTGAAGGTCCGGGCCTACAACATCTCGCCGTCGCAGATCGCCTATGCGCGCGAGCGGGCGAAGGCCGAGGGGCTGGCCGATCGGATCGACTACATCGAGGACGACTACCGCAACATCCAAGGAACCTACGATGCATTCGTATCGGTCGGAATGCTCGAGCATGTCGGTGCCGAGCACTATGCGACCTTCGGGCAGGTCGTCGATCGTGTCCTCAAGGACGACGGACGTGGCCTGATCCACTCGATCGGTCAGGTCCGCCCCGAGCCGCCCAGTTCCTGGAACGAGCGACGCATCTTCCCCGGGGCCAACCCCCCGACGCTGCGCCGGATGATGGACATCTTCGAGGGTCCGGGTCTCTCGGTGATCGACGTGGAGAACATCCGCCGCCACTACGCCAAAACGATCGAGCACTGGCTGGCGCGCTACGATGCGCATGAATCGGAGGTCCGCGAGATGTTCGACGACTTCTTCGTGCGGGCCTGGCGGCTCTATCTCGCGGCATCGATCGCCAGCTTCCGCGCCGGGGCCTTGGAGGTCTATCAAGTCGTGTTCGCGCGCCCGGGCAAGAACGACATGGCCTGGACGCGTGCGCACCTCTACCGGGATTAAACCGCGCCTCCAGCAGACCCGAGGAAATCTGCAAGGCCAAACACGGAATGAGAATGACGCATTTCACCCTGGACGCGGTTTAAGCGTCGGCGCATCCGGCGAGCGGTGACCGACCCGACAGACGAGATCCTCGCGAGGACGGCTCATGATCAAGACGAATGTCATCATCGTCGGAGGCGGGCCCGCAGGGGCGTCCTGCGCATGGCAGCTGCGCCGACGCGGGGTCGATTGTCTGATCCTGGACAAGGCGGTCTTCCCGCGGCCCAAGCTGTGCGGAGGCTGGATCACCCCCGAGCTCGTAGCGGATCTGGAGATGGACATCGCGGCCTATCCGCATCGCTTCCTGACCTTCGAGGTCACCCGGGCGCATCTGTTCGGAATCGGTCTGACGATGCGCTCGCCGCAGCATTCCATTCGCCGTGTCGAGTTCGACGACTGGCTGCTCAAACGCTCGGGGGCCGAGGTAGTGACTCACCAGGTCAAGCGGATCGAGCGCACCGCGCAAGGCTACCGCATCGACGACGGCTTCGCGTGCGATGCCTTGGTCGGAGCCGGCGGCACGGCATGCCCGGTGTATCGTTCGCTGTTTCGAGAGATCAACCCGCGCGCGCGATGGCTTCAGGTCGCCGCGCTGGAACAGGAGCTGCCGTATCACTGGGAGGATCCGGACTGCCACCTCTGGTTCTTCGAGAAGGGACTTCCCGGCTACAGTTGGTACGTGCCCAAACAAGACGGCTATCTGAATCTCGGCGTCGGCGCCATGTCTGCGCAGCTCCAGGATAAGAACGGGAGCATTCACCGGCATTGGGAGCATCTCGTCGCCAGCCTGCGTCGCCGTCGGCTCGTCGACGACAGCGTCGTGCTCGAGCCTCAGGGCTATTCCTACTACTTGCGGGACGGCGTGCAAACCATCCGAGAGGAAAACGCCTACCTGGTCGGCGATGCCGCCGGACTCGCCACCCGGGACCTGGCCGAAGGTATCGGACCCGCGGTCCGCAGCGGTATCCTCGCCGCCGATGCCATCGCCGACGGCGGCGAATACAGCCTCGACTCGGTGTCCCGCTATAGCTTGAGCGCCGGTTTGCCGCGTCGTGCGTTGGATTTGATGCTGTCGCGGCGCGGCTCCGTGACCTCGGCCGCTCGTCATCGCCAGATGCGCTCGGTATAGAATCCGCGTACCTCAACCCAAGCGACGACATCCCATGGCCGGGGCCAGCCTGCTTACCCTGCTCGACGATATCGCAACCGTCCTCGACGACATCTCGGTGATGACCAAGGTCGCCGCGCGCAAGACCGCGGGCGTGCTCGGGGACGATCTGGCGTTGAACGCCCAGCAGGTCCTCGGGATACGCGCCGAACGCGAGCTACCGGTGGTTTGGGCGGTCGCCCTCGGGTCGCTCAGAAACAAGCTGATCCTGATTCCGGCAGCGCTCCTCATCAGCGCCGTTGCGCCCTGGGCCATTACGCCGCTGCTGATGCTCGGGGGGGCCTTTCTCTGCTACGAGGGCTTCGAAAAGTTGGCCCACAAATTTCTCCATGACGAGGAGGAGGGTGAGCGCCATGCGGAGCTGACCCGTACCCTTCTCGACCCGAATGTCGACATGGTCGCGTTCGAGAAGGAGCGCATCCGGGGGGCGATCCGCACCGACTTCGTCCTCTCGGCCGAGATCATCGTCATCACGCTCGGGATCGTCGCCGGCGCGTCCTTCGGCGTGCAGGTGGCGGTCCTGACGGGCGTGGGTCTCTTGATGACCGTCGGTGTTTACGGACTGGTGGCGGGAATCGTCAAGATGGACGACGCCGGTTTCTATCTGCAGCAACGCACGGGCGAAGACCTCGGCACCCGATTCGCGCGACAGCTCGGCGCCCTGCTGCTCGCCGCCGCACCGCGTTTGATGCGCATCCTTGCGGTGGTCGGTACAGCCGCCATGTTCCTGGTCGGCGGCGGGATTCTGGTCCACGGAACTCCGGGGACGCACGACATCCTCCATCTCCTGACCCATGGTGCCGCCGTGGTTCCGACGATCGGACCGATTCTGGAAGCCCTGACCACGCCGCTGTTCAACGCCCTGGCCGGCGTGCTCGCGGGCGCCATCATCCTCGGTGTCGTCACCGCGGGCGCACGCGTCGCCGCTGTCTTCCGAACCTAAACCGCGCCCGGCCCGGTATGCGATGTTTTTGGACGGGACCGTCTCCGGCAGACTTAACGAACGTTGGAGCTGGCGCGGTTTAGGATATGAAAATTCACCGAAGTCCGGCTCGGTCGACCGTCGACCGAAAGGCGAAAGCCCGACGAACCCGGAGAAAAACAGTCGATGCGCCCGACACCCCCGATACGATCATGGTTCGTCGGCAGCAGCAGTCTCTGCCTCCGGTATTCGATTCTCTGCACGATTCTCTGGGTGATCCTTTGCACCGGGTCGATCGCAGCGCAGGAGATGGACGCGGATCTCGCCGCACGGATGCAGAACGGCGGTGCGGTTCTCCTCCTGCGCCATGCCTACGCACCGGGAACGGGCGATCCTGAGGGATTTCGTTTGGATGACTGCGCGACCCAGCGCAACCTCAGCGATGCCGGGCGCGAGCAGGCGCGATCCATCGGGGCTTGGCTGCGGGCGCGCGGGGTCGAGTATGCGCGGGTCTACTCGAGCGAATGGTGCCGTTGCTTGGAGACTGCCGAGCTGCTGGGGCTCGGGCCGGTCACGCCGCTGCCGGCCCTCAACTCATTCTTCGAGCGCCGAGGGGATCGCGGACCGAATCTTGCCGCGCTCGAAGCGTTCCTCAAAGACCAACCTCCCAATGGCGAGCCCATCGTGCTGGTGACGCATCAGGTGACGGTCACGGCGCTCAGCGGCATCTATCCCGCCTCCGGAGAAGCGGTGTTGATGCGACTTTCGGATCAGGACAGGGGCACGCTCGAGCCGGTCGGGCGGATGGACTTCGGTCCCTGAACGTCAGACCCGAACCCTGCGATGCGGCGGTTTGGAGGATGGGTTTCGCTATCGCTCTACCCATCCCACGGCCGCGCCCCGGGCGTCAGGCCGCGGCAGCCAGCCCGTCCGGCCCCAACCGCGCCTTCAACTCCTTGATCCGCCTCGGGACCGACTCGGGATGACTCTGCGCGCCCTTGAGCTGCTCGGCGAAGAGCTCGGTCTCGGCCCGGCCGACCTGCGTGAGCAGACGACCGAAAATCACGTTGACCTCGCCGGCCTCCAGCTCATTCGTGACCTTGAATGCCTCTTCCAGGCTCATCTCGGGGACGCGATGCTCGACCTCGCGCAGCGCGTTGAGTGATTCTCGCATCTCTTGGTCGCGCACGCTGGGCACGAACTCCACCGCGCGGTTGACGGCGACCTGGTACAGACAGGCCAACATCAGCCGCCCATGCTCCAGCTCCTCATCGCGCAGATCCAGGAAGAAACGGTGCACGTCGGGATTGGATTTGAAGCGCTCGGCCATAGCCGCGTAGATATGTGCCACGCGGAACTCGAAAAGGGCCGAGAGCTTGTAGGCATTGCCGACGGCTCCGGGCATAGGCACACGCCGTGCTTGATACTTCTCGGCGATGCGCTGGAGCAGGGTTTTGTCCTTGCTCAGCAGCATCCCGATGAAGACGTCGAGCCCGAACAGTTGAATGATCTTCACAGGGTTCTTGAGGCAGAAGCCTCGGTCGATCACGGCTTGCATCTGGGATCTCCGCTCTTCGGTTCCGATTCGCCCGCTCGGCGTGCTCTGTCCGGGTGCATCCACGCGCAGACAGCCGTCCGGGTCGGACTGGGTTTTCCTCGGATCAGGATAGCCGATTCGGGCCCGGCGCATGTGCCGAATCAACCGCTCCCGTCGGCACGCGCTGTATCGAGCCGCAGAGGCGCAGGCAGGCCCTCCGCCCGCCAACGTCGGTAGTCCGCCAGCACCAACGCATGGTCGAACGCCAGCACCGGCGGCAGCGCATCCGGCGGAAAGACCTGCAGGGCGCGCGCATCGTCCATCGCCCGCGGCTCGCCGCGCGCCTCGGCCACATAGACCGCGGTGACGGTATGGCCGCGCGGATCGCGCCCCGGATCCGAATAGACGCCGAGCAGGGTGCGCAGCGTCACCGCGAGCCCGGTCTCTTCGGCGGCCTCGCGGATCGCCGCCGCCTCCATGCGCTCGCCGACATCCACGAAACCGCCCGGGATGGCCCATCCATGAGGAGGATTGAGACGCTCGATCAACACGACGGGACGGCCGGGTCGGTCGACCAGCTCGATGATGGCGTCGGCGGCGAGTAAGGGTGTGACTGGTGCAGGCATCGGGGCTTTCCTGGCAATCAGGGGAATCGGGGTGCGGTCACTGTAACGCTCGCGGCGGTATCGACCAACGACGGGCCAGTGGGCCGGGGCGTGTCCGGGCCGCGTCTCGAGCAAATGGCCAACGCCTCCACACCGGTCAAAATTCGACCAGAGCCGAATTCGACTCCACCCGCCCGCGGCTTAACCGATGCCCGCACAGCTTATCCACACGGGCAAACACAGGCCCCGGGGACAATCAAAACCCGAAACTGATAAGGTCTCGATCGCCCTGCTCCTGCTCACAACTGACGCGGATCAATGCCGCAAGCCCGCGCAACAGCTAGGGTCCGATCCCCGACACTTCGCGGAGATCCCGGTGAGCAACCCCTTCGACCTCGACGACGACAACGCCTATCAACGCTGGAAAGAGCGCAAGCTCGCGGCGGCCCCGACCGCACTGACGGACCTCGTCGTCGAGATCGGCGATCCACGCTCGCTGAGCGACGCCGAGCACGCGGCCATCCTCGAGCGCTGCCGCCGGGCCAACATGGCCATCTATATCGGAACGAGCGGCGACGACCCGGACAAGGCGATTCCGGTCACCCTCGGCGCACGTTTCGGCCTGCACCGACTCGACCACAACCGCGGCGCCGACGAGGATGCCGTGACCTCGCTCACCGTGCAGACCGACGCCGCACACCGCAACTACATCCCCTACTCAGATCGCCCCATCGCCTGGCACACCGACGGCTACTACAACACCTCGGAGCAGCAGATCCACGCTCTGCTCCTGCATTGTGTCCAACCCGCCGAGTCGGGCGGCGAGAACGCGCTGCTCGATCACGAGATCGCCTATATCCTCGTGCGCGATTGCGATCCGGAGCATATCCGTACCCTGATGCATCCGGCCTGCATGACGATCCCCGCCAATGTGGTCGACGGCAGCGAGCTCCGCGGGGAACAAACAGGCCCAGTCTTCTCGATCCGCCCGGACGGGCGCTTGCACATGCGCTATACGGACCGCAGCCGCAACATCTTCTGGCGCGACGATCCCTCCACCACCGCCGCCGTGGCCCGCCTCAAGGAAATCCTACGCGCGCCGTCACCGTGGCATTTCTCGGGCCGCCTCGAGTCCGGATGGGGACTGATCTCGAACAACGTGCTTCACACCCGCACCGGCTTTACCGATGGCCCGAAACCACGCTTATTGTACCGCGCGCGCTATTACGACCGAGTCAGCGGGACCTGACGGTCGACGCAGGAACCCCCCGCCGCGTCGGAGCCCGTATCCATCGCGATTCGGAGTAGTCAAAGGGGGGCGTCTGGTGCAAACTCGACCCGCCATGAACAACAATGACCCATGTCGGTGCACCGGCGTTCATTGACGATTGTCGATGGTGTTCTTAACGAGACCTGCCGGCATCGATCAGCGGCGGGATACCGATACCTATAAGCAAGCTCCAATCACCGAATCGAGGATTCGCACCATGATGAGATCAGGTTCCCTATTGATCGGACTCCTGTGTGTCCTGTCTTTCGCGGTCGTCCAGGCCGACGAGCCCATCGTCATCAAATTCAGCCACGTCGTCGCCGCGGACACCCCCAAGGGCAAGGCCGCCGAGCGTTTCGCCGAGCTGGCCAAGGAGAAGACCGACGGCCGTGTCGAGGTCACCGTCTATCCCAACAGCACCCTCTACAAGGACAAAGAGGAGGTCGAGGCCCTTCAGCTCGGCGCGGTCCAGATGCTCGCCCCCTCCCTCGCCAAGTTCGGCCCGCTGGGCGTCAAGGAGTTCGAGGTCTTCGACCTTCCCTTCATCTTCGATGGCTACGACCAGCTTCACACCGTGACGGAGGGGCCGATCGGCGACGAGCTTCTCGGCATGCTGAGCGATAAGGGCGTGTTGGGACTCGCCTTCTGGGACAATGGCTTCAAGGTCATGAGCGCCAACAAGCCGCTGCAGGAGCCCAAGGACTTCCGCGGCCAGAAGATGCGCATCCAATCCTCCAAGGTGCTCGACGAGCAGATGCGCGCCCTCGGCGCCAGCCCCCAGGTCATGGCGTTCTCCGAGGTCTACCAAGCACTTCAGACCGGTGTGGTGGACGGCACCGAGAATCCTCCCTCGAACCTCTACACCCAGAAGATGCACGAGGTCCAGAAGTACGTGACCAAATCCGATCACGGCTACCTGGGTTATGCAGTCATCGTGAACAAGGCCTTCTGGGATGGATTGCCGCCGGATATCCGTACCGCCTTGGAAGAGGCCATGGCGGAGGCGACGGTCTACGCCAACGAGATCGCCAAACAGGACAACGAGGATGCCCTCGCCGCCGTGAAGGAGAGCGGCAAGAGCGAGATCATCGAGCTGACTCCGGAGCAGAAGGCCGAGTGGATGAAACGCCTTGCGAAGGTGCACCGCGAGATGGAGGACCGGGTGGGCAAGGAGCTGATCCAATCCATCTATCAAGCGACCGGGAACGACATGGGCAAGCTCTGATCGAGAAGGGTCCGATCGGATCAAGGCCGGGGCCGGGGCAAGCACGCCCCTGGCCCCGGCCTTCTCCATTGACATCCGGGGTACGACCCCGGCCCCACCGCAGAGGTCGCCACGATGAAAGTCCTGGACCGCCTGGAGGAATGGCTGATCACCTTCCTGATCGGCGCTGCTACCCTGTTGATTTTCGTAGCGGTGGTGCATCGCTACAGTCTGGACATGTCGGCCGAGTGGGGCTGGGACGTCATCTACGACTGGCTCTTCGAAATCAATCTGAGCTGGACCCAGGAGTTGTGCATCTACATGTTCGTGTGGATGGCCAAATTCGGGGCGGCTTACGGCGTACGCACCGGCATCCATGTCGGCGTGGACGTCCTGATCATCAACCTCCCGGAGTGGGCGCGCTCCAAATTCGTCATCTTCGGGCTCCTGGCCGGGGCACTCTTCACCGGACTGGTGGGCAGCTTCGGGGCCAACTTCGTCTGGCACCTCGCGCACACGGATCAGATCACCCCGGATTTGGAGATGCCCGTGTGGATCGTTTACCTGGCGATCCCGCTCGGCTCTTTCCTGATGTGTTTCCGATTCCTTCAGGTCGCTTGGTCATTCATTCGGACCGGTGAGCTTCCGCGCCACGAGCATGCGCACGTGGAAGGATTGGACGAGGAGGTGGAGCGAGCCCAAGCCACGGGCCAGCCCGAGCCTGTCTTCCTGGGCGAGGCGGTCAGACTCGCCGAGGAGCGCGAGCACATCCATGGAGGTCACCGGGAGGAGCCGGAGCAAACGCCCCCCAAAGGGCCTGAATCCAACGGCCGCGGGGAGAACCGTCCATGACCGCACTCATCATCTTCGGTCTCCTGCTGGGCCTGATGCTCACCGGCATGCCCGTGTCCATCGCCTTGGGCCTCACTGTTCTGACCTATCTCTTCACCATGACCTCGGTGCCGATCGAGTCGGTGGCCTTGAAGCTCTTCACCGGGATCGAGAAGTTCGAGATCATGGCGATCCCCTTCTTCATCCTCGCCGGGAACTTCCTCACCCACGGCGGCGTGGCGCGTCGCATGATCGACTTCGCCACCAGCATGGTGGGTCATTATCACGGGGGACTCGGGCTCTCGGCGGTGTTTGCCTGCGCCCTGTTCGCGGCGGTCTCGGGGTCTTCGCCGGCAACCGTCGTGGCGGTCGGTGCCATCTTGCTCCCGGCCATGGTCAAGCAGGGGTTTCCCGTCCGGTTCGGCACCGGCGTCATCGCCTCGTCCGGCGGCCTGGGCATTCTGATCCCCCCGTCCATCGTGATGGTGATGTACGCCGTCTCCACCAACAGCTCGGTGGGTGCGCTCTTTATGGCCGGCGTCATCCCGGGCATCGTACTTGGGTTCATGCTGGGTATCACGACCTGGTGGATCGCACGGCGCAACAACTATCCCCGCCTGCCGCGTGCGAGCTGGGCGACCCGCTTTCGCTACTGGCGTAAATCGGTGTGGGGTCTGCTGCTGATCATCCTGGTGATGGGCGGGATCTACTCGGGGATCTTCACGCCCACCGAGGCCGCCGCCATGAGCGCGGTCTATGCCTTCGTGATTGCGGTCTTCGTCTATAAGGACATGCCCTTGAGCCGGGTGCCCAAGGTGTTGCTGGACTCGGCCAACATGTCGGCGATGTTGCTCTACATCATCACCAATGCGGTGCTCTTCTCCTTCCTGCTGACCTACGAGAACATTCCCCAAGAGCTCGCGCAATGGATGGTGGACACCGGGCTCGGACCGATCGGCTTCCTGTTGGCGGTGAACGTGCTTCTGCTCATGGCCGGCAACATCATGGAGCCGACCTCCGTCATTTTGATCACGGCACCGGTGCTGTTCCCGGTGGCGATGGCGCTCGGAATCGATCCCATCCACTTCGGCGTCATGATCGTGGTCAACATGGAGATCGGTATGATCACCCCGCCGGTGGGGCTGAATCTCTATGTGGCGAGCGGAATATCGCGACTGGGCATGACCGAGACCACCATCGCCTGCTTCCCTTGGCTGCTCACCATGTTGGTGTTCCTGATGATGATTACCTATTGGCCGCCCCTCTCGCTGTGGCTGCCGAAGACCCTTGGCATGATGTAACGAGCGCGCTCATCCGGCGAGGGGACAATTGCCGCCCTCGCCGGGGTAAAGTCGGGGTTTCCCCAAAACCTTGTTAAGTGTATGGTTACGCTGCCTGACGACGTCACGGCGCTCTCGTGTCGACTCGACCCGCAAGCGGTCACGCACCCGGTGTTCGGATCGGCATCGAATCC
>NZ_JAABRP010000100.1 GCF_011390875.1 Thiocapsa sp.
CAACACGCGCTCTGATTGCGGGCAATCCGTTTGAGCAACTCCGGGATTCCAAGGTCATCGGATGCCGCCTTCGGGTCGACCTAAGCCGCCTTCGAAATGCGCTCAAGTTCCGGAAGTACCATTAAGAACCTGCGCAGCCCCCACCGTCGCCTGACCCAACGAGATCCCCCCATCGTTGGCCGGCACCTGGCGCTGCAACAGCACCCGGAGTCCGGCGGCCTGAAGTCCGCTCGTGACCGATTCGAGGAGCAATCGATTCTGGAAGACGCCGCCGGAGAGCGCGACGGTCGGCACCCCGTGACGGCTCGCAAGATCCAGGGCCAGCGTGCCGAGCGCCGTCGCGAGACCAACGTGAAAAGCGGCAGCGATCTCCTCGGGCGGACGGCCGCGAGAGAGGTCCGCGAGCAGGTGGTCCCAGAGCGGCGCCGGGTCCAGCACCTCGCCGGTCGGCCCCGTCGATCGCCCGAACGGATAGCCGTCGCCGACCCGATCCATGGCGTCGGCGGCCAGCGACTCCAGCGCGATGGCGGCCTGCCCTTCGTAGGTCAGCACCTCGCCGCCGACACCCAGCCCCGCCGCGACGGCATCGAAGAGCCGCCCGGTCGAGCTGGAGAGCGGCGCGTTGAGGCCGCGCGCGATCAGTGTGCTCAGGATCGCGAGCGGTTTGGCGTCGAGCCGCTCGATCGGCTCAAGCCCGGCGAAGCGCGCGCGCCAAGCGGCCCAACCGCCCGCGCTCTCCAGGTGCGCATAGAGGTTGCGCCAGGGCTCCAGGATCGCCCGTGTCCCGCCGGGCATCGCCACCGGCTTGAGATGGGCAACCCGCTTGAAGTCCAGATAGTCGCCGAGCAGAAACTCGCCGCCCCAGAGTGTCCCGTCGCTGCCGTAGCCGAGTCCGTCGAGGAGGATGCCGAGCACAGGTCCGGCGTCCAAGGGCCAGCCGTTGTCCGCCAGCGTCGAGGCGAGATGGGCGTGGTGATGCTGCACCCCGATCAGCGGCACGCCGTCGCGCGCCGCTCGGTCGCGTCCGATCAGGCTGGACCGGTAGTCCGGGTGCAGATCGACGGCCAGCGCCTCGGGGACGACCTGGAAGAGCTCGAGATAGAGCGCAAGGGTCCGCTCGTACTCGCGCGCCGTCTTGGCGTCCTCCAAGTCGCCGAGATGTTGGGAGAGGATCGCTTGACCGTCGCGGACCAGACAGAAGGTGTTCTTGAGCTCGCCGCCGAGCGCCAACAGCGGCGGTGCGGCCTCGAAGCCGGGCGGCAAGGGCAAGGGCGTGGGGGCATAGCCGCGCGCACGCCGGAGCAGGCGCGGCTCCCCCGCCATCACCCGAACCACCGAGTCGTCGACCCGGTTGAGGATCGCCCGATCGTGCATCAGCAGGACATCGGCGAGCTGACCGAGCCGCCCGAGCGCATCGGCGTTGTCGATACACTGGGGCTCCTCGCTCAGATTGCCGCTCGTCATCACCAGGGGCCGATCCCAGTCCGCCAGGAGCAGATGGTGGATCGGGCTGTAGGGCAGCATGACCCCCAATGTCGTCTGACCCGGTGCGACATCCGCCGCCAAAGGTCGCAGCAACCTATCGCAATCACGTAGGATGGGTAGAGCGCAGCGAAACCCATCCTCCCCGCACGAATCGTCCAGTTCCAGCACCGGTAGAGCGCAGCGAAACCCATCAAGCGACATCGCATCATCCGCCGATGTCCCACCCCGCTCCGCCCCGTCCGAACCGCCCCGCTCCAACAGCAGAATCGGCGCACCCGGACCGGCAAGCAGCGCCGCATCCTGCCCCGTCACCCGACAATAACCCCGGATCACCTCCAGGTCGCGCGCCATGAGCGCGAGCGGCTTGGCATAGCGCCGCTTGCGCCGACGCAGCTCGGCGACCGCATCGGGGTTGGTCGCATCGCACGCGAGATGAAAGCCGCCGATCCCCTTGATCGCGAGGATTCGCCCCTCGGCCAGCAGCAGGCTTGCCGCGGCAATAGCATCCTCGGCACCGAGCGCCGCCGGGTCCAAAACGCGCCCCGCGCCATCCTGAAGCCAGACCTTGGGGCCACAGACAGGACAGGCGTTGGGCTGCGCATGGAAGCGTCGGTCCGACGGATCCTTGTACTCCGCCGCACAGTCCGGACACATGGGAAAGGCCGCCATGCTGGTCCGCGCACGGTCGTAGGGGATGCCGGCGACGATGCTCAGACGCGGACCGCAGTGGGTGCAGTTGGTGAAGGGGTAGCGGTAGCGCCGATCTGCGGGATCCCGGATCTCGGCGACACAGGCCGTGCAGGTCGCGGCATCGGCGACGATCCCGGTGTGCACGGCGGTCGCCGCGCTCTCCAGGATGACGAAGGCGGCCCGCTGCGCGAGGTCCGTCAGTGCCTGCGGATCGACGATCGGACACCGCTCGATCGTATCGATGCGGGCCAGCGGCGGGCATTCCTCGCGCAACCGCCTCAGGAAGCCGCCCACGCCGGCATCCTCCCCGGCGACGCTCCCGCACACCCGAATCAGCACGCCCTCGCCATCGTTGCGCACATCGCCGCGCAGGCCGCACTCGCGTGCCAGCCGCCAGACGGTGGGCCGAAAACCCACGCCCTGGACCAGGCCGCGGACCCGAATCGCTTCGCCGGTCACGCTATTTCAGCCCGATCCTTTCGATGCCGTCCCATGCGGGGGCGGACGAACGGACGCGGTTGCGACCGCAACGCTCGGCCAACAGCCCGAGCAGCGGATCATCCGGCGCAAGGTCTCGACAAAGCCCGAAGGTCCGTGCGGCTTGATCGTCATCGCCGGCCCGATAGAGGCGAAGCCCGTCCGACAAGGCGTCTCGGGCGCGCAGCTTCTGCTCGCGCAGGGGCTCGGGATCCGCATCGAAGACCTCGTAGAGACGCACCGGGGCCTCGCGACCGGCCACGGTGACGAGATCGATTTCCCGGATCAAGTAACGCTCGGGGTCATCGAGCGACGCGTAGGTGTTGCCCCCGATCAGCAGACCCAGACCGTAATGCTTCGTCAGTCCCTCGATCCGGGCGGCGAGGTTGACGGTGTCGCCGACCACACCGCATTTGAGCCGGTTGGCGGCGCCGATGGTGCCGAAGATCATCTCGCCGGTGGCGATGCCCACACCGATGCGGATCGGCGACTGACCCTGCCGCTCGCGGGTTCGAGCCCAGTCCCCGAGACTCTGCAGCATGGCGATGCCGGCACGCACAGACGCATCGGCGCCGCGATCGAACACCGCCATGATGGCATCGCCGACATAGTTGTCGATGAATCCGCCCTCGGCCAGCACCGCCGGCTCCATCCGGGAGAGATAGGTGTTGATGAAATAGATCGCGTCCACGGGCGTCATGCCCTCGACGAGCGACGTAAAGCCGCGGATATCCGAGAAGAGGATGGATGCCTTGGTCAGGACGTGGTCGCCGAGCTTGATGTCGCCGATGGACGGACGGCCCAGGGTTTCGAGGAACTGGTGCGGGACGAAGCGGGCGTGTGCGAAGGTCAACTCGGCCTGGCGCTCCAGCGAGCTGCGCAGCGAGTCGTAGAGACGGGCGTTTTCGATGGAGACGGCCGCTTGTGCCCCCAAGGTCTCGACCGTGATGCACCGATCCGCCGAGAAGGCCCCGCGCACGCCGGCATTCTCCAGATAGACCATCCCGACGACATCGCCCTTGGACAAGAGCGGGACGCACAGCACCGACAAAGCAGGATGCGCACGGATATGCGGATCGGATCGAAAGGTGGGATCCACGCAGGCGTCGTCCATGACAACCCGCTCCCGGGCGCGCCGGACAAAGCTCACCAACCCGGTCGGTATCCCGTGGAGCTCGATGGCCGAGCCGTCGGCCAGGACCTGCACTTCGCCCTTGGCATCGCCCACCGCCGCGACCTGTAATCGGTTGTCGACATCGAGCAGCAGAACCCCGCGGGTCGCACCGGCATTGATTACCATGGCGCGCATGACCTCGGTGACCACGTCCCTGAGCGAGACCTTGCGGGCCAGTGCAGCGGCAGCGCGGATCAGGGTCGCGCTGTCGACGATCTGTCCGTGGCCGCTGCTGCTCGTGCCCGTCTCGGTCAGGTCGGCCAGCCCGCTCGTGCGCGGCTGCACCAGATCGGCGTAGCGCTCGGTGAGCACCTTCGACCAGGCATTTGCGCCCCAGACATCGAAGGCATCGACGGCCTCCGAGAGATAGCCGGCCGCCGCCGTGTACGCCCCGCGCTTGAGATAGAACCGCGCCGCCCGCTCCAAGAAGAGGCCGACGTCATGCAAGGCGCCGGCCCGGCGCGCAGCCGCCACGGCGGCGTCGAAGAGCCCGATGGCCCGGCCCGACCGACCGCCGGCCGCAGCCAGCTCGGCCCGCAGCAGCAGCGCCCGATGGGCAAAGTTGTCGGGGGCATACCGGGCCCAACGCTCCAGACGTCGCGTGATCCGTCGCGCCCGGGCACGCCGGATCACAGAGGCGGCAGCGCCGTCGGTCGCGCCCAGCTCGATCAGTGCCAGGGCCTCGTAGAACTGGTAGAAGGGCTCGTAGGCCATGGAGACGATACCGTTCAGATTCGCCTCCATACCCCCGGCGCGCGCGAGCACCTCGCGGAAATCGTCGCGCATCAGGGCATCGATCATCCGGTACTTATGGAAATAGGCAAGCGAGGTGGCGTCGCGCTGCTCGGTCCAGACGGCAAAGCTCTCGTCCTCGCTCTCGCGCTCACCCGCGTGTACCGCGTCCTCCAGACCCCGCATGCGCGCGATGCTGAAGCCCGCCATGCGCATGATACGTCGCGTCTTTTCGTGACGCGCGTCGCCCTCCGCGGCCTGATGACTCTCGAGATAATCCGACACCTTCGCCAGCGTCAGGCCGCCCATGAAGGCGTAGGAGGCATGTCCGTAGTGATGATAACCGTGATGCTCCAGGTCACCCGCACTGATCGCTTTCTCGGCCCCTTCCAGGAAGATCGGCAGGGTCTCGACCAAGGGGGCGGACCAGTGCTGGATGAAGCCGGCATAGACCATGAGAATGCGGCCTTCGAGGTCCCGGGCATCCAGGTCGACGGCCACCTGGCGGGCCAGATCACCGTAGGCTAGACCGCGCGCGGGATCCGCCAAGACGGCGCAATGCAGCATGCCGTAGAGGACGTAGGCATAGGCCGACTCAGGTGCATTGCCGTAACGAACCGACATCTGGACCATGCGCAGGGCGATCAAGGGCAGCAGATTCGGCGCGCTGAAATAGGCGGGCGGCGCCAGCAGGACCATGATCTGCATGGCGGCCAGCTTGCGCGGGTCGTGCATCCGAGGCAGCTCCGCCAGGTCGCGGGTGGTACGGCCGGCGAGACGCAGCTTGGCGCTCGCCAGCTCGGTCAGAACCCGAACCAGATGCACCCGACGGGGCAACTTCTCGCCGAGCAGCGCCAGTGCGCGCAGGCCCACATCCAGAGCCCGGCCGTACGCCATCCGAGAGGTGTGGAGCAGGACCATCAACCCCAGCACCCGGACCTGGTCCAGCTCCGGCCGGCCGCGCCTGAGCAACCCGTCGGCGATCTCCTCCGCGAGGTCGGTGCGGTCCTGCAGATAGGCCGCCTGCGCCTTTTCAAGCGCGATCTCGAAGGCCAGATCGGGCTCGCGCCGCCACGCGTCATCTCCCAGCATCGCAGCGGCGACATCCAGATACTGGAGGGCGGCGTCGTAGGCGATGGCCGACTTGGTCAGGCGCGCCGCCTGGAGGGCCAGATCGCGAAGACGCAGACGCCCATCCGCGTCGAGTCGGCGCTGTCCCGCGATGAGATGGTCCGTGATCTCGGTCAGGCGGCCGACCGCCGCCGGATCCGGGATCTTCTCGAGCAGCAGGACACCGATGCGGGCGTGGATCTGCTCACGCCGGTCGTGCGAGAGAAGGTCGTGGGCCGCCTTCTGGACCCGATCGTGCTGGAAGCGATAACGCTGCAGGAGGCCCTGCTCGATCGCATCGTCGTCGGCCCGGAGCAGGATATCGGCGTCGAGCGCCGGGCCGAGCAGCCGCACGATCTCGCTCGGATCGCGCTCGGCGGCCAGGGCCAGGATCTCGGTCTCGAACAGATTGCCGTGACAGGCCGCGATCTGGACCATCTCGCGGGTCGGCGCGGGCAGCTCCAGGATCCGCTCGATCACCAGATCGGCAACATTGTCGGTGATCTGCTCCAGGTCCACCGCGGCGAGATCCCACTGCCAGCGGCCGGTCAACGCATCGTAGAGGAGCAGCCGTTTGCGCTGCAGCGCCCGCAGGAACTGCTGCACGAAGAAGGGATTACCGCCGGTCTTGGCGACCACGCGCGCCGCCAACCCCCCCACCTCGGCCGTCGGGTGCCCCAAGGCATCCGCCAGGAGCTCGGACACCGCCGCATGCCCGAGTGGTCCGACCTCGATGACGGGGGGAAGCCCAAGCTTGTCCTCCAGGGCCGCGAACAGCCCTGCGACTGGATGTCCGGCCCCGATCTCGTTGTCTCGATAGGCGGTCAGGATCGTCAGGTCACGGATCTCGGAGTCGGTCAGAAGCAGCTCGATCAGCGAGCGCGAGGCGCTGTCGGACCACTGCAGGTCGTCGATGAAGATCACCAAGGGCGAGTCAGCACGCGCCAGGGCACCCACGAACCGACGAAACACCAAAGACATGCGGATCTGCGCCTCGTTCAGACCCAGCTTGGCCACGGGCGGCTGAGGACCGAGCAGGGCCTCGTAGCCGGGCAGGATGTCGAGCAGCACCCGCGCGTTGGGGCTGAGCGCATCGAGCAGATGGGCGCGCCAGGCATCGACCTGCTCGGTTGTCCCCGCCAGGAGACTGCGCAGCAGGGCATTGAACGCCTGGGCGAAGGGCGCGTACGGCCGGGCCCGCTCGGTCTGGTCGAACTTGCCCTGAATGAAATGGCCGCCGGCGGCAACGATCGGCGCCACCAGCCGCTCGACCAGCGCGGACTTGCCGATGCCGGACTGGCCCGCGATGCGCACCAGGCTGCCGCCGCGCTTGCTACGGCCGGCCATGAGCCCGGTCAAGCGCTCGATGATCACCTCGCGGCCGTAGAGCCGGTCGGGGATCCGCAGTGTGCTCGGCACCGGAGCGTCACCGTCGCCCGGGCGCTCGACGGCATTGATGAAGTCTGTCGCCGTCTGGAACCGATCTTCCGGGTTCTTGCGGATGAGCCTCATCACCGCGTCGGACAATGCGGGCGGGATGGCGTCGGAGAGCGCGTGCGGGGCCGGCGGGATCTCGGTCAGATGCCGGTGGATCAGGGTTGCGGGGTCCGGGTCCGCGAAGGGCACCCGCCCGGTCAGCAGCTCGTAGAGGAGGATCCCGAAGGCGTAAAGGTCCGCGCGCCAATCAACCTGACGGTTCATGCGGCCGGACTGCTCGGGCGCCATGTAGGCCAGCGTGCCCTTTGCCGCGAAGGCACCGGCCGGCTCCTCGGCGAGGTCGGCGGCCCGAATAGCCAGACAGTAGTCGATAAGCCTGACCCTGTTGAAGCCTGCGTCGACGATCAGGTTGGACGGCTTGATGTCCCGATGGACGATACCTTGGACCTGGTGGAGGTCGGCCAGGATCCGCGCGAGCTGCGTCGCGATGCGCAGCACCGTCTCGGGCGGCAGGGGCAGCTCGGCAAAGGTGTCCAGAGAGCGATCACCCGGATCGTCGGACACCAGCATCGGTCCCTGATCGGTCCGGATCAGGGCGCGCGCCACGAGCTGTCCGGGGTGGGTCAATCCACGGGTGATGGCGTACTCGTTCTCCAGGCGTGCGATGGAGTCCGGTGTCCACCTCCGCCCGCTCACCGTTTTGCAGATCACCACTTGCCCGTCGGCGAGCCGGCCTTGGTAAACCGTAAAGGTCTGGCCGCGGCGAATCGGATCCAGCAATGTCGGTGGAGGCGCCCGTGCTGAAGTGGCCGGCTGAATCATGTCACGATGCTTTGAGGGACCTGCTTCGGGTCCAGGTACCTGTAGGGAACGTCGCGATTGCGGTTGCGTGCCTCGATCTCAAGGCTCAAGGCGTACAAGTCGCGGCGAAAACGTGTAACGATCGGCAGCACCGATTGGGTTCCGGCAAAAAAGGCCGGGGCATAACGCCCGATCGGGTTCTCGGTCCACCGTGAGAGCAGCCGGACCATGAGGATCTGAGTGGATGCGGTGCGCAAATCGGGCAGCGCACGTTCCAGGTCCCTCTCGCTCCAGCTCAGATCCTTCTCCCGCGGCGGCGGTCGATAGAGCGCGCCCGGGGCATTCGGAATAAAGCCGAACCAGTCGTATTGGCCGTTGTTCACCGCAGCATGGCCTGCCGAGGCCGTGTAAAGGATCCGGGTCAGAAACCCGCTCAGCTCGTCGCGGGTCCGGAAGCCGGCTTCGCCGCCCGGCATGTCCCTAACGTTGCCACCCCGCGGATCGCGAATCTCGGCATGGAAGGCCTGCAACTCGTCGTCGCCCGCAACGTCCCCGTCGCTCGCGTAGAAATGCTCGACCATGGCGGCGACATAACGCCGGACGACCTCCCAGAGTTTAAGGGCATCGTCGCGCCAAGGATAGTCGGGCAATGCCTCGACATCGTCCACGCCGCGCGCCTTCAGGTCGAGCGGGACGTCCTGCGCATCCAGGATCCGGTGATCCCGCCAAGCGCGCCCCATCAGCTCGAACGCCCCTTTCGAGCCGACGGCCATGGTGGAATCGATCGGACCGCCCGGCGCCAGCAGTTGAGTGCGCGCCGAGGTATTGACCGCCATGGTATAGGCCAAATGGGGCGTGAGGAGCTTGTTGACGGGGTGCGCCTCCGGCAATGTCCGAAGCATGGCGACCTTGAAGAGCTCGACGATGAGATGCGTGCTCAGAAGATGCTCCACCACCTCGTGGACTTGGGCGTCGGCGGATTGCGTGAAGGTCTTCACCGCCAGCCAAAGCCACGGATCATCTTTGGGGGTAAAGATCGGCCCCGCCTCGGGGCTCTGGAAGAGCTGGACGGCAACGGGCATCAATCGTCCCTCGCCGTTCACGTAGAACAATGCAATGGGATGTGCAAGATAGCGGCCGGGCTTGACCGAAATGCCTTCGAGCACCGCGTAGCTGCACCAATAGAGTCGCTTCTTTGCCATTGCCGAGGCCAGTGTCTCGCCCGCGTCGAGCAGGCCGTCCAGGGTCGCATCGGTGACCGGGAAGTTGGCGGGAATCTCGGTGAAGCGGCGAATCATGCGCGGATTGACGCCAGCCACCCGTTGGCGTGCAAAATCGGCATCGTCGCGCCAATGCTCCATGGCCAGCGGTTTGTCGCGAAAGCCCCAGAGCAGAAAGCGATAGACGTCGAGGCCGTAGCGTTTGCCGAGCCAGGTCTCGATTCGACTCAATGCCAGGGCCACGTAGGAGACCCCGACGGTCTTGTAGATGCGGCCCTGGATATAGCGGCTGTAGTGCTCGGCGACGGGCAGCTCGCGCACGTAAGGCGGTAGGGGAACCGGAACGGCCTTGCGATCTTCGGGCTCGGGCTCGTAGATCCTGAAGACCCGTCGATACCATGGCGGCGGATGCCAGAGGGGTCGCTCGCCGGTGGGCTCGGACTCGATATAGCCGTGTTGATATTGATAGATGCCCCGCGCCGTCTCAAGCTGCTCCCGGCGCTCTTCGCGGCGCTCGGGCGTGTCGTGTTGCGGTAGACAGGGCCGCCTGTAGACATCGTCGGAGACAACGCTCGAAACGGTTTCGTCGGCGTAGGCGTCGGCAGGCTCGCTCCGCTCGTCGGGGATACTCGGCGGCTGACCCCGCAGACGGTACATCAAGAGTCGGGCACGTCGCGGCCACCGCCCCGCCAGGCGCAGATAATCGATGGATGGCCCGTCTCTGAAGTTCCGTGCCGGGATGGTCTGCAACACCGCCGCCGGCAGGTGGTTCAGGCTGAACAGGCATTCGTTGCCTTCGGCATCCTCGAGTGCATCGGTGATGGTCACCTCGGCGAGGTCGCGCCAAGGACATTCGGCTTCATCCCAGGGATAGAGGGAGGAGAGCTCGAAGTCGCGATCATCCGAATCGCGCCATTCCAGGATCTGGATCTGAAACCGGTAGCGCACGGATTGCTTGTCGAGGCGCCTTCGATACTCGTCCTTGAGGTAATTTCGCCCTCGCCGCTCGTTCGGTTTCGCCTCCTGAAACCAAGGCGTTTGCAGATCATCCTCGTCCGGGATCCCGTCCCGCTCCGGAGTTTCGCCCCACGGAATCAGTCGAAACTTTGCATAGCGCTCGAGCGCGTCTTCGGCGATGAAGCGCAAGGGGATCTGAGAATAGTAATCGAGGTTTGCGAAGCTCGATGGATCGCGACGCAAGGCATCGCGCACGTTCATATAGCAGCGCGGATGACGCTCGAAATAATCGATCAAATGGGCGCGCCCTCCCCGAAAACGCGCACGCATAAACTCGAAGAAGGTATCCATGTTCCAGAACGGCGTGCTGTTGCCGTTGTTCATCAGCATGTCGAAGGGACTCTCGACGGCCTCGTCCGCGAACTTCACCGAGGCACCACGCACCGCCAACGCCGCATCGTCGAGGAAACTGACGGAGGCGTGACGCAACCGACACGGAAACACCTTGCCCGGCGTGAAGAAGCCGTTGGGCGGCAGATCCAGATCGTCGAAGATCCTCGCCTGCCCCCGAACCACGAGCCCGTTCTCATGGCTCATGCGCCGGCGGGTGATGATGGAGTTGAACGTAATGAGGGTGATGATGACGGGCCGCAGCAGGACCATGAAGAACCGGCTGTGAAGAAAACGGTCCCAGTACAGAAATCCATAATCACGGATGGCGTCGATCATTTCATTCCCCGGAGTCGTCTGACGGAATCATAGCCGGGCGTTCACCAGCGCTCCGGCAGTTTGCGGTGGATCACGACGCGCTTGCCTTCGAGCGCAATGTAGCCGCCGGCCTTCAGGTCCTTGAGGATTCGGCTGATCATCTCTCGGGAGGCGCCGACCAACGCGGCGAGATCGCGCTGTGTGAGGGCATCGGTAATCAGACGACCGTTCTCCTCGACGGCACGTGCCTGGAGCGTGTCGGCAAGCCGACTGTAGACATCGCGTAGGGCAAGGCGCTCGACCTCCTCGGTCAGCTTGCGCACCCGTGCAGCCAGCGCACCGATCAAATGAAGCGCGACGCCGGGGCGCGAGATCAGATACGCCTGAAACGACGCCTTCGGGATAACCAGGAACCGCGACGGCGTAACGGTCATGACGGATGCCGATCGCGTGGAATCCTCAATCAAGGCGAGCTCGCCGAGATAGTCCCCGGGTCCAAGCTCGTTGAGCACGATCTCCTTGCCGTTGTCGTCGGCGGAAAAGACCTTCACGCGACCCGAGAGCAAGACATAGAGGGCGCTGGCCTCGTCGCCCTTCTGCATGACCACCGTATTGGCCCGGTAGGTACGCAGTGCCGCCTGATCGATGAGGTCGCCGATCCGATCGATGCCGAGCTCCGCAAACAGCGGGATGCCCAGCAGAATGTCGCGTGTTTCCTGGTTCATCGTCGCTCTTTCACGCATTCGGCCCGACAGTACCGCGACGATGGATCGCCGCAGACGATTGAAATTCGGCTCGAAGAAGCCGGAGACCAAGAACCCCTCGGACTGTTCATCCAGAAAGGCCAGCTTCTCGGCCGGGCCGACTCCGATACCGCCATTCTCTTGGATCAGGCGCTGTTGACACAACATGCCGTAGTCCTCGGTCAAGGCGACCGATGGCAGCAGATCGGCCTCCGCGAGCAAGACCGCCTCCACGGCCAGATCCGGTTCGGTCGCGAGGCGCCGCAGCAGACTCGCCTCGCCCGCCCCGTCCGGCGGAGCCTCGGGAGGCGGGCCCGCGTGATGGAGGAAGCGAAAACAGCAACGCGCATAGGGCACGCCCGCGCGCACCTCGGTGGCGAGCACAATCGCAGCGATACGCTCGATCTGCTCGGGCGCAACCCCGGCTTGCGCGAGATAAGGTCCCGCCGCGGCAAGCGCTAAACGCTCCAATCGAAAGGACTCACCGGCGTTGGTGGTGCCGTCGTGACGAAAGTCATGCACCAGCGCTGCGATGACGACCCGCACTAAACGCTCGCCCGAGAGACCTGCCTGCTGCCCGAGAAACAGGCTGCAAAGGACGACCTCACAGATATGCTGGCTGTTGTGATACGCGTTGCGCGCTTGCCCTGCAACCCCGCGGTCGATTTCGGAGGCGATGCGCGCGCCGGCCGTGACCAATGGATTGAGCGGATCGAGCCCGAGACTGGCTCGCACGGCCTCGAAGACATCGGTAGCAGGCCGATCAAGCTCGCCGACCACCCGAAAACAGGCGACGATCTGCTCCGCGACGACGCCGGGCGAGGCCCCGGCCGGTAAGACGAAGGGCGCTTTCGAAACTTCGGGAAAACGGGCCTTCGTCCCATCCGACGACGTCACGCGCCCGGACTCCATAGGGGAACCAGACCCGAGCGAGCCACAAATCGGCGCGGATCGCTTCGCGGCGGGAGGTCGATCCGATCGTCCTGAACGGCGAGCCCGCACGTCGAGCCGACCACAACAGTCGCAAACACCCGACGCATCCCTAAGTTCCCCCGAACAAGCATCGTTGCCTCCGAGCAAAGCGCAAACAGCGCATAGGTGAATTCGACCTCGTCGCATTCTAGCCACGACAGACGCCGACCGCGAGCAGAGATAACCTTAATTTTTCAATGTAATAGGACGCCCGAGCGGATTACACGAGCGTCTTTCTCGGAGTCGGACCGCCAGTCTCGGCGCGCGACGAGCACGGGCGAGAATCGCTATGATGGCGCCCGCGCCGTCCAACCCATCGCCGGATCAGCCTCATGCCCATCACCGATCCTTCTCGTCGACGCCGGTTCCCCGCGGCCGTGCCGCTTCTTGTCGCAACACAACTGATAACCCTACCCTTGAGCGCTGTGGCCGGCGGGATCTATGTCCCGATGAAAGGGGCCGCCGCGACCGGTTCGGCAAATGTCGGCCTCGCCTCGGCGGCGCGCGACGGCAGTACGCTTTTTTACAACCCGGCCGGCATGACCCAGCTCGGGGGCACCTTCGTCGAGATCGGCGTGGATGCGATCAATGCCGACATCGCCGTCGATAATCGCGGCTCGCAGGCGCGCACGCTCGGCAGCGGAGGACGCGAGGTCCTCTACGGGGGGAGCCGAGGCCACGGCGACGGTTGGATTCCGGTCCCCAATCTCTTTCTGGGTACACCTGTCATGGACGGCCGGTTATGGATCGGACTCGCCGTCACCTCCCCCTTCGGGCTTGAATTGGATTACAGCCCGGAATGGTTCGGCCGATACGACTCCTACGACAACAGCATCAAGACCCTCGACATCGCCCCGACGCTGGCCTACCGGATCAACGACGCCTGGTCCATCGGTGGCGGCATCGACGTGCAGTACGCGGATGCGGAACTGATCAGTGCCCTGCCCGATCCGCTCAATCTCGGCGGACCGAGCCCCGAATCGGACGGACGCTCCAAACTGACCGGCGACGGATGGGATACCGGATTCAACGTGGGTCTGCTCTATCGGCCGAGCGAGCACACCCGTGTCGGGCTGCATTATCGATCCGGCATGCGCCACACGCTGAAGGGCAGCGCCGCGGTCTCCGGGCTGCGGGGGCCTTTGGCCTCGGCCAACGGACGCAGCGACTCACGGGCCGGACTCAAGCTGCCCGACATCCTGACAGTCAGCCTCACGCAGGCCGTGACCCCGCGCCTGACCCTGATGGGCGAGGTGCAGTGGTTCGGCTGGGATGCGTTCGACGAGGTCCGGATCCGGTTTGCGAACGGCAGTCCCGATCTCGTCCGTCCCCAAGGTTTCGAGAACACCTACACGGTCGGTCTGGCCGCCGAGTACGCACTGGACTCGCGCTGGACGCTGCGCGGCGGCATCCAGTACGACGAATCTCCGACCACCGATAGATTGCGCAACACCAGCATTCCGGACAGCGATCTGTTGTGGCTCGGCGTCGGTGCAACCTACCGCGTCTCCGAGCAACTCCGTCTGGATGTCGGCTATGCCTACGGTCGCTTCGAGCGCGCGGACATCGACCTGACATTGCCCTTTTATGCCGGATCGCCACTGGAGAGCAGCGTTGAGATTCGCGGGGAAACGGACAGCCATGTCGATGTACTGTCCCTTTCGGTTAGCTATCGCTTCGGCGGCTAAATCGCGTCCGGCGGGACATGGCGCGTTCTCGGGTGATCCCGCCGGGCGTCTGCTTTCGAGCGCCGCGTCTGGCGCGATCTAAAGATTTTTCACCGGAAACATCTAAACCGCGTCCCCGCTAAGGGTCGTCGATGCGCCAAACGTCGAGCTCACTCGAACGTGAGCATCTCGCTCTGGACGCGGTTTAACCCCGGACGCGCCGAGACATCCGGGGCGGTGAAACGGCCCGATACGGTGACTCAGCTCGACGGCACACTTCTCGTCCCGCGCCGGGTCCAATCGCCGGAGCCTGCGACCGGGACGCCTTCAGCGCTCTCGGGGCTGCCGCGCATGCCCCGTCTCGGTCCCTCGTTCGATGTCCCCGCGGTCGCGGGATGCCTGTCCGCGGCGACCGGCCTCACCCCACGTCTGGTCCAAGTCTCCGTCGGGCCGGCGGAGGTCGTCACGGGAGAAACAGTCGCGCGGTCTTCGACCCTGCTGTCGAAGACCGCAACGGTCGCGACAATGCCGGTAGTGGCGGCGACGAAAACAACGACGAGTGGCATGGACATGGTGGTGGCCTCCGCTGAACGACTCTTCTGGTATCCCCGATGACCGGGGGTTCACGAGGCACTTGGCCTCGGAAATCAGATTAGACGGCCGCATCCGCCGAGACACGTGTGCAAGACAGATCGAAAGTGTGTTGAATTCACGGGTGACAGGGGCGACGGTGAAAGGCGGTCCCTCGGAGCGGGTTACGATCGCGGTGCGGACCCTGGCTCGGGCTGGACGCAAGCGCACCAGGGCGGCATCGAATCGCGCGATACTCGTTTCCCGATGACGGGGTGCTCTCCACGTCATCATCCTGTCATGTTCTGCATGCTAGAGTCGTCGCATTCGATTGGTCGCCGGGACTGTCCACGCGGAGCATGATCCTGGATCCTTCCGGCGGAACACAGCGTTCCTTTCTACACCGTGTCCGGAGCCCGAACGATGCGACTTGAATCCGAGCTGCTCGACGATCGAATCCTCAAAATCGTGCTCGACGGGCGACTTGATGTCGAAGGCACCCAGGCGATCGACATGAAGTTCACCGCCCTGACGGCGACCAAACAGGCGGCGATCTTGGTCGATATGAGTCGGGTGACTTTTCTCGCGTCGATCGGAATGCGCACACTGTTGAGCTGTGCCAAAGCCGCCTCCAAGCGCGGCGGCAAGATGGTCCTGCTCAACCCTCAGCCGATGGTCAAGGCCGTGCTCGATCGCTCGGGTGTCGCGACGCTGATACCGGTTTACGAGGATCTGGCCGCTGCGACGGAGGCCCTGAGGGAGGTTCATCCGGGCTGAGATTCGAACCAAGCTCCGTTTTCACCCGAGAGGACAGGGCCGGCCTCGGGAATTTATGCCGAGGGCACGTGGTTTTTTCGGAAAGTAGGGTGCGTCCCGCACGCGTCGGGACAAAGCGCGCCGGCGAGGCGTCGCGGCCGCTAAGGCGAGGAGGCGCAACGCCGGCTAGGCGTGCACGGGGCGTGCAATGCGGCGAAAACCCACGTGCGCTCCGTATCCTTCACACCCACACCCAGCGCCGGCGTATGCCTCGCCGGCAGGCTTGTTGCCGATGTCCGCCGAGACGCAAGACACACTCGTGATCGAGACCCGCCTCGCCGAACTCGCCCGAGTCGAGCGTTGGCTTGCCGGCCTTCTTCAAGATTGGAAGGTCTCCCCGGAGACGCGGTTCGCGGTCGACTTGGTGATCAACGAGGCCGTGACGAATGTCATTGGCTATGCCCATCCCGAGGATCCGACCCGAGAAACTCGTATCTCGCTCACCGATCGCCCCGACGCAATCGTGGTCGAGATCCTCGATACGGGCACGGCCTTCAATCCGCTCGAGGCGCCGGCAATGATCGTATCGAAGGATCTCGATGAGGCATCCATCGGCGGGCGGGGAATTCACTTGATCAAGAGTTTTGCAGACAACTATAGTTACAGTCGTGTTTCAGGTCATAACCACCTGACACTCGCAATCCACAAGAAAGGATGATCCCTCGAGCCACTGCCTCTGAATGACACACCAGAACGCGGGGATACCACCGCCGCCGATCCACCCGTCCGCCGTTTCCCGGGATGCTTCTTTGGCGCCTCCGCTTGATGCGGACAGCCAGGTGGATTACAGCGGAGGCGACCGGCAGGAATCGGGGCTTCACGAGTGGCAATCGGTCGCTCGCCACGCGCTGTTCAAAGGCGTCCCTTTCGATGGATTGCGCCCCATTCTCGCCCGCTGCGCCATCCAAGAGCTCGAGATCGGCCAGGTGTTGCTGGCACCCGGTCAGGCCAACCGCAAACTCTTCCTCGTGCTCGACGGGCAGTTGAAGGCCCATATCGATCACATCGACTCGGAAGAGGGTTTTTTTATCGGACCGGGCGAGTGTACGGGTGAGATCTCCGTGATCGACTCCAAGCCGGCGACCGCGTTCGTCGTCGCGGAGGCGACCAGTCGGGTTCTTGCCGTGGCCGAGGAGGACCTCTGGGGCGGGCTCCTCCAACATCCCCGCATCGCCAGGAACTTCATGCAACTCTTCGCCGAGCGCTTTCGCGCGCGCACCAGGGTGATGCAGAAAGCCCTGGAGCAGCAGCTGCGCTTCGAGCACATGCAGAAAGAGTTGGCGATCGCTCAGGAGATTCAGCTCGGGATGTTGCCGCATGATCTGGACCTGGACTTGGGGCCGGAGATCGATCTCGCTGCCGAAATCATGCCGGCGTCGCTCGTCGGCGGCGATTTCTACGACGTCATCCCGATGCCCCCCGACGAATACGGCGTCGCTATCGGCGATGTCTCGGGAAAAGGTGTCCCGGCGGCCTTGTTCATGGTGCGTACACTCACCCTGCTGCGGACCGAGCTTCTCAAGAGCCAGCCGCTCGAGGACGCGCTTCGCAATGTCAACCTTAGGCTGTGCGAGGAGAACGCGGCAAGTATGTTCGCCACTCTGATCGTGGCGATCGTGAACAAGAGCACGGGCCAACTTCGCTACGTCAATGCCGGACATGATCCGGTCCTGTTCGGAGAACGAGGCCGAGATTACCGACCGCTTCCGCCTCCGAGCGGCATCCTGATCGGGCTCGACGAGACCGCCACCTACGTCGTCGAATCGCTGACCCTGCGCGAGCAGGATGTCCTGGTGCTCTACACCGACGGCGTGACCGAGGCGATGGATCGCGAGCACCGACTCTTCACGCTGGATCGGCTCACGGCGTGCCTGAATGCGCGCAGGGCAGGGTCCGCGCAGGGACTCGCGGATGCCGTCACGGTCGCTGTCAAGACATTCTCGGCCGGAGCCGCCCCGTCGGATGACCTGACCTTGGTGGTACTGCGGTTCCTGGGGACTTAAACCGCGCCCGGTGCGGTATGCGTAATTTATTGGAATGGATTGGCCGCGCCAGCTCCGACGGCTGTCGGAGCTGGCGCGGTTTAAAGTATTAAAAAATAT
>NZ_JAABRP010000101.1 GCF_011390875.1 Thiocapsa sp.
CTCACCGAGATCGAGGACATCTCCAAGGCCAAACGCAAAATGAAAATTACGCATGTCGCTCCGGACGCGGTTTAGCCTCGGATCGTCGGATCACGGACTCGGCAACGACGTCCCGATCGGCGGTGCATGGCATGGATGTTGGTCCCGCTGTGCTTCGGACGACGACAGGCTGTACCGAGATCAACTCCCCGTCCTATCCTCGGGCTCCGCCCCACGAAGAGTCGCCTCATGGCCCGCAAGAAGCTGCTCAGAAAACGTCCGCATCGCAAGAT
>NZ_JAABRP010000102.1:0-3463 GCF_011390875.1 Thiocapsa sp.
GACTACGAGATTCAGCACTCGGGCGCCGTGGTCGAGCAGGTGGTCCGGCCCACCGGGCTAGTGGATCCGGAGGTCGAGGTCCGCCCCGCCCTGACACAGGTCGACGATCTGCTCTCGGAGATCGGGCTGCGGGTCGCCGTCGGCGAGCGGGTGCTGGTCACCACGCTCACCAAGCGGATGGCCGAGGACCTGACCGAGTATCTCAACGAACACGGCGTAAAGGTCCGCTATCTGCACTCGGACATCGACACGGTCGAGCGGGTCGAGATCATCCGGGATCTGCGTTTGGGCGAGTTCGACGTCCTGGTCGGCATCAATCTGCTGCGCGAGGGGCTCGACATGCCGGAGGTCTCGCTGGTCGCCATCCTGGATGCCGACAAGGAAGGTTTCCTGCGCTCGGAAGGCTCCTTGATCCAGACCATCGGGCGAGCCGCGCGCAACGCCAACGGCAAGGCGATCCTCTATGCCGACCGCATCACCGGCTCCATGGAGCGCGCGATCGGCGAGACCGAGCGGCGCCGCGCCAAGCAGATCCTTCACAACACCGCCGAGGGCATCACGCCTCAGACGATCCGCAAGGCGGTCGCCGACATCCTTGAGGGGGCCATCCCGGGCGCACCCATGAAGGCGCGCCAGTATGCCAAGGTCGCCGAGGAGATCATCGAATACGCCAGCCTGACGCCGCAACAGATGTCCAAGAAGCTCAAGGCATTGGAAAAGACCATGTACCAGCACGCGAAGAACCTCGAGTTCGAGCAGGCCGCCGCCGTCCGGGATAAGATCAAGGAGTTGCAGGGGCGCGGGCTTGCGGCCTAACGTTTTGGGTTGAACTCGAGGCACCGGGCACTCGACCCGGCCCCGTACGTTTACCGGGAGTTGCCGATGCCGAAAAACGATCTTTACGACGCCGATATCGTCGCCTGGGCCGAACAACAGGCGCACTGGCTGAGGGCCGGCGCATTGGAACGGCTCGATCTCGAGCATCTCGCGGAGGAGATCGAAGACGTAGGTAAGCGTGAACAACGCGAGCTGGCCAGTCGCCTGTCGCTCCTGCTTGCCCACCTGCTCAAGTGGAAATTCCAGCCGGAGCGTCGCGGCAGCAGTTGGCAGCGCACGATCCGCGAGCAGCGCCGAGCCATCAAGGCCAGACTCGACCGAACCCCCAGTCTCGAGGCCATGTTGCGCGACGCGACTTGGCTGGACGAGATCTGGGCGGACGCGGTTGCCGACGCCGTCGGCGAGACGGGGCTCTCGGCATTCCCGGACGACTGTCCGTGGCGGCTGGCCGACGTGCTCGAGGTGGATTGGCTGCCCCCCGAGTGAGACTCGTCGCGCCGGAACGCGCCAGCCATCATCGGGGGTCAGCTCAGGACCCCTCGGGTGCCATGCCCCGGCCGACCGATCGCAGGGCAGACCGAAGGACTCGGCGCGTCTGTCACAGGTTGCTTGGGCTTGCGTCGAGGCCGGACCACGCGGGAGCGACGTCCGGGGCGTTGCGGCTGGATTCGCGTGCGCCGTGGCCGCCCGTCGGCTTCGTCGGGAGCGCGCTCGACGACCATGCACACAAGGCTCAAGATCACGAAGAGACCGGAAAGGCACAGCAGGATGACAAAGAGGTCGGCAAGGGCGTTCATCGTCGGCTCCGTGGGGTTTGCACTGGACGGAACCACAGCATGCCGCGAGGGGTGGCTCAAAACGTGAGCCCGCGGACGCGGATGCTCGACCGCTCGTCGGCCGGACACCTTCGGCGTCGCGCCGAACGACGGTTCGGTGTTTTTCAGGGAGAGCAAGGACGGGTGTTAGACTGGCCGCGAGCGCAGAGCGCAGCGAGCCCGAAATATTCATGCACGAAATCCACGACACGACACAACCAGCGACCTCCGCGCGACTGGCGATCCTCTTGCGCCGCGCGACGGCCGAGACACATGAGGCGGTCGAACGCTTGCCCTTGATGACCCGACTCACGTCGCCGACCGTCACCCGCGAAGACTATCTCGATTATCTGCAGGCCTTGGCCGAGGTTTACGCGGCCCTGGAAGGCAGCCTGCTCGACGCCCTGGACGAGGAGATCCGCAACGACCTGGGGGTTCGGCCCAAGCTGCCGGCGATCCTCGAGGATCTTGCCGAGCAGGGTCAGCCGCACATTCCGCGCACATCGACGCAGCTCGCCCCGGCCGGGTCGGGTGCCGCGCTCGGCGGTCTCTATGTCCTGGAGGGTGCAACGCTCGGCGGTCGGGTGATTGCGAAACATCTGCGCCGCTGTCTCGGTCAGGCGTTGGGCTCGACCGGTTTCCTCGACTTTCACGGAGAGCAATCCTCGGCGGCCTGGAAACGCTTCGCGAGCGTGCTCGACAGCCTGCCGGCGCACGGTCGGATGGATCCGGCCGAGGTGGTTTCGGGCGCCCGAGCGACCTTCATGGCAGTTCATCGAATGCTCGAAAGCGCTGGCGCGCGGAACGCACCCGCCCCGGCCGATCGTGATCCAGTGGGCACGCAGTGCCCGGCGCGGAGACACTTGGCGGACGCGGTTCCAACCATCCCCGAGGATTGATGAAGGACGACAAACAAGGTCCGGCGGCAGCCGGGGCGGATCACGGGGTCAAGAACGGACCCCGGACGACGTCCCGCGAACTGTTGTCGCGACCGCGTGCCTTCCGCATCGAGCCCATCGGCCATAACCGACACCCGCTGAACCGCGTCGGTCGATTCCTGCTCAAGGGGCTCGGCAATCTGGTGCTGCTCTCGGTGGTGCTGGTCTTGACGCTACGTTGGCTCGACCCGCCGGCGTCCGCCTTCATGCTGCGGCACGCCTATAATCTTTGGCGGCTCGATCAGTCGCCACCCTACTATCATCAAACCTGGGTTCCCTGGGATCGGATCTCGCTGCCGGCACGTCTGGCGGCCATCGCCGGCGAGGACCAGCGTTTTCCGAGCCACCAGGGGTTCGACCTGATCGAGATCCGCCTAGCCTGGGCCGACTACAAAAACGGCGGGCGCCTGCGCGGGGCCAGCACCATCACCCAGCAGGCGGCAAAGAACCTCTTTCTCTGGCCGCGCTCGGATCTGCCGCGCAAGCTGCTCGAGGCTTGGTTCGCGCTGCTGATGGAAATCCTATGGCCGAAGGAGCGCATCCTCGAGGTTTATCTGAACATCGTGCAGTTCAGCCCCAACACCTACGGAATCGGCGCAGCCAGCCTGCGCTATTTCGATCGGCCGGCGAGCGAGCTCACGATGCGCGAGGCATCGCTCCTGATCGGCGTGCTGCCTGCGCCCGGACATTATCGTTTGGATAAGCCATCGGAACGCTTGGAGCAACGCGCGGCCTGGATCAGCGACCAGGCGAGCCGACTCGGCGGGACACGGTACCTGGACCGGCTTTAAACCGCGCCCGGCGCGATATGCGTAGTGTGTTGGATTGGCTTGGCCGCGCCGGCTCCGACGACCGTCGGAGCCGGCGGGGTTT
>NZ_JAABRP010000102.1:3472-3929 GCF_011390875.1 Thiocapsa sp.
CACCGAGATCGAGGACATCTCCGAAGCCAAACGCAACACGCAAATGACGCATGTCGCTCTGGACGCGGTTTAGGCGATTTCCGGCTAGAGTGCACGTCGGCGCATGACGGCATCCGCGAGCTCATGCAGCATCGGAACCGTATCGTCCCAGCCGATACAGGCGTCGGTGACGCTTTGACCGAAGACCATCCCGTCGCTCGCCGCCAGGTCCTGTCGGCCGCCGACCAGGTGACTCTCGATCATGACGCCCATGATGCCGCGATCCCCGCGCGCGATCTGGCCGGCGACGTCCTGGCAGACACGGGTCTGTTTCTCCGGACGCTTACGGCTGTTGGCGTGGCTGAAGTCGATCATGATCTTGGGCGTCAGACCGGACTCGATGATCTGCTCCGCGGCAATGCTCACGCTCTCGGTATCGTAGTTCGGCCGTTGGCCGCCGCGCAGGATGACGTGGGTG
>NZ_JAABRP010000103.1 GCF_011390875.1 Thiocapsa sp.
GTCGACGTTCCCGGTGGTGCTGAAGATCGCGGACTGACCCTCCTTGGTGACCGACATGAAGACATGCGGACGCGCCGCGGCATGGATGGCGTCGATGGCGACCTTCACGTCCCCGTTGGTCGCGTTCTTGAAGCCGACGGGACAGGACAGGCCGGAGGCCAGCTCGCGATGGCCCTGGCTCTCGGTCGTACGCGCACCGATCGCCCCCCAGCTCACCAGATCGGCGATGTATTGCGGGCTGATGAGATCGAGGAATTCGGTCCCGGCCGGGATCTGCATGCCGTTGAGATCCAGCAGGAGCTTGCGCGCGATGCCGAGGCCCTGATTGATCTCGAAGCTGCCGTCCAGATTCGGATCGTTGATGAGGCCCTTCCAGCCGACCGTGGTCCGCGGCTTCTCGAAATAGACGCGCATAACGATCAGCAGGCAATCGCTCAATGCGTCGCGGAGGATCTTGAGACGCTCGGCGTACTCGAGCGCAGCGCGCGGATCGTGAACCGAGCAAGGACCCGCGACGACCAGCAGTCGATCGTCCCGACCGTGGAGGATCTGTTGGATGGCGTGGCGCGTGGAATAGACGGTCTCCGCAGCCGCCTCCGAGATCGGGAATTCCTGGTGCAGCGCGCTCGGGGAGCGGACTTCTTTGATTTCGCGGATGCGCAGATCGTCGGTCTTTTGCATGGGCTGGGATTACAACGGCGTCGAAAGCGGCTGAGTATAGCCCAATCGATCCGGTGTCACGCCTCGATGCTCATGTACGGCCGACGCAACGCGCGCCCAATCCCGCCCATCCGTTCTCGATTGCCCGACGCTCGCTCCTGCCCATGTCCTCAAGCTCCTCGGCGATTTGCGCAAGGTCGACTTCGCTCAGGCAACCTTCGCGCAGAAGTGCCGCGCTTTCCGTCAACTAAGCGTGGTAGTCGCGATCGTAGCTTGCGTGTTCAGCAGTCTGTTTCGGCATAAGTCTTTGCCTTCGGATTCCAGGTCGGCAACGCGTTGAGGCTACACCGACCGCGCGGCGTTTCAAACCTTATGATCGATCATGCCCGCAGGCATCGGCCACCCTGGTCCCGATTCGCATCCGGGGACTGAGCCGCTCGGGCTAGAACAACGTGCGCGCATTGACCCACTCGATGCTCGGACCGAGACGTCCGTGCCGGACCCGCACCAGCCCGGCATAGTCGATCCGGATGCGATACCAGCAGCGCGCATCGGCACCGAGCAGGTGGCCGACCAGCGCACGCATCACCCCGGCGTGGCAGACGATCAGCAATCGCCGACCCGGATAGGCGGAGAGATGACGGGCATAGGCATCCGAGACGCGCGCAAGCAGGCGCTCCAACGGCTCGGCGCCGGCCGGGCGCGCTCCGACGGGATCGCGATAGAAGGCGGCAAAGCGCTCGGGCTCCTCCGCGGCAACTGCGCTGCGGGCGCGCCCTTCCCAGGCACCCATGCCGACCTCGATCAGGCTCGGATCGACGACCAGCGGCAAGCCGTTTCGCCCGGCAAGATCCGCCGCAAAGACACGGCAGCGCGCCATCGGCGAGCTGATGACCTGGTCCCAAGGCGCCGTCTCGCCGAGCGCCTCGGTCATCTGCGACCAGCCCGCGAGGCTGAGCGGGTCGTCGGTCCCGTTGCCGCGATAGCGCGCACCGCCGACGGGCTCGCCGTGACGGATCAGATCGACCAGGATCTCGGACATGGACAGACTCGCTTGGTGAACCGCGTCGGGCGCACCCGGCGCGGAAGGTTCGAACGACAGCCGGCGGATCTCCTGCGTCAGTTGCTCGGCGTGACGGGATCCGCGGCCTCGGGCAGACGTAGCCGTCGGAGAAGCAAGGCGCTAGAGTGTACCGGATATCAACCAGGACAGACCTTATGAAGAACAAGATCTACGAGGGCATCGACAAGCAGGAAGGCGGCGCCATGACCCCGACCGCCAACATCATCCGAGACGCCTGGGTATTCGGCATCATCCCGGAGGAGCAGACCTGCGCGGGCTGGACCATTCAAGGCATCGAGGACCTCTACGACAAGGTCACGCAGGCATGGCACCCCTACGGGCATCTCGTCTCCAGACTCCCGCCCGAGCTACGCGAACGGCATGAGCGGATCTATTCGGCGGCGATCGAAAAGGCACGCGCAGCCGGCTGGGACCCCGAGCTCGGCGACAGCGACTGAGCAAGCGCCGCTCCTAGAGCGGCCGTACGACATCCGCATCCGCGGGGCATCCAGAGATGGCCGATTATCTGATCCGCGAGACCTTCTTTCGACCCGACGAAGCCGTTGCCCGTGAGCAGACGCGGATCCCGGCAGCGCTCCACAACGGGCTGCAGTTGCTCCTCAGACGCAGCACCGGGAGCGCCGTCTTCATCCCGATCCGCTCCATGCAGTATCAGGCCGTGGTCGATCGCGACGAGGTGGTCTTCGTCGACAGCCACGGCGGTTATGCCTATCAGGACGGCGAGGGCGGTCGCCTGATCCGTATCGCCTGGCGACCGGCGGTCGGACGGAAATCGATTTCGAACCCCGTCGAGTGTGAAATCGTCTATTATTTTAAAGATCTGCGGGAGACGCAGACGCGGCTCCTCGGCGAGATTCAGCCGGTCATCAAACAGATGCTCGAACGCCAGCGAAATTCGGGCGGACCGACCCCGGCCCCGCGGGTGCTGCCCCTAAGGCGCCCCGCTTAGATCCGGTGCGCAGCCGAGCCCGATGAAGAGCTCCGACCGAGCAGCACGACAACAACAAGATGATGTCCCGTAGTCCGGACGACACAGCGGACCATGCGCCCGACGCATCCCCGAAGGGCGCGACCTATCGGCACCCGGCTGACGCGGCGCCGACAGCACGACGGAGGACCCGATGACAAGGCTTTTGACTTGGCACGACGAATGGTCACTCAACATTGATGTCCTGGATGTGGAGCATCGAGGACTGATCAAACACCTCGCGGACATCTGTCACCGCTTCGGTCCCGAGGCATCCCCGCGACGCTCCGGCGACGCCTTCGCCCTCATCGATGCCCTGACCGATCTCGGCGAAGCCGTACGGGAGCATTTCAAACACGAAGAGGAGCTGATGCAGGCGGTCGGCTACGAGGACTTCGCCGAGCACCGCACCGAGCATGCGCTCTTGATGGCCGAGTACACCGATCAGCTACGCCACTGGCGTGCGGAGGGCATCGACGTCTTCGACGAGGAGGCGCAGGAAAACGCCCGCGATTGGATCCTGGAACACATCCTGGGTGCGGATCGCGACTTCGCGAAGGCATTCCACGAGAGCGAAGGCCAGTTGCCCTCTATAGGTCACCGCCACGACGTGGCGGCACAGGCGCGGCTCAACGCGGCCCGAAGATATCCTTGAGCATCTGGACCGTAGTCTGACGCCCAAGCTCACCGATCGCTGTCGTGAGCGGAATCTCCTTCGGGCAGACCCTGACGCAATTCTGCGCATTGCCGCAATCGCTCAAACCGCCGTCGCCCATGATGGCGTGCAGACGCTCCGCCTTGTCGTAACGCCCGGTCGGATGGGCGTTCATGAGGCGGGCCTGAGCCAGCGGCGCAGGGCCGAGAAAGGCCGAGTGCGACCCGAACTGCGGACAGGCAGCCATGCAGCAACCGCAGGACATGCAGCGGCTGTATAGATAGTTCGCCGCCCACTCGGCCGGCCCGATGCGCGGCGCACCTTCATGCGTGTCCCAGACGCCATCGATCTTGATCCATGCCTTGACCTGTTTGAGGCCCTGGTCGATCCGTCGGCGATCGACCAGCAGATCACGCACGACCGGAAATTTCGGCAAGGGCTCCAGGCGGATCGGCTGATCGAGCTCGGCCACGAGCGCCGAGCAGGAGGGGCGCGGAACGCCGTTGATCAGCATGGCGCAAGCGCCGCAGACCTCCTCCATGCAGTTGTGCTCCCAGACGACCGGATCGACCCGCTGGCCCGAGACCGTAACCGGGTTCTCCCGCAACGCCATCAGCAGCGAGACGATGTTGTGGTCCGCGTGCGCCGGGATCGCGAAATCCTGCCAATAGGGGCCGCTGTCGGAACGGTCCTGACGGCGGATCCGCAGGTGGATCGACTGCTCGGTCATCGGTAGTCCCTCGGCTCGGTCGGCGGATAAACGCTCAGATCCACCTCCTGGTAGCTGAGCCGAGGGCCGTCCTCGGTATACTCGGCAATGGTCGTCTTGAGCCACTGCGCGTTGTTCGCGTGCCAGCGATCGCGATACGCCTCGAACTCGGGGTCGCCCCCAAACGTCCCCTCAGGGATCGGGATCCGGAACGCGGGTTTGTAATGGGCCCCGCGACACTCGTCGCGGGCCAGTGCGCCCCGGGTCACGACTCCGGCCAGCTCGATCATATCGCTGAGCTGGCGCGAGAAGGCCAGACTCTGATTCGCCCAGGTGCTCGACTCGCCGAGGCGCGCGCTGCGCAGGCGCTCCCGCAGCACCTGAAGCTCGTCGAAGGCGGACACCAGCTCCGGGTTCGAGCGCACCACGCCCACCTTGGCCGTCATCAGCGCACCCAGCTCCTTCTGGATCAGATAAGGCGTATCGGCCCCCTCTGCCCGCATCAGCTCCGCGTTGATCGTTTGCTGGCGCGCAACCTCGGTCTGCGGGATCCCCGGGGCCAGCGCGCCGCGATCCGAAGCGAGTCCCTTCAGGTAGCTCACCACCGCCTCTCCGGCAACGCGTCCCGAGTAGCTCGCCGACAGGAGCGAGTTGGCACCCAGTCGGTTGGCCCCGTGATAGGCGTAATCGCACTCGCCGCAGGCATAGAGGCCGGGGACGTTGGTCGCGTGATTGCGCGGGCTGTCGGGTTGAATTCCGCCGTCGGCGGAACGCTCGAAATCGACCCAAAGTCCGCCCATACCGTAATGCGCCGCAGGAAAAATCTCCATCGGCTCGGTCATCGGATCGACCCCGGCGAATTTACGATAGATCTCCAGAATGGCGCCCAGACGCGAGCCGATAAATGCCGCATCCAGGTGCGTCAGATCGAGATACACTCGGTCGCCGCCGTCACCGCCGATTCCGAGACCCATCTGCCGAGTCACGGTCCAGATGGCACGCGCCGCCTCGTCGCGAGCGACCGTGTTGCCGTAGGCCGGGAAGAACTCCTCCAAAAAATAGAAGCGCTCGGCCTCCGGGATGGTCTTGGGCGGTCGCCGGTCGCCGGGCGTCTTCGGCACCCAGATGCGCCCGCCCTCCCCGCGCGCCGCCTCGCTCATCAGCCGGTTCTTGTCGTGCCCCATCATGGCCGTGGGATGGAACTGGAAGAACTCCGCGTTGGCCATCCATGCGCCCTGGCGGTAGCAGCGGCTCGCCGCGGCGCCGGTCGAGTTGGTTGACGTCGTGCTCTTGGGCGCGTAGAGCTGGCCCATGCCGCCGCTCGCCACGACGACCGCGTCGGCCGCAAAGGCGCGCACCTCCAGGCTCTTCAGATCCATCGCCACGATGCCGCGACAGACGCCGTCGGCATCCAGCAGCAGGGACAGAAACTCCCACCACTCATGCTTGACGACCTTGCCCTCGGACTCCAGTCGCCGGACCTGCTGGTCGACGCCGTAGAGGAGCTGTTGCCCGGTGCTGGCACCGGCGAAGCAGGTCCGCTTGTTCTTCACGCCGCCGAAGAGACGCTGATCGAGCAGACCCTCGGGCGTGCGCGAGAAGGTCACGCCCATGCGCTCGAAGGTGCGGATCAGGCCGGGGGCATCCTCGCACATGGCCTTCACCGGTGGCTGGTTCGCGAGATATTCGCCGCCCTTGATGGTGTCGACGATGTGCTGACGGATCGAGTCGCGCTGCCCCTTGGTGTCGAGCACGGCATTGATACCGCCTTGGGCACAGACCGAGTGACTGCGCTTGACCTCGAAGAGCGAGAAGAGCGTGACCGGAAAACCCGCGTCGGCGATCCGCAAGGTCGCCCACAGCCCGCCCAGGCCGCCGCCGATGACGATAACATTCGGCGTGCTCATGACAGGAACCCCATCAGGCCATGGACACCCATGGCTGCCAACAACAGACCGATCAGGACGCAGACCCAACCGAACAGCGCTTGGGCGCGGACCGAGGTCGTGAGTCCCCAGACGATCGCCATGGACGCAAGCCCGTTGGCAAGATGAAACACCGAAAGCAGCAGACCGACCAGATACAGCCCGAGCATCCAGGGCTGACTCAGCAGCGCCTGCATGTGGGCGAACAGATCATCGCCTACGTTCGGGTCCCAGAACCCCGCGATGCGCGTCATCCCCACATGCATCAGCAGAAAGAGCAGGATGCCGATGCCCGAGACCCGCTGCATCCAGTAGAGCCGATTGCGCGTATAGCTGTACCGAGCGAGCTCCGCACGCATCTGAGCCGTGATCACCAGCCCGTATCCGGCGTGGAAGAGCAGCGGCAGCGCGATCACGAAGATCTCCATCAAGGGCAGATAATTCATGCCCTTGAGCGCCGCAACGACATGCTCGTTGTAATGCTCCGCACCGAAGCGCGACTGAGAGTTCTCCCAGAGATGGAAGATCAGAAAGGCGCCGACCGGGAGCAAACCAAGCAGGGAATGCAGACGACGCAGGAGGAAGTGCGGATTATCGATGGATGCGGACATGGGCAATCGGACAGCAGAGATCAGGGGACAGCTTAACCGGATCAGGCCGCCGGGGATCTGATCGGGCTCAGTCGAGGGTGATGTTGGTCCGTAGGACAGCCTAATGCGGCCGACCGCTAGGTGTGAGATGTCGGCTTCCGGCCACCGTGCATGATCGACGCGACCGTTCGCCTTCAACTACCGCTGGAGGCTGGGAGCCGGAGGCTGGCGGCTAGCGGCTTGCGACTCCCCGGGCAGCTCGCCTTCAACCATGATCGGCTTGATCGCATGCAGGATGTTGGCGAAGAGATGGCTGTGCTCGGCCTCTTCGCGTGCCAAGAGGGCCTTCATGTGCTCGCGGCGGGTGGGCATGGAAAAGCAGGCGGGGCAGGAATCCAGAACGACCGGAAGCTCGGCGCGCTCGGCATAGTCCGCGGTCTGTCGCTCGCGGCAATAGACCAGCGGGCGGATGATGCGCACGTCGCCCTCGTTGTTCAGGTAATGGGCCTTCATGGTACGCAGTTGCCCGCCGTGGAAGAGGGACATCAGCAGGCTCTCGGCCAGATCGTCGAGATGCTGGGCCAAGGCGAGCACGCCGTAGCCCTGCTCGCGGCAGATGCGGTACATGATGCCGCGCTTCATGCGCGAGCAGTAGGCGCAGAAGGAGTCGCCGTCCATATGCTCCTTGGCCTGATCCATCAGCGGCTGCTGCTCGTAGAACCAGGGCACGCCGAGGTCTTGGTAGTAGCCCTTGAGGTGCTCGGGATCGAATCCCGGCACCTGTGGATCGACGGTCAGCACCGCGAGATCGAAGCGCACCGGGGCATAGGTCTGCAGATGTTTGAGGATGTGCAGGAGAGAGAGCGAATCCTTTCCGCCCGAGACGCCGAGCAGGATGCGGTCGCCCTCGCCGATCATGCGGAAGTCCGCGATGGCGCGGCCGACGAGCCGCAGAAGGGACTTCGGGGGTTTGGGCCGAACGCGGTCGGAGGGGCTCATACGCGGGTCATCTTCGCGGGCCGTGCGCCTTGGCGTTTCAAAACCGGGGCCCTGGAACGGCGGGTTGTAAGGAAGGCGAATCGATGGACCTCGACCTCCCACTCGGTTTCGCCTGCGCTCAACACGAGACAGGAAGGCCCGCCGTAGGTCCGGGTCCGACCGGCGGCGCCGGGATTCAAGACCCAGGGCACCGTATCCATGTCCAACACCAGCCGATGGCTGTGCCCGTAAACGATCGCCCGCGCCGCCGGGAAGCGGGCGCGAAGTCGCGCATGGCGGTCGCGCGCCGGGCCCTGATGGCCGTGGATCACGACCAAGCACCCTCCCGGCAGCGCGAGCTCGACCCATTCCGGGAGCTGCCGCAAGAGGTCATGATCGCGCTCCGGCCATTGGCGCGAGACATCGTTGTTGCCGAAGACGGCGAAGACGCGCCCGAGGCCGGGCTGCATCCGGGCGAGGATATCGGCGTTGCCGATATCCCCCCCGTGGATCGCCAGATCGCAGGTCGTGACCAGGTGCTCGACGCGTGCATCGAGGTCGCCATGCGTGTCGGACAGGATCGCTAGGCGCAGGCTGCGGCCGGGAATCCGAGCAATCACCCCCGCAGCGCCGGAGCCCATTGCCCTAATCCATCGTCAGCGCGAGCTTGCCGGTCACATGGCCCGTCTCGATCCGCTTGTGCGCCTCCTGAGCCTGCGCGAGCGGGAAGGTCTCGGAGACATGGATTCGCAGGTCGCCCTGGTCGATCAGCTTGGCGCAGCGGCGCAGGATCTCGCCCTGGTGGGTGCGTGCCCGCGGCAGATCCCGAAGCATCGGGGTCAGCATCAGCTCCAGGCTGATGCGCAGATTGCGCACGCGCGCCTCCTTCAGGTCCAGATCCGGCCCCGGATCCAGGATGGTCACCAGATCACCGTAGTGGGCCATCGCCGGGATGGTCTTGCGGAAGACCTCGGGGCCGACGGTATCCAGCGCGATGTCCACGCCCTGTCCTTCGCTCCAGTCCATCACGGATTCGACGAGGTCCTCTTCCTTGTAGTTGATGCAGTACTCGGCGCCGAGCGCATGGACGAAATCGGCCTTCTCCGCGCTGCTGACAGTCGTGCAGACGCGTGCGCCGGCCGCCTTGGCGAGCTGAATCGCGACATGCCCCACCCCGCCTGCGCCACCGTGGATGAGAACCCGCTGTCCCTCGAGCAAACGCGCCCGGTCGTGCAGCGACTCCCAGGCGGTCAGCAGCACCAAAGGCGCCGCGGCGGCCTCGACGAACCCGATCTCGCGCGGTTTGGCCTGGGCAAGATGGTTGTCGAGCAGGATATACTCGGCGTAGTTGCCGACCGGCCCGCCGAGCCCGCCCCAACAGAACCAGACCTCGTCACCCGGCTTGAAACGCGTGACCGCTTCGCCTGCGGCCTCGACCACGCCGGCTCCGTCGCAGCCCAAGACCGCCGGCAAGCCGTTCGGAATCAGAGGCCCGTTGGTGCGGATCTTGGTATCCACCGGATTCACACCGGCGGCCTTGAGCCTGACCAGGATGTCGTCCGGCCCGCCGATCTCGGGACGAGGCCGATCGACCCGTTGCAGAACGGCCGGCCCGCCGGTCTCGCGCATCTCGATTGCCTTCATGGACGTTTCACCTCGTGTCGTAAGTCTTTCCGAATCCACTACCGACGGCAGCGCTCGGGGGCATGCTAGCCCCATCGACCGGTTCGACACAATCCGAGGACCCGGCCGAGAGCCCGGCCCGGAACCGAGCCGAGCCCTGCCCCGATCGCCAGCCACCGCACCGGAGTACCCCGCATGCCCAGCACTGCCAAGACCAAGCACCCGAAACCGCCTTTGATCGTGCGCAACGCGCGCGTGAAGGACATCCCCCACATCCGCAGCCTGGTGTCGCGCGTCTATCGGGCAAGCGGCATGGGGACGTATTCGCGGGCCATGCTTCTCGGCCAGATCCACAACTTCCCCGAAGGGCAGTTCGTCGCCGAATACGAGGGAGCCATCGTCGGCTACTGCGCCACCTTCCTGATCAACGGCGATGTCGCACTCCAGCCGCACACCTGGAACGAGATCACCGGAGGCGGTTACGCCTCGCGTCACGATCCGAACGGGGACTATCTCTACGGGATGGAGGTCTGCGTCGACCCGGAATATCGTGGGTTGCGCCTCGGCCAGCGTCTCTACGACGAACGCAAAAAGCTGGCCCGCTCCTGGGACGTCAAGGGCATCGTCTTCGGCGGGCGCATCCCCTCGCTCAGCAAGCGCCTACGTCGATACGGAACCCCCGATGCCTATCTCGAGGAGGTCAAAGCGAACCGATTGCGCGATCCGGTCCTGACCTTCCAGATGCGCAACGGCTTCGAGGTCTTGGGAATGCTGCCGCGTTACCTGCCCGAGGACAAGGAATCCGAGGGCTACGCGGTTCATCTGGTCTGGCGCAACCCCAATGCGCCGGACGAGAAGGAAGAGCAGCGCGCCAAGAGCTACGGTGGCCGGCTGCCCGACACCGTGCGCGTCGCGACCGTGCAGTACATGCAGCGACGGGTCGGGTCGTTCGAGGAGTTCACCGATCTGGTGCGCTACTTCGTCGACGTCACCGCCGACTATCGGGCGGACTTCGTCGTCTTCCCCGAGCTCTTCACCCTGCAGCTGCTCTCGATGGAGGATCAGGAGCTCTCGCCCGCCGAATCGATCGAGGCCCTGACCAAGTACACGGAGCCGCTTAAAGAGGCGCTGAGCGACATGGCGGTGCGCTACAACATCAACATCATCGGCGGCTCGCACCCCACGCGGATGCCCAACGGTCGGGTCGAGAACGTCTGCTACGTCTGTCTGCGCAGCGGCGAGGTGCATGAGCAACCCAAGATCCATCCGACCCCGAACGAGGTCTACTGGTGGAACATCGAGGGCGGCCACTCGCTGAACGCGATCGATACCGACTGCGGCCCCATCGGTGTCCTGATCTGTTACGACGCGGAGTTTCCCGAGCTCGGCCGTCATCTGGTCGATCAGGGCGCCAACATCGTCTTCGTGCCCTTCTGCACGGACGAGCGCCAGTCCTATCTGCGGGTGCGCTACTGCGCCCAAGCCCGGGCGATCGAGAACCAATGCTATCTCGTCATGTCCGGCAACGTCGGCAACCTGCCGAAGGTCCACAACATGGACATCCAGTACGCCCAGAGCTGCATTCTCACGCCCTGCGACTTCCCCTTCGCGCGCGACGGGATCGCGGCCGACACCACGCCGAATGTCGAGACCGTCGCCTTCGCCGATCTGCGCCTCGAGGCCCTGCGTGCCGCACGGAACTCAGGAACGGTCCAGAACCTGAAGGACCGCCGGCACGATCTCTATACGACCGTGTGGCGGGAGCGTTGACGACACGCCGGATCTTTTGTTTTGGCAAGCCCCTCGTCTTGCGGGCACGTTCGGAAGATGCAGCCCGGTTTGCCATGTGCTTGGCCAAACGCGCGCGGGCCGATATCTGTTGTGTATCGTCATCCGCTTCCCGGATGGCAAGGGGTGCCCGGTGACGGCCAGAGCCATGACCCGTGACCGAACGCGAACGGCAACGCTATCAGCAATGGCAAAGACGATGAACTCGCTACCCGACACGGACTCCATCACGGCACTGGCCGACTTCTGGCAAACGCATGACCTGACCGATTTCGAGGGCGCACTCGCCGAGGGAACCGAGCCGGTGTCTCGACGCGCGGAACGGTTTTCGGTCATTAACCAAGCCCATGAAGCCGACTCCTGACTTTGCCGACGAGCGCGCATTTTAGGAGGCGCGCGACTCCAGGGTGTTTGCCGAGAACTGACTGCCCACATGCCGGGTTGCTGACAGACGCCGTCAGCCGATGGTCAGCATCCCTGCGTTACCGTGCTCCCAAGGTCGCGACTCCTCGCGACCAAACCCCTTCAAGGCAACGGCCGGAGCGCGCACCATGAACACCTCTTCAATCCAGCATCCCGCACAGCCGAGCACGTTTGGCGTCATGCGAACACGCAGCAGTCTCGCGGCCAGGGGTGTCCGTACCCCATCCGTTCGGCAGCGGCCGACGTTCGTTTCACGCCGCGCGATCGAGCCGCCTGTGTCGATCGAGGACGCGATCGCGCGTTGGCTGGCCGATCAGCCCCCGCAGCTCTATCGCGGCGGTGCCTGAGCGCCGCGTGCGGGATCAAGGCATCGCCGCCTTGGGGAACACCGCCTCCTTGATCTGCTCAGCGGTCAGTGCGGGGGCGCATTCCAAAATGAAGCGCACGGCATAGTCACGCAGATAGTGACCGCGTCGCAGACCCAGACGGGCGGTATTGACCTCGAACATGTCCGCGGTGTCGAGCAGGCACAGGCCCGCATCGCGGGCGGGGTCGAACGCCATGGCGGCGATGATGCCGACGCCCAGCCCCAGCTCCACATAGGCCTTGATGACATCGGCGTCGAGCGCGGACATGACGATGTCCGGGGCGACGCCGGCGCGGGCGAAGGCGGCGTCGATGCGCGCCCGACCCGTGTGTCCCGGGTAGTAGGTAATGATCGGATAGTCCGCAATCGCGCTCAGGGTCAGGGGCGAGACGCCGGTCAGCGAATGGGTGATCGGGACGATCACCGCATGACGCCACCGGTAGTAGGGGAAGCTGACTAAATCCTCTTCACTGCCCAGCGCCTCGGTGGCGACCCCGATGTCCACCTGACCGTCACGCAACAGGCTGACGATCTCCCCCGGTCCGCACTCGTGGAGCTCCAGATAGACCTTCGGGAACGCCTGCTTAAACCGGGTCACCACCGCAGGCAGGGCATAACGGGCCTGGGTGTGGGTCGTGGCGATGGCCAGGTGCCCCGTATCCTGCTGCGCGAATTGCTCGCCGAGATGCTTCATGTTCTCTATGTCGATCAGTATGCGCTCCACGATCGGCAGCAGCTCTTTGCCGGGCTCCGTCAAACCGAGGAGCCGCTTGCCTCGACGCACGAACAGCTCCATGCCGAGCTCGCCCTCCAAGTCCTTGATGTGTTTGGAGACACCGGATTGCGCGGTATAAAGCGCGTTCGCGACCTCGGTCAGGTTGAAGTTGCGCCGGACGGTCTCGCGGACGATCCGCAGTTGTTGGAAGTTCATTTCAGGCCGCCTGACTCGGGAAGACGCGAATCTGGGACGGAACCAACCGCACCCGTTGCCCGCGGGTCAGCGCCAAGGCATCGACCTGCGCACGCGGCATGACGACCTCGTAATGGGCTGGTTCTCCGCGTATTGCGGCACCCGGCAGACTGTCGAGCTCCACCCGCACGTCGGCGCCGAAGGTCAGGACGCGCTCCACGACGGCCGCGACCCCGTGCGGCGTGTCCGGATCGGTCAGGATCCTCAGCTCATGGGGCCGCGAGAACGCCACCGCTTCGGCGCCGTGGATCACCTGTGTCTGCTCGTGCGGCAGGGTTGCCTCGCCGACGCGCAGATGCGGCCCCTCGATGCGTCCGTGAAAGACATTGACCGCGCCGAGAAACCCGTAGACGAAGGGGGTGGCCGGGCGCTCGTAGACCTCGGTCGGGGTGTCGACCTGCTCGACACGGCCACGGTTCATCAGGACCACCCGATCCGCCACCTCGAGGGCCTCTTCCTGGTCGTGCGTGACGAAGATCGAGGTCACCTGAAGCTCGTCGTGCAATCGCCTCAGCCAGCGGCGCAGCTCCTTGCGCACCTGGGCATCGAGCGCACCGAACGGCTCGTCGAGCAGCAGAACACGCGGCTCGACGGCCAAGGCACGGGCCAGCGCGACGCGCTGGCGCTGACCGCCGGACAACTGCGCCGGGAAGCGCTCGGCCAGCGCGTCGAGCTGGACGAGATCGAGCAGGCGATGGACCCGCCGGCGAATCTCGGCGTCGTCGGGACGTTCGCGCCGCGGCTTCACGCGCAGCCCGAAGGCGACGTTCTCGAGCACGGTCATGTGACGAAAGAGCGCATAGTGCTGGAAGACGAACCCGACCCGGCGTTGGCGCACATGGGTGTCGGAGGCATCCTCGCCCTCCAGGATGACGCGACCGGAGTCGGCTGTCTCCAGGCCCGCGATGACGCGCAAGAGCGTGGTCTTGCCGCAACCCGAAGGTCCCAGCAGCGCCGTCAAGGCACCGGTCGGGAAATCGAGCGACACTTGATCCAGCGCGACGAATTCGCCGAATCGCTTTTGAATCTCTTTGACTTGGATGCTCATGGGTAGGTCCTTAGACGGTGTCCCGCAGGCCGCGCTCGACTCTCCACTCGATGAAGGTCTTCAGCCCCAGGGTCACCAGCGCCAGCAGC
>NZ_JAABRP010000104.1 GCF_011390875.1 Thiocapsa sp.
GGTGCGGTATGCGTAGTGTGTTGGATTCGCTTGGCCGCGCCGGCTCCAACGACCGTTGGAGCCGGCGCGGTTTAGGTTAAATCTCCTGAACCGCGTCAACTCAAAGTCCGAATCGATACTCGTACGTCCGCACCGGACTCAAGCCTCGAGCCAGGCCCCGGACGCGGTTCAGCCGGGATCCGTGCGCTTGCGCTTGCGCTCCTGATGAAATCCGGACTCCCGGGGCTTGCGCTCGTAGGTCGGCTGATCGGGGCGAGCGCCGCCGGGACCCTCTCCCCCGCTGCGCCGCGTCCCGCCAGCCGCCCCATCCGCCAGCGAGATCCGCAGCGCCTGCCCACGGACGTAGACCCGCTTGAGGTGATTGAAGATCTCGCGCGGCATACCTTCCGGGAGGTCGACCAAGGAGTGATCGTCCCGGATGTCGATCCGGCCGATGTAGCGACCTTCCAGCCCGGACTCGTTGGCGATGGCGCCCACGATCTCGCGCGGGGTGGCGCCGTGCTGGTGGCCGACCTCGATCCGATAGCTGGTGAGCCCCTCGGACCCGCGCCCCTGCGTGCGCGGGCGGTCGCGACTGTCTTCGCGCCGGGGCGTTGCGCCCCGCTCGCCGTCGCGGGGGGCACGCGGACGTCCCTCGTCGCGACCTTCGCTCCGTGACGGGCGCTCGGGCCGCGTCGCCGCCGGACGCGGCAGATCCGCTTGGACATCGAGTGGACGCTCGCGCTGAGTCAAATAGGCCAGCGCCGCGGCGATGTCCATCATCTCCAGCTCCTGCTCGGTGGCAAGCCGTGCGACCAGACGATAGAAGAAGTCCAGATCCTGCTCGGTCAGGGTCTTGCGCAGCTCGGCGGTGAAGCGGTCGATGCGCGACTCGCTCAGCTGGGAGGCCGAGGGCGGCTCCATCGCCGGAACGCTGCGTCGGATGGTGCGCTCTATCGCGCGCAGCAGCCCGCGCTCGCGCGGCTCGACCAGCAGGATGGCCCGACCGGCGCGTCCGGCGCGCCCGGTCCGCCCGATCCGGTGGACATAGGCGGAGGGATCCGTCGGGATGTCGTAGTTCACCACATGGCTGAGCCGCTCCACGTCGAGTCCGCGCGCGGCCACATCGGTTGCGACCAGGATGTCCAGATGGCCCTGCTTAAGGCGCTCGACGGTGCGCTCGCGCATCTCCTGGCTCATGTCGCCGTTCAGCGGCTCGGCGGCGAAACCGTGCGCCTTGAGCTTGTCGGCGAGCTCGACGGTCGCATGTTTGGTGCGTACGAAGACGAGCATGCCGTCGAACGGCTCGAGCTCAAGGATGCGGGTGAGCACGTCCAGCTTGTGGAATCGGGTGACGACGCAGTGGTGCTGGTCGATGGTGTCGACCGTCTCCGAGTCCGCCGTGACGCGGATCTCGACCGGATCGGAGAGTCGGGTCTGGGCGACGCGGCGGATCCCCGCGGGCATGGTCGCGGAGAAGAGCGCGACTTGGCGTCCGGGCGGGGTCTGCTCGAAGATCCAGTCGATATCCTCCGCGAAGCCCATGTTGAGCATCTCGTCGGCCTCGTCCAGGACCAGCGTCTTGAGCATGTCGAGCGCGAGTGTGCCGCGCTTGAGATGGTCCATCACACGCCCTGGCGTGCCGACGATCACCTGCGGATTGCGTTTGAGCTGGCTCAGCTGTAGGCCGTAGCCTTGACCGCCGTAGATCGGCAGCACGAGAAAGCCCTTCAGATGCTGGGCATAGCCTTGGAAGGCTTCGGCGACTTGGAGCGCGAGCTCGCGGGTCGGCGTGAGCACCAGGACCTGGGGTCCGCGCTGCGTGGGATCGACGCGGCTGAGCAACGGAAGGGCGAAGGCGGCCGTCTTGCCGGTGCCGGTCTGGGCTTGGCCGAGCAGGTCGCGACCGGCGAGCAGGTGCGGAATACATTGGCTTTGAACGGGCGTCGGTGTCTCGTATCCGAGATCTTCGACGGCTTGAGCGATCGCGGGGGCTAGGCCGAGTTGGCCGAAGCCGAGACTCGTGTCGGGGGTGTCCATCGTGGGGCCTCGAAAGAATGGCGCGTCCGGCGGGAAGTCCGGCGGACCATCCAGGGGGATTCGCAAAGTAACAGGGTATTATCTGCGCGGCTCGCAGCTGGATCAAGTTTGATTCGCGGCTCGGGTGCGATTCCGCATCGTTGCAGTGCGGATAACTCGATACCATGTCCAATCTTTGGTCTGGACAGGATCCGGACGCCGCAAATTCTAATACGAGGAAACCCAATGTCCAGCACACCGACCCGACCCGGCATGGCCGTCCCGAGCACGCGTCTGAGTCGCCTTTGGCACCTCGGACGTGCCACCGGGGATCTCGCCGCCGGGATCGGCGTGAAGGGTCTGATGGAGCTCGCCCGGACCCGGCGCAGCGCCGAGCCGTCGCGGATCCGGCTCTCGCCCGAGCACACCCGTCGTTTTACCGACCGTCTCGCGAGGATGCGGGGTGCCGTCATGAAAATGGGGCAGCTCATGTCCATGGACGGCTCGGACATCTTCACGCCCGAGGCCGCGGAGATCATGAGCGCCTTGCGCGAGCGCGCTGAACCGATGCCGATGAGCCAGCTCGCCGGGGTTCTGGAGCGCGAATACGGGCCGGGCTGGAACGAGAAGTTCAAGCGTTTCGAGTTCACGCCCGTGGCCTCTGCCTCGATCGGGCAGGTCCACCGGGCCGAGACGCGCGACGGGCGTCGTCTCGCGCTCAAGATCCAGTTTCCGGGCGTGCGCGAGAGTATCGACAGCGACATCGACAACCTCGCCTTCCTGGCCCGGACCCTCGGCATGGCTCCGGCGGGTGTGGACCTGACGCCTTATTTGGAGGGCGCGCGCCGACAGCTCCATCAGGAGGCCGACTACGGCGCCGAGGCGGATTCGCTCGAGGCGTATGGGGCCGGTGTCGGCGCGGATCCGGACTTCCTCGTCCCGCGTGTGCACCGCGACCTCTCCACGACGCGCGTGCTGGCGATGGATTTCGCCGAGGGTGTCCCGGTCGACCGCTTGGCCGACAGCGGCTACAGCTGCGAGGAGCGCGACCGCGCCGCAACGGCATTGACGCGGCTGTCCATGCGCGAGCTTTTCGAGTTCGGTCTCGTCCAATCCGACCCGAACTTCGGCAATTATCTCTACGACGCCGACAGCGGGCGGATCGTGCTGCTCGATTTCGGCGCCGCGCTGCCGGTGAGGTCGGATCTCGTCGAGCGCTATCGACAGCTCGCCTGTGCTGCATTCGCCGATGACCGTGCTGCAATGCGTGCGGCCTCGATCGATCTGGGCTATGTCGGCGCGAACGATCCGAGCGAGCAGGTCAACGCGCTCATCGACCTCTTGCGCATGTCCAGCGAGCCGCTGCGCAGCCCGGGGCGGTACGATTTCGGCGTCTCAGACCTCTTCGAGCGCGTTTACGCGCGCGGCCGCGAGATGTTCTACTCAGGCGCCTTCAGCACCGTGCCGGCACCGGAGACGATGTTCCTGCACCGCAAGTTCATGGGCGCTTTCATGTTGTGTCGGCGTCTGCGCGCGCGGGTGGATCTCGGGGGGATGCTGAGGCCGTATCTCTGAGGCCGTATCTCTGAGGGTAGTGACGCTTCAGGAACAAGGTAAGCGTGTTGTTTCGCTCGTAGGATGGGTAGAGCGCCAGCGAAACCCATCCTCCAAACCGCCGCGTTGCGGGGTTTCGGCCTGATGCGCTTGGCGCGGGCTGGATGGGCTTCGCTTCGCTCTACCCATCCTACATGTTTCGGTTGTTTTCGAATCGTTTCTTAGCTTCCAGCCACCGGTGGTCGGCTGTGCCTCGTACGGTCCGGCACAACCGACGACCTAATAGCGAACCGCAGCAGGAAGATGGCGGCCGGCGGCTCACCGCGCCAACCGTGCGAGCCGCCGTTGATAGCGCCGCATGACCAGAAGATGCGCGACCGCCTGGGTCCAGAGATAGACATACCAGGGCAGGGCGGGTGCAAAGTCATGGATGGCGGCCATGGTATAGCGATCGTCCAGCAAGGTCTGGAACTCGAAGCGGGCACGGCCCGGCGCGTCCGGTCGGCTCAGGAGACCGCCGACGATGGCGTAGACCTGACGTTGCGGGCTGCTCTCCTCGGCCAGCCATTGGAGCGTCAACAGGTGCAGGCGCGGGAAGCGGATGAAGACGCTGCATCGACCCGTGTCGTCGATGTGGGTGCAGACCATGGGCCAACAGCAGGCGCCGAGCCAGCGGAAATAATTCCCGGCGACCCAGGCGGCATCTTGGCCGGGCGGCAGGATCACCCGCTGGATGGAACGCACCAGCCGCGCGCGGCGCATCAGTTCGCGGCTCTGACCCTCGATCGGCTGACGCGGGCTCGGCAACAGGTGTCGACCCGACGGGTCGAGCGCGGCGCGCAGCGCCTCGCTGAACGGGATCGCCGACGGGTCGATCGCGCGCTGCACCGGGTTGTCGCGAATCACCGTGTCCTGAGGCAGACTTTCCAGGGCCGGGCCGACCACGGCAGAAGGGGCACCGCTGAAGAACCTTGCGGTGGCCGAGGCCAGCCAGAGCGGCATCCAAGGCAGGGTCAGGATGCGTCTCCGAAGTCCGAGCACCTCGGCCGTTTGACGCAGCATCTCTTCGTAGCTCAAGCACTCGGGACCGCCGATGTCGTATGCGCCCCGACAGGTCTGCGGCTGCCCTAGGCAGTGGCGCACCGCCCGAACCAGATCCACCAGCGCGATCGGCCGGGTCATCGAACGGGCGCTCGGCGGCAGCAAGAGCAGCGGCAAGCGCCGGACGAGATCGACCAGCAGCCGCGGGGCCGAGCCGCCGGCGCCGACGACCAGTCCGGCACGCAGGGCCGTCACCGGCGTGCCTCGCGAGGCCAGCACCAGCTCGACCTCGCGCCGACTCCAAAGCAGCGGCGAGATTCGGAAGCTGTCCGGGATCAACCCGCCGACGACGATGATCTGTTTCACCCCGTTTGCCGCCGCGGCATGAGCGAAGTTGTCGGCCAAGATGAGATCCATGTCGCGCGGATTGGCCTGCGTCAGGCGCGAAGATGGCGCCAGTGAATGCACCAGATAGATGGCGTAATCGCAGTCCGAGAGTCCCTCGACCAAATCCGGTGCCGAGAAGAGATCGCAATGGCGCCAAGTGACGCGCTGATCCGGGTCGGACGTTTGTGCCCGGGCGGGCGATCGTGTCAGCGCCCGAACTGAAAAGACGTCCGTCAGGGCGCGGCAGACGGCGGTGCCGATAAAGCCGCTGGCACCGGCGACGGCGACCCTCGGCCGCCGGGGTTGAGTGGATGGCATGGCGTCCTGTCTCTCAAGAGATGTCCCGACCGAACGCAATAGGATATACCTCCGAGCGCGGCTCCGGCGTCGCATGCAACCCCTTTGGAATTTGGTAGAGTCGCGGCATGGAGCTCAACAGCTTTGTTCTTTCGGCAATCGCGCTGCTCACCGTGGCGGCGCTGGCTGTCGCCTTGTTCAAACACCTGGGGCTGGGCTCGATCCTCGGGCTTCTGGTGGCGGGCATCGTGGTCGGGCCGCACTCGCCCGGTCCATCGGTGACGGCGCATGTCGAGGACGTGCGCAACTTCACCGAGCTCGGCGTGGTCATGCTGCTCTTTCTGATCGGTCTGGAGATGAAGCCGCGGCGGCTCTGGTCGCTCCGCCGCGAGGTCTTCGGGATGGGTTCGGCACAGATCCTGATCTCCGGTCTTCTCGTGGCCGGCTACATCTCGCTCTACGACTACTCCTGGCGGGCGTCGCTCTTGATGGGGCTGACCTTGGCGCTCTCCTCGACGGCCTTGGTCATGCAAACCCTTCACGAGCGCGCCGACCTCGCCACCCGTCACGGGACCGCCGCCTTTGCCGTCCTTTTGATGCAGGATTTGGCGGTGGTGCCGTTGCTCGCGATCGTGCCGATCCTCTCGGATGTCGGCACCCTGTCCTCCGACGTGCCCTTCTGGCAGCAGATCCTGGTTGTTGCCGGTATGGTGGGATTGGTCGTCGGCTTCGGGCGTTACCTGGTGCCCGTCGCGCTGAGATACCTGCTGCGTCAGCACAACCGCGAGGCATTTACCCTGGTCGTGCTGCTGGCGGTCTTTCTGGCGGCCGGGGCGATGCACGAGGCCGGGCTATCGATGGCGCTCGGCGGCTTCATGATGGGGATGCTGCTCTCGACCTCGCGCTTCAGCTTTCAGATCCAAGCCCAGATTGAACCCTTCAAGGGGTTGTTGATGAGCCTCTTTTTTGTCGCTGTCGGGATGTCGATCGACCTGGAGGCGATCGCGGCTCAGCCCTTGTTGCTCGCTCAGCATGTCGGCGTGATCCTCGCCATCAAGCTCGTCGTGCTCTTGTTGATCGGCATGGCCTTCGGACTGCCTCGCGGAACGGCGACGCGCGTCGCTTTCATGTTGGCTCAGAGCGGGGAGTTCGGCTTTGTCCTCTTCGGCTCGGCCAAGGTGCTCGGTGTCATCGACGATGCGACCTTTGTTATTGCCGTGAGCGTGATCTCGGTCAGTATGTTGCTGACGCCATTGCTGGTGCGGATCGGCGATGCCTCGGCGCGTCGACTCGAGCACCGAACGGCGTCGCCGCCGAGCTTCGAGTATCCGGCCACCACGGATGGTCAGGCGAAACGGGTCGTGATTGCGGGTTACGGCCGGGTCGGTCATACGGTCGCGACCCTCCTGGAGGCCAACGACATCCCTTTCATCGCCTTCGACACCAACCCGGTCCACGTCGAGCGCGGCGAGCAGGACGGTCGCGCCGTCTATTTCGGCGACATCGGCGATGTCGAGCTTTTGGAGGCCGCGCAAGTGGACAAGGCGGCCTTGGTGATCCTCACCGTCGATCATGGACCGACCGCCTTGCGGGCCGTCTCGCATATCCGCACCGCCTACCCGAAGGTGCCCGTTATCGCCCGCGCGCGTGACCTGGAAGCCTGCGGTAGTCTCATCCGCGCCGGCGCGACGCTGGCTTACCCCGAGGCCATCGAGAGCAGCCTGCGCCTGGGGGCGGAAGCCCTGCAGATGCTCGGCATCTCCACGAGCGAGGTCGACTCCCTGCTCCAGGGTGTGCGCAGCGAGGGCTATGCGCAGGTGGTCGAGTAAGTGGCGATTCAGAAAAAAGTGAACGCCTCGATGAACGCGTCGAATGGGTAGAGCGTCAGCGAAACCGATCCTCCAAACCGCAGCGTTGCCCGGTTTCGGTCCGATGCCCTTGGCGCGGGCTGGATGGGTTTCGCTTCGCTCTACCCATCTACAGGCTCAACACCATCCCGGTTGCTCGATCCGCCTAAACTCAGTAGGCTTCCGGGCCGCCTAGAACAAGATACCGAGGACTCGATTCCGATGGACATCACCGCCGAGCGTGCGCGTTTCAACATGATTCAACAGCAGATTCGTCCATGGAACGTCCTGGACGACCGGGTCCTCGATGCGATGGCGGAGATTCGGCGCGAGGCATTCGTGCCCGACGCCTACCAGGGCCTCGCCTATGCCGATATCGAGATCCCGATCGGCGTGAGCTCCTGCATGTTGGCGCCCAAGGTTGTCGGGCGCATGCTGCAGGCGCTCGACGTGCAGGCCGGCGAGCGGGTGCTGGAGATCGGTGCGGGGACGGGTTATGTGAGCGCCTGCCTCGATCGCCTGGGCGGGCGGGTGATCGGGGTCGAGATCGACCCCGGCCTGGCGGACGAGGCGCGTGTGCGGTTGGCCAGCTTGGGACTCGAGTCGATCGAGATCCGCGCCGGCGATGCGCTGAGCGAGCCTGTCGAGGGAGGGCCGTTCGATGTGATCGCCGTCACCGGATCGATGCCCACCGAGGCCGCCTTGCCGCTGCTTCAGGAGCAATTAGCCCCGGGCGGGCGTCTGTTCTGCATCCTCGGGGTAGAGCCCGCGATGGAGGCTGTCCTGATCACCCGTATCGGCGAGCGTGATTTTCCCCGAGAAGGGTTGTTCGAGACCTCGACGCTTGCCTTGCAAAATGCCGTCGTGGCGGATGCCTTTGAGTTCTGAACCGCGCTGAACCGCGTCAGGGGTTTCATGCGGAGCTTGGGTGCGGACTCGGTGTCGTTTGAATCAACGGGCGTTGCAGTGGACGCGGTTCAGGAAATTGGAAAGTTAGGTTTGAACCATTGTGGTGCGTTCGTGGGCTGGGTGCTTTCTTCGAGGGTTGGTAGGTCGACCTTCGGAAACGCATGCCCCTGGGGCATGGTTGAATACGGGGGTTGGTGATGCGTCGAATGGGGCCGAAAGAGGTTGCGCAGTGGTTGGCCGCGGACGGCGAGCCGCCGGTTTTGCTCGATGTCCGCGAGCCGTGGGAGTTTCAGATCTGTCGGATCGAGGGATCTTTATCCATCCCGATGGGGCAGATCCCGGGGGCATTGGCGCGATTGGATCCGAATCGCGAGATCGTCGTGATCTGCCATCACGGGATTCGCAGCTATCAGGTTGCGCGGTTCCTCGAACAGCAGGGTTTTACCCGCATGGTCAATCTCGACGGCGGCGTTGCGGCCTGGGCGCGTGACCTGGATCCCGAGATGCCGGTCTACTGATCTCCAGCCGGTCTCTGCCCGCGTGCGGCTCGGGTGGAATGCCGCTTTTCCTTGATTCCCGTCGGGAAACTGACGCACACTCCTCTGCGCCACGGGCGTTTTCGGCCACGGGCGATCCAATAACAATATTGCGAGGACACGCCATGAGTACACATCAAGCGCAGATGCCGCTTTGTCAGAGGGCATTTTCCCAGCTCCTGATCATCGATGCCCAAGAACGTTTGGCGCATGCGATGCCTGCCGACGAACTGGATCTGGTCGTCGGAAACATCAATCGGCTCGTGTCGGCCGCCAAGATCCTCGGCATCCCGGTCATCGCGACCCAGCACAACTCCAAAGGGCTCGGACCGGTCATGGCGAGCATCCGCGACAACATGCCTGAGGGCGCGGATCCGACCGAGAAGACCGCGTTCTCCTGCTGCACGGCACCGGGGTTCGAGCGCAACATCTCCGCCCATCCGGATCGGCGTCAGTTGATCGTCGTGGGGATGGAGGCACACATCTGTATCGTCCAGACCGTCTCCGGGCTCCAGCGCTGGGGGTATCAGGTGTTTGTTCCGGCCGATGCCATTATCTCGCGGAAATCCGTGTTCAAACAGAACGTACTGGACCGCATGCGCCACGCCGGGACCCAAGTCGTCTGCACCGAGTCGGTCGGCTTCGAATGGCTCGGTGACTCGACCGACGCCCAGTTTCGCGAGGTTTGGTCGCTGTTCAAGGCAGCGGATTGACGCGCCGGGGTGGCCGCTAACGGGTCGTTCCCTCGGCACGAACGTCGCCTGCCCTCGGTCGATCCGCATTACCCTCGCATCTTCGGCAAGCGGGCTTCGATCAGGGTCATGAGCCGATCGAGTGCGCCGCGATTCGCCTCGACGACGCGACGGCCGTTCTCGCCGATGCGCGCCCGCTCGGTGGCGTCGCTCAGCCAGGAGATCATGAGGTGCGCCAGCGCTTCGGTGTCGGCGACCTCCACCGCCCCTTCTTCAGCGCACAGCAGCTGCGTGATGGCCGCGAAGTTGAAGTGGTGAGGACCGATGGCGACGGGCACGCCCGCCGCTGCCGCCTCCAGGAGGTTGTGACCGCCGGTCGGCACCAGACTGCCGCCGATGAAGGCCGCGTCGGCTGCGGCGAGAAAGACCGGAAGCTCTCCCATGGTGTCGCCGAGAAAGACCGCCGTGCTCGGCGTGCACGGTTCCTGGCGGCTGCGACGGGCGAGTGCCATGCCCTGCCGCGTCACCGTTTCGGCAACGCGATCGAAGCGTTCCGGATGGCGCGGAACCAGCACCAGCAGGGCCTCGGGCAAGACCGTTCGAACGCGTTGGTGAGCCTCGAGGACAGGTCTGTCCTCCCCTTCATGGGTGCTCGCCGCGACCCACACCGGACGCTGCCCTCCCCACGCGCGTCGCATTGCCTCGGCCTGGTCGAGCAGGCTCGCCGGCTGGCGCAGGTCGAACTTGATGCTGCCCGTCACCTGGACCCGATCGGGATCGGCCCCCAATGCGATGAAGCGCCGGGCGTCCGGCTCCGCTTGGACAGCGATTAAATCGAAGCCGTGCAGCGTCTCGCGTGTGAGGTGCGCGAACCGTCGATAGCCCCGAGCGGAGCGTTCGGAGAGGCGGGCGTTCGCCAGGATCACCGGGATGCCGCGTGCCGCGCAGGCCGCCAGGGTGTTGGGCCAGATCTCGGTCTCCATGACGATGAGCAGAGCCGGAGTTGTTCGGCTCAGGAAGCGGTCGAGGATTCCGGGAAGATCGTAGGGGGTGTAGCGGTGCGACACGCTGTCGCCGAAGCGCTCGCGCAGCCGTTCGGCGCCGGTCGGTGTGGTGGTCGTGACCAGGATGGGCAGCGGCGGGTCGTGTTCCATCAGGCGCTTAATCAAAGGCTCCGCGGCCTGGACCTCGCCGACCGAAACCGCATGGATCCAGATCTGTGTCGCGGGCGCCGCGGACCCGAGACCGAGGCGTTCGCCGACACGGCGGCGATAAGCCGGGGATTTCAAACTGCGCCAATACAGGCGCAGCAGCGCAAACGGCAGCAGGATACTCAGGAGGAGCGTGTAGAGGGGGCGTGTCATCGGCCGAGGGCGGCTCCATAGGCGATCGAAATCGGGCGGCGCAGCGACATGGCTTCAATTGCCCTGGACCGTGCCTCGGATCGTGCCGAGGATCCTTGTAGTGGAGCGCCCGGGCAGCAGATCGAGGACGCGCACCTCTCCGCCGTTGGCGCGCACGCATTGCGCCCCGGCGATCTCCTCCGGCCGGTAGTCCCCGCCCTTGACCAGCAGGTCCGGTTTGACCCGGCAGATGAGTGCCTCGGGCGTGTCCTCGGAGAAGGCGCAGACCCAGTCGACCGAGGCGAGACCGGCGAGCACGGCCATGCGTTGCTCGATACCGTTGATCGGTCGCTCCGGGCCCTTCAGTCGGCTCACCGAGGCATCGTCGTTGACTGCCACGATCAAGCGATCGCCGAGCCGTTTGGCCTGCTGCAGATAGGCGACATGACCCTCATGCAGGATGTCGAAGCAGCCGTTGGTCATGACGATCCGCTCGCCGGCGGCGCGCGCGGCCTCGACCGCGTCGATCAATGCAGTCTGGTCCAGTACCGTATGCCATTCGCTGCCCTGATAAGCGCGCTCCAACTCGCGCGCGGCGACCGTCGCGGTGCCCAGTTTTCCCACCGCAAGACCGGCCGCGCAGTTGGCCAGCGCGCAGGCCTCGTCAAGTGCGACGCCCGCGCCCAGCGCGGCGGCCAAGGTCGCGATCACGGTGTCGCCGGCACCGGTCACGTCGAAGACCTCGCGGGCACGTGTGGGCAGGTGCAGCGCTTCGGTATCCGGTCGCAGCAGCAGCATGCCGCGCTCGCCGAGCGTGATCAGCATCGCCTGAAGGTCGAGCTCGGCACGCAGCCGCTGGCCTCGCTCGATGAGCGCGACATCGTCGCCACAGACACCGACGATCGCTTCAAGCTCCGCCCGGTTCGGGGTTAGGAGTGTGGCGCCGCGGTAGCGCGTGAAATCCAGTCCCTTGGGGTCCACGAGCACGGGTTTGCCGCACTCCAATGCCAGTGCGATGAGATGCTGCGGGTCGGCCAGCGTCCCTTTGGCGTAGTCCGAAAGCACCAGCAGATCGCAAGCATCGAGCGCATTGCAGACCAGCGCCGGAAGCGGGTCGTCGGCGAGCGGCGTCAAGGGCGCCTCGAAGTCCAAGCGGATCAGCTGTTGATGCTGGCTCAAGACCCGCAGCTTGGTGACGGTGGGCACATCCGCGCGTCTGTGCACTCGGGTACGGATACCGTGCGCATCGAGTCGTGCGAGCAGCACATCGGCCGCTTCGTCGTTGCCCGTCACGCCCGTCAGAGTGACATGGCTGCCCAGCGCGGCCAGGTTAAGCGCCACGTTCGCCGCACCGCCCGGGCGGTCGTCCACCCGCGCGACGTGCACCACCGGCACCGGGGCCTCGGGCGAGATCCGACGCGTTGCGCCGCTCCAATAGCGGTCGAGCATCAGGTCGCCGGCCACCAGGATACTGGCGCGGGAAAAATCCGGGAAAGGATGAGTCGAGGTCGGGGGCAAGACGGGCTCCAAGCGAGAGGACGCGACGAGTCTAAACCGCGCCCAGTGCGGTATGCGATGTTTTTGGATGGGATCGGCCCCGGCGGATTTCAGAACCGCTGGAGCCGGCGCGGTTTAAAGTATTAAAAAATATAAAATTTTAAACCGCGTCCCCCGCTAAGGGTCGTGGATTCACCAAACTTCGAACTCACTCGAAAGTGAGCATCTCGCTCTGGACGCGGTTTAGCCGGAAGGCACGGAGTTTTCGAGGCGAGGAGCGAGAAGCGAGAAGCGAGGAGCGAGAAGCGAGTAGGCGGCGAGGTCCGGGGTCTTCACCTTGAGACTCAAACCACTCACCACTCACCACTCACTCCTCACTCCTCGCCACTCCTTTTGGGATTATGCTTTCACGAGACCAAACGGATTCCATTCGAGGGTTATCGTCATGGGACAAGCCGCACTCAAGCAAGAGGTCGACACGCTGCGGGAGTCCATGAAGGAGCTGAGCTACCAGGCAATGCGCACCGAGATGTCGCTGGCCCGTCTGTCCGAGGAGATGCTCGAGTTCAAGGACGAGATGAGCAGCTTCAAGGACGAGATGCTCGCCTTCAACGAAGAGAGCCAGCGCGAGCGTCGGAGCATGAACAAGCAATGGGGCGATCTCGCCAATCGCCTCGGCACGCCGGTCGAGGACATCGTGGCGCCCAATCTTCCGCGGGTGGCGGCCGAGCTCTTCTCCTGTCCCGTGGCGGATCTGTTCGGGGTCCGCGTCGTGCGCCGCTTCGGGGGCGAGACGCGCGAGTACGATGCGCTGCTGGTCTGCCCGGAGGTGGTCTTGGTCAACGAGACCAAGTCACGCCTGACGGATGCGCATGTCGAGGGCATTCTCGAACGGCTCGCCGAGATCCCCCATGTCTTCCCGGAGTATGCCGATCGTCGCGCCGTCGGAGTCCTGGCGAGCCTCTATCCGGATGCGAGCGTCGTACGTCGTGCCACGCGCCGCGGCGTCTTGGTGATGGGGATGGGCGACGAGACCATGCATATCTTGAACCCGGAGGCACTTGAGTCCGGCGGTTGAGGCCGCTTCGGAACCGGTCCTGCCTCGATCAGCGACCGCTCGCCCGATCGAAGACGATGCGTCCATCCAGCACCGTGGCCATGACGCGCCCGTGCATCTGCGTGTGGAGAAAGGGGCTGTTCTCGCCGTGGCTCAGGAGTGTCTCCGGGGTCGGTATCCAGCAGTCGTTCGGATCGAAGATGCAGACATCCGCCGCCGCCCCGGGCGAGAGATGCCCGAGGTCGAGACCCAAGATCTCGGCGGGACCAAGGGTGAGTCGGGCGATGACGCCCGGCAGGTCGAGCACGCCTTCGCTGACCAGTCGCAGCGCGAGCGGCAGCAGGGTCTCGAGTCCCGAGATGCCCGGCGCGGTCTCGGGGAAGGGCAGCAGCTTGGCATCGGCATCGTGCGGTTGGTGGTCGGAGCAGATGGCGCCGATCTCGCCGGCCGCGAGCGCATGACGCAGGGCATCGCGGTCCGCCAGGGTGCGCAGCGGCGGCACCAGATGGCAGTTGGCGTCGAAGCCGTCGAGGTCGTCTTCGGTGAGGAAGAGTTGGTGGATGGCGACGTCGCCGCTCGCCTGAACGCCGCGGCCGCGCGCCGCGGCCAGCATCACGGTCGCCCGTGCGGTGGATAGACCGCGGAAATGGATGCGTGCGCCGGTCTGGCCGGCCAATGCGAGATCGCGGGCGACGGCGACCGTCTCGGCGGCCTCCGGGATGCCGGGAAGCCCCAGCCGGGCGCTCACGCGGCCTTCGTGTGCACAGCCGCCGCTGGTCAGATCCGGGTCTTGCGGATGCAGGAAGAGCGTCAATCCGAAGGTGGCGGCGTACTCCATCGCACGTCGCTGCACCTGGGCACTGCGGATCGGCCGATCCGCCTGGCTTAACACCGGACAGCCGGCGAGCTTGAGCGCAGCCATCTCGGTGATCTGTTTGCCGTCGAGACCTCGTGTCATGGCGCCGGCCGGCACGACGCGCGCAATGCCGTGTCGCTGTGCGGTTTGCTGAATCAGTTGCGCGACGGCCGGGGTATCGATGACGGGCGAGGTGTCGGGCGGGCAACAGAGCGTCGTGATCCCGGACGCCGCCGCTGCCAGAGTCTCGCTCGCGATCGTCGCCTTCTGCTCCAGACCGGGCTCGCGCAGCCGGGCGCTGAGGTCCACGAAACCGGGGCAGACGATCAGTCCCTGCGCATCGAGAACGCGCTCCGGCTCGAATCCGGAAGGTGCCTCGCCGATCGCGAGCACACGCCCGTCGGCAAGATGCAGATCGACCTCACGATCGATCCGGTTGGCCGGGTCGATCAGACGCCCGCCGCGAATGCTGATTCGCTCAACCTCAGCCATTGGCCTCACCATCCGTTTTGCCGTCCGCCTGCATGGCGATGTTCTGGGTGCCGATACACATGGACATGACCGCCATGCGGATCGCGATCCCGTTGGTGACCTGTTCGAGGATCACCGAGCGGGGTCCGTCGGCGACCTGTGACTCGATCTCGACCCCGCGATTGATGGGGCCTGGATGCATCACGATGGCCTCGGGATGGGCCACGCCGAGGCGCTCTTCGGTGAGGCCATACAATTGGAAGTACTCATGTTCGCTCGGCAGGAGCGCGTTGGTCATGCGCTCGCGTTGCAGCCGCAGCATGATGACGACGTCGACATTGCGGATCCCCTCGCGCAGATCGTGAAAAACCCGCACGCCCAGTGCCTCCTCGGCGAATGCGGGAATCAGGGTGCGCGGGCCGATGACCCGCACCTCGGCCGCACCCAAGGTGTTGAGTGCGAGGATCTGGGAGCGCGCGACACGCGAGTGCAGGATATCGCCGACGATGGCCACTCGAAGGTTCGAAAAATCACCCTTATGGCGGCGGATGGTGAACATGTCCAACATACCCTGGGTCGGATGCGAATAGCGCCCGTCCCCGGCATTGATGACACTCACGTGCGGTGCGGCATGGGCGGCGATGAAATGAGCTGCACCGCTCGAGGCGTGGCGCACCACGAACATGTCGACCTGCATCGACTCGAGGTTGCGCAAGGTATCGAGCAATGTCTCGCCCTTGGCGGTCGCGGAGGTGGAGATGTTGAGGTTGAGCACGTCCGCGGAGAGCCGTTTGGCGGCCAGCTCGAAGGTGGTGCGGGTGCGCGTGCTGGTCTCGAAGAAGAGGTTCGCGACGACCTTGCCGCGGCAAAGCGGGACCTTCTTGACCGCCTGCTGCGTCACCCCGAGAAAGCCTTCGGCGCGGTCCAGGATCTCGACCAAAAGCTCTCGGCTCAGCCCTTCGATCGTCAGAAAGTGTTTGAGGTTGCCCTGCCCGTCGAGCTGCTGGTGGCCTGTCTTCATCGACGAGCCTCGCTCTTGGCGCTTTTGCCGGGGGGATCGACCGATACCTTGTCGGTTTTGGTCGCCGTTTTCTTGGCGCTCTGCCCGCGCATCAGAACGAGCGGGTGCGGTCCGCTGAGTTTAATCTGCTCACCCGGCTCGAGCTTGGCATGCAGGCCGACGACGTTCGGCTCGATCGGCAGCTCGCGCCCGTCCCGCTCGGACAAGGTGACCAAGATGACCGAGGCCGGTCGTCCATAGTCGAACAGGACATTCAGGGCGGCGCGGATCGTGCGGCCGCTCTGCAGGACGTCGTCCACCAGAATCAGGTGACGGTCGTCGATCCCGACCGGCAGATACGAGGGGCGCACCTGCGGATGCATCCCGATGCGGGTGAAGTCGTCGCGGTAGAAGGAGATGTCCAGATGGCCGAGCGGCTCGGCCAGCTCCAGCATCTCGTGCAGCCGATCCGCAACCCAGACCCCGCCGGTATGGATGCCGATCATCAGCGGGGCATCGATGGCGCGCTCGGCGATGAGAGAGCGCAGCTCGTTGGCCATCCGGCCGATGATGCCGTCGATCTCGGCGCTGTCTTTCCAGATTTCGGAATTGATCACGGACGAATGCTCGGGGTTGGTTGCTTGAAGGTCGGGATGCTCAAGTGGCCGGTGAGGCGGAGTGATGTTTCAGAAACAGGTGAACACCTTGATCAAGGCGTAGGATGGGTAGAGCGTCAGCGAAACCCATCCTCCACACCGCCGCGTTGCCGGGTTTCAGTACGATGCCTTTGGCGCGGGCTGGATGGGTTTCGCTTCGCTCTACCCATCCTACGTGTTTCCACTCTACTCAGCGCCATGCTCGTACAGCCAAGTTTCCAGGATCAGGGCGGCGGCAACCGCATCGACGGCATCTCGATCCGCGGAGCGTCCGCGCGGAGTCTCCGCGAGCTGCCGTCGCGCCTCGATCGAGGTCAGGCGCTCGTCGATGAGATGCACTGCGAGGCGGAAGCGTCCTTCGAGCTGGCGCCCGAACCGATGGATCCGAGCGGACCAATCGACCTCCTTGTCGTCCATCGTAAAGGGCAGCCCCACGACGAATGCCTCGGGTTGCCACTCGCGCACCAGGGCGGCGATACCGTCCCAATCCGGCTTGTCGTTGCGGCTGCGAAGCGTCACGAGGGGCGTGGCCGAGCCTGTGATGGTCTGGCCGACCGCGATACCGATCTTGCGCGGACCGAAGTCGAAACCCAGTAGGGTGGTCATGCGGTTCTCGAACGCGCTCGATCCGATGGAGGTCTGACCGGACGCAATCTACGCGTGTCCGGCCTCGCCGCTGAGCAGGTTGAGGTCGACCCCCAGCAGTTGCGCCGCGGCGAGCCAGCGGGCACCCGGGTCCATCCGAAAAATGATCTCGTCACTGGCCGGGCCGCTCAGCCAGGCGTTGGCACTCATCTCTTGTTCCAACTGACCGCTCCCCCAGCCGGCATAACCTAAAGCGACCAGGGTTTGCTCCGGGCCTTCGCCGGAGGCGATGGCCTCGAGCACGTCGCGCGAGGTGGTGACGCTGATATCCGATGTGATGCTCAGAGTCGAGTCGAAGGTCGGCCCGGAGGTGTGCAGCACGAAACCCCGGTCGGTCTGGACAGGTCCACCCTGATAGACCGGGATCTGCTCCACGCTCGGGCGCAAGGCGACGATCTCGAGCTGGTCCAGCAGCTCGCCGAGCCTGACGTCGAGCGGGCGGTTGATCACGATGCCCATGGCGCCCTGATCGGTGTGCTCGCAGACATAGGTCACCGTTCGCGAGAAATTCGGATCCTGAAGACCCGGCATCGCGATCAGGAAGTGGTTGGTGAGCGAGGTGCTGAAGGACATGGTGTTAGTATCCCGGTCGGGGAGTTCTCAAGCAAGTCCGAGCGTGGGCTTGCGGCGACTGGATCGCCGGGGTAGGGTTGCGCAACAAACCGTGTTCCCGGGCTTGGGAGTCCGCGCTCCGCAACGGACGTCGGCGTTCTCCTGCGAGTTTGCGCGCATCTAACGGTTCGTCGATGGGGCTCAAGCCCGACCCACGGCGTGTCTTAGATTTCACGGAAATCACCTTAAACCGCGTCCAGAGCGACATGCGTCATTTTCATGTTGCGTTTGGCTTCGGAGATGTCCTCGATCTCGGTGAGAC
>NZ_JAABRP010000105.1 GCF_011390875.1 Thiocapsa sp.
CCGATCGTGCCGACGTTCACGTGTGGCTTGCTGCGCTCGAATTTTGCTTTGGACATCCCACTCTACCCCTGTCGCTCGTTACTGTTTCTTGGAGACCGCTTCGGCAATGCTGGCGGGCACTTCGTTGTACTTACAGAACTCCATGCTGTAGGTCGCCCGCCCTTGGGTGGCCGACCGGAGGTCCGTCGCATAGCCGAACATCTCGGACAAGGGGACCTCTGCACGAATGATCTTTCCGGATGGCGCATCGTCCATCCCCTGGATCATGCCGCGACGACTATTCAGATCGCCCATGACATCGCCCATGTTCTCTTCGGGCGTCACGACCTCGACCTTCATGATGGGCTCAAGCAGGACAGGCTTGGCCTTGGCCGCCCCCTCCTTGATACCCATCGAGCCGGCAATCTTGAAGGCCATTTCGCTCGAGTCGACTTCATGGTAAGAGCCGTCGTAGAGCGTGACTTTAATGTCCACCATCGGGAAGCCGGCCAGAATGCCGTTCTTCATCGCCTCCTGAATGCCTTTGTCGACCGCCGGGATGTATTCCTTCGGAACGGTTCCGCCGACGATCGCATTGACGAACTCGTACCCGACACCCGCCTCTTGCGGCTCGATCCGGAGGTAAACATGACCGTACTGGCCGCGACCACCGGACTGACGTGCGAACTTGGTCTCCTGCTCGACGGTCTTGCGGATCGTCTCGCGGTAGCTGACCTGCGGCGCACCGACATTGGCCTCGACCTTGAACTCGCGGCGCATCCGATCGACGATGATCTCCAGATGCAGCTCGCCCATCCCGGAGATAATGGTCTGCCCGGACTCCTCGTCGGTGTGCACGCGGAAGGACGGATCCTCCTGGGCCAGCTTCGAGAGTGCGACGCCCATCTTTTCCTGGTCGCTCTTCGTCTTGGGCTCCACCGCAACCGAGATCACCGGCTCGGGGAACTCCATACGCTCGAGCGTGATGACCTTATTGAGATCGCACAGGGTGTCGCCTGTGGTGACATCCTTCAGGCCGACCGCCGCGGCGATATCGCCCGCGTGGACTTCCTTGATCTCCTGGCGCTCGTTGGCGTGCATCTGCAGGATACGACCGATGCGCTCCTTCTTATGCTTGACCGGGTTGTAGATGGTATCCCCGGACTTGAGCACACCCGAATAGGCACGGAAGAAGGTCAGCGTACCGACAAAGGGATCCGTTGCGATCTTGAACGCCAGCGCGGCGAACGGCGCATCGTCGGATGCCGGGCGCTCGCCTTCCGACTCGTCCTTGTCGTCGAGAATGCCCTTGATGGCCGGCACGTCGACCGGCGAAGGCATGTAGTCGATGACCGCATCGAGCATCGCCTGCACGCCCTTGTTCTTGAAGGCCGAGCCGCACATCATGGGGACAACTTCACTCTTCAGCGTGCGGGCACGCAGACCGGCCATGATCTCGACCTCGGTTAAGGCTTGTCCTTCGAGATACTTCTCCATCAGCTCTTCGTTGGCCTCGGCTGCCGCCTCGACCATGTGTTCGCGCCATTCCTCGCAAAGATCCTGAAGATCCTCGGGGATGTCGCGGAGCTCGTATTCCATGCCGCGGGAGGCTTCGTCCCAATAGACGGCTTTCATCTGGACCAGATCGACAACGCCCTTGAAGTCCTCTTCGGCACCGATCGGCACCTGAATCGGGACGGCATTACCGCCGAGCCGGTCCTTGACCTGCTGCACGACGCGAAAGAAATTCGCGCCCATACGGTCCATCTTGTTCACGAACGCGATGCGCGGTACGCCGTACTTGTCGGCTTGGCGCCAGACGGTTTCCGACTGCGGCTCGACACCGCCCACGGCGCAGAACACCGCGCAGGCACCGTCGAGCACACGCAGCGACCGCTCGACCTCGATCGTGAAATCGACGTGTCCGGGCGTATCGATGATGTTGATCCGATGCTCGGGGCGCTCTCGACTCATTCCCTTCCAGAAACAGGTCGTCGCAGCGGAGGTAATGGTGATTCCGCGCTCCTGCTCCTGCTCCATCCAGTCCATGGTTGCGGCGCCGTCGTGCACCTCGCCGAGTTTGTGCGAGACACCCGTATAAAAAAGAACGCGCTCGGTGGTCGTTGTCTTCCCGGCATCGATGTGCGCCATGATGCCGAGATTGCGATACCGCTCGATTGGGGTGCTACGTGCCACGACTGTATCCGCCCTGATTGAATGAACTTCGGTCTGAGCTGTTACCAGCGGTAATGCGAGAAGGCCTTGTTTGCTTCGGCCATCCGATGCGTATCTTCTTTCTTCTTGACGGCGGAGCCGCGAGAATCCGCGGCGTCCATCAATTCACCGGCCAAGCGCAACGCCATGGACTTCTCGGAGCGCTTACGCGCTGCATCGATGATCCAGCGCATCGCCAGCGAGTTACGCCGCGTCGAGCGCACCTCTACCGGAACCTGATAGGTTGCGCCGCCGACTCGCCGAGATTTCACCTCGACCGCCGGACGCACGTTGTCCATCGCCTGCTCGAGCAGCTCGACCGGACGACCGCCCTTCTTCTCGGTGACCTGATCGAGCGCGGTGTAGATAATCCGCTCGGCGACGGACTTCTTGCCGTCTTCCATCATCATGTTGATGAACTTGGTCAGGAGCTCGCTTCCGTGCTTCGGATCGGGAAGGATCTGGCGACGGGCGGCAACGCGTCTTCTCGGCATGTTGGTTTAGACTCCGATATCACTCAATTGGGCTGACCGATCCGGTCGACCGGATTACTTCTTGGGACGCTTGGCGCCGTATTTGGAACGGCCCTGACGCCGCTTCTCGACACCCGAGGTGTCCAGCGTGCCGCGCACGGTGTGATAGCGCACACCCGGAAGGTCCTTGACACGTCCGCCGCGAATCAGCACCACCGAGTGCTCTTGGAGGTTGTGCCCTTCGCCACCAATGTAGGAAGCAACTTCATAACCGTTGGTCAACCGAACGCGAGCAACCTTACGCAGAGCGGAGTTCGGCTTCTTCGGGGTCGTGGTGTAGACCCGCGTACAGACACCGCGTCGCTGAGGACACGCTTCGAGAGCAGGTACGGTGCTTTTCGCCACGACACGCTTGCGGGGCTTGCGCACGAGTTGGTTGATCGTTGCCATGCAATCAGTCTCCAAAGGCGCAACGGCGCCGAAAACACAAGCGTAAAATCACTCTTGCGCGACCGCGAGCCGACTGGATAAGACGGCACAGCCGCACGTATGCGATCGATCGACTCGGGGACCGGGCGGATGGGGTGCCCAGACCAAGGAACCAGACCTAGAAAAAAAGAGGCTAGACGGCGCGGAGCCGTCTAGCTGAGACCGAGCAGTATAGGGAGGCGGGCCGTTGGTGTCAACCGACTAACCCGACTCTTGGCTCAAGAAGCGGGTTCAACACGAACAACGTGCGGCACAGAGGGCTCGGGGAGGGCTCGGGTGCCTCGAGGCAGCACTCCGAGCGACTGCGCAACCCGAAATCAACTCGCTTCGGAGGTGTTGAGTGCCTTCTTCAATGCCTCTTCGAGCTCCTCGGTCGCCATCTCGACCCTTCCGGAGCCCGAAAGCTCCATCTGACGCTGCCGGCGCCGCTCCTGGTGATGCGCAAGCCCTGATCCCGCCGGGATCAAACGGCCCACGATGACGTTCTCCTTCAGTCCGGCAAGTCGATCGGTGGAGCCGCGCACCGCGGCCTCCGTCAGTACGCGGGTCGTTTCCTGGAACGACGCGGCCGAGATGAACGACTCGGTCGCGAGCGACGCCTTGGTGATGCCGAGCAGCAAAGGCTCATAGAGCGCGGGCTGCTTGCCTTCCGCCATGACCCGCTTGTTCTCGTCCATCAGAACCGCGTGCTCGGCCTGCTCGCCGCGCAGCAGACGGGTATCGCCGGCGGAGGTCACCTCGACCTTGCGCAGCATCTGGCGAACGATCACCTCGATGTGCTTGTCGTTGATCTTCACGCCCTGCAACCGGTAGACGTCTTGGATCTCCTTGACGAGGTACTCGGCCAACGCGGTGACACCTTTCAGACGCAGGATGTCATGGGAGGCCAGCTCGCCGTCGGCGATGACCTCGCCACGCTCGACGCGCTCACCTTCGAACACGTTGACGTTGCGCCACTTCGGGATCAGCTCCTCGACCGTCTCGCCATCGTCCATGGTGATGACGAGGCGCTGCTTGCCCTTGGTGTCCTTGCCGAAACCGATCGTACCGCTGGCCTCCGCGAGCAAGGCCGCCTCTTTCGGCTTGCGGGCCTCGAACAGATCCGCGACACGGGGCAGACCGCCGGTAATGTCGCGCGTCTTACTCGACTCCTGCGGGATACGCGCCAGGATGTCGCCCACACCCACGTTGGCTCCGTCCTCGACGCCGACGATCGCGCCCGCGGGAAGGAAGTAACGCGCCGGGAGGTCGGTGCCGGCGATCTTTAGCTCGTTGCCGTCCTCGTCAAGCAGCTTGACCATCGGGCGAAGATCCTTGCCCGAAGACGGCCGCTGCTTGGGATCGATAACCACGCGCGAGGTCAGGCCCGTGACGTCGTCGACCTGCCCCTGCACGGTCACGCCCTCGATGAAGTCCTCGAAGGCGAGCTTGCCGGCCACCTCGGTGACGACCGGATGGGTATGCGGATCCCAGTTGGCCACGACGTCACCCGGCTTCACGGGGTCGCCGTCGGCAGCGCGCAGGCTGGCCCCGTAGGGCACCTTGTAGCGCTCCTTCTCGAGCCCGCGATCGTCGACGACGGTCAGCTCACCGGAGCGAGAGACCGCGACCAGGTTCTTGCCCGAGTGGTGCTCGACCACCTTGATGTTGTGCAGACGCACCGAGCCGGCATTCTTGATATCGATACTGTTGACCGCAGCCGCCCGCGATGCCGCACCGCCGATGTGGAAGGTGCGCATGGTGAGCTGAGTACCGGGCTCGCCGATCGACTGAGCGGCGATCACGCCCACCGCCTCGCCGAGGTTCACGCGATGTCCGCGCGCGAGGTCGCGCCCGTAGCACTGGGCGCAGACACCGAGCCGCGACTCGCAGGTGATCGGCGAACGCACGCGGACCTGATCGATACCGATGGCCTCGAAGCGCTCGACCCAGGACTCGTCGAGCAAGGTACCCGCTTCGCAGACCAGCTCCTCGGAGCCTGGACGATAGACATCCACGGCAGCCACGCGTCCGAGGATGCGCTCGCGCAAGGGCTCGACCACATCACCGCCCTCGATGATGGGCGTCATGATCAACCCGCCCTCGGTGCCGCAGTCTTCCTCGAGCACCACCATGTCCTGCGCCACGTCGACCAGGCGTCGAGTCAGGTAACCCGAGTTGGCGGTCTTCAACGCCGTGTCGGCCAGGCCCTTACGGGCACCATGCGTGGAGATGAAGTACTGGATAACGTTCAGACCCTCGCGGAAGTTCGCGGTGATCGGCGTCTCGATGATGGAACCGTCCGGCTTGGCCATGAGACCGCGCATACCGGCGAGCTGCCGGATCTGTGCCGCCGAGCCACGGGCGCCGGAGTCGGCCATCATATAGATGGAATTGAAGGAGTCCTGCGTCACCTCGTTGCCGTGACGATCGATGACGCTGTCCTTGCCGAGCTTGCTCATCATCGACTTGGCGACGCGATCGTTGGTATGCGACCAGATGTCGACAACCTTGTTGTAGCGCTCGCCGTTGGTCACGAGACCGGACGCGTACTGGTCCTGGATCTCCTTGACCTCCTTCTCGGCAGCCGCGAGGATCCCCGCCTTCTCTTCCGGGACGGCCATGTCTTCGAGACCGATCGAGACGCCGGAGCGCGTCGCCATACGGAAACCCATGTACATGACCTGGTCGGCGAACACCACGGTCTCCTTCAGACCGAGCTGGCGGTAGCAGATATTGATCAAGCGCGAGATCTGCTTCTTGCCGAGCGCACGGTCCACCAGATCGAACGGCAGTCCGTCGGGAACAATGGCAAACACCAGGGCGCGACCCAGGGTCGTCTCCCGGATCGCCGTGTTCTCGTGCATCGAGCCGTCTTTGTGCTTGATCACCTCGCGGATGCGCACCTTGCAGCGCGCATGCAGATCCGCATGCCCGGTCTCGTAGGCACGGCGCGCCTCGTCGATGTCGGAGAAGACGCTGCCCTCGCCCTTCGCATTGACCCGCTCGCGGGTCATGTAATAGAGCCCGAGCACCACGTCCTGCGAGGGCACGATGATGGGCTCGCCGTTCGCCGGGGAGAGGATGTTGTTGGAGGCCATCATGAGCGCGCGGGCCTCGAGCTGCGCCTCCAAGGATAGCGGCACGTGCACCGCCATCTGGTCGCCGTCGAAGTCCGCGTTGAAGGCGGTACAGACCAACGGGTGGAGCTGGATCGCCTTACCCTCGATCAGCACCGGCTCGAAGGCCTGGATGCCGAGTCGATGCAGCGTCGGTGCGCGGTTGAGCATCACCGGATGCTCGCGGATGACCTCGTCGAGGATGTCCCACACCTCCGGCGTACCGCGCTCGACCATCTTCTTGGCGGCCTTGATGGTCGCCGCCAGGCCGCGCAACTGCAGCTTGCTGAAGATGAAAGGCTTGAAGAGCTCGAGCGCCATGCGCTTGGGCAAACCGCACTGATGCAGCATCAGGGTCGGACCGACCACGATAACCGAGCGGCCCGAGTAGTCGACACGCTTGCCGAGCAGGTTCTGGCGGAACCGGCCCTGCTTGCCCTTGATCATGTCGGCAAGCGATTTCAGCGGACGCTTGTTGGTGCCCGTAATCGCACGACCGCGCCGGCCGTTGTCGAGCAAGGCGTCGACCGACTCCTGCAGCATGCGCTTTTCGTTGCGCACGATGATGTCGGGCGCGACCAGATCGAGCAGACGCTTCAGCCGGTTGTTGCGGTTGATGACCCGACGATAGAGGTCGTTCAGATCCGAGGTTGCGAACCGACCGCCGTCCAGGGGCACCAAGGGGCGCAGCTCCGGGGGCAGGACCGGCAGGACGGTGAGGATCATCCACTCCGGGCGATTCCCCGAGGCCATCAGCGACTCCATGAGCTTCAAGCGCTTGGAGAGCTTCTTGATCTTGGTCTCGGAGTTGGTGGTCTCGATCTCCTCGCGCATGCGCCGGACCTCGTCCTCCATCTTGATGGTGCGCAGCAGCTCGTAGACGGCCTCCGCACCCATACGCGCGTCGAACTCGTCGCCGTTCGCCTCCAGGGCTTCGAGATACTGCTCGTCGTTGAGCAGCTGGCCGCGCTCCAGATCGACCACGAGGCCCGGGTCCACCACCACGAAGGACTCGAAATAGAGGATGCGCTCGATGTCGCGCAAGGTCATATCGAGCAGCAGACCGATACGCGACGGCAGGGACTTCAAGAACCAGATGTGCGCCACCGGGCTCGCCAGATCGATATGACCCATGCGCTCGCGCCGAACCTTGGCCAGCGTGACCTCCACACCGCACTTCTCGCAGACGACACCACGATGCTTCAGGCGCTTGTATTTGCCGCAGATGCACTCGTAGTCCGTGATCGGACCGAAAATCTTGGCGCAAAACAGCCCGTCGCGCTCCGGCTTGAAGGTGCGGTAGTTGATCGTTTCCGGCTTCTTGACCTCGCCGTAGGACCAGGAACGGATCATCTCGGGAGAGGCGAGTCCGATCTTGATCGCGTCGAATTCCAGTGCCTGACCCTGCTGCTTGATGATTTTAAGTAGATCTTTCAAGATCTTATCTCCTGCCTACAATGACGATGATCAGCAATCGGCCGACCGCCGAGGGTCCGTTCAAGAACGGAACCCGGCACTCAAGGCCAAGGGCCAAAAACTGAACCGCGTCCGCTACGACATGCGAAATCGTCGTCGTGGCTCGGCCTCGAGAGTTTCCACAAACGACGCCGTCCACGCGGTTCAGAACAATAAAACGACGCTCCTGAACCGCGTCGCGCCGACGCGCGTTGATCGCGATTCGGCCGCGCCGGGGCTCAATCCTCGCAAACCCCTCCGGACGCCGTTCAGTCCTGCTGGAGCTCGACGTTGATGGCCAGCGATCGAATCTCCTTCACCAGAACGTTGAAGGACTCGGGCATTCCGGCCTCCATCCGATGATCGCCGTCCACGATGTTCTTATACATCTTGGTGCGGCCGTTCACGTCGTCGGACTTCACCGTGAGCATCTCCTGCAAGGTATAGGCGGCGCCGTAGGCCTCCAGCGCCCAGACTTCCATTTCGCCGAAACGCTGCCCGCCGAACTGCGCCTTACCCCCCAGCGGCTGTTGGGTGACCAGACTGTAGGGTCCGGTGGAGCGCGCATGCATCTTGTCGTCGACCAAGTGGTTCAGCTTGATGATGTACATGTAGCCGACTGTCACGGGGCGCTCGAACGGATCGCCGGTGCGGCCGTCGTAGAGCTGGGTTTGACCGCTCGGGATGCCGATATCCGAATTGTCGCGATCGGCGAGCTTGAGCATCGCCCGGATCTCCTCCTCGGTCGCACCGTCGAACACCGGCGTCGCCAGCGGCACGCCCCGCGTCAGATGACGCGCGAGGTCCAGGATCTCCTCGTCGGTAAAGCTCTCCAGATCCTCGCGCTTGCCGCTGGTGTTGTAGACCTTCTCGAGGAAGGCGCGCAGCTCCACGACCGCCGTGTGCGCACGAAGCATCTTCTCGATCTTCACGCCGAGCCCGTTGGCCGCCCAACCCAGATGGGTCTCGAGCACCTGCCCGACGTTCATGCGCGAGGGCACGCCGAGCGGATTCAGGACGATATCCACGGGCTCGCCGTCCGCCGAGAAGGGCATGTCCTCGATCGGCACCACCTTGGAGATAACACCCTTGTTGCCGTGGCGCCCGGCCATCTTGTCGCCGGGTTGGACGCGGCGTTTGACGGCCACGTACACCTTCACCATCTTGAGCACGCCCGGGGCCAGATCGTCGCCGCTCGAGATCTTGCGTTTCTTGACCTCGTAGCGATCACGGAATTCCTCGCGCTGCTGCTTGATCTGTGCCGCAACGGCCTCGAGCTGGGTCGCGACGTCTTCGGCACGCATCCGGATCTCGAGCCACTGATCGCGCGAGCCGTTGGAGGCGAGCTCCTGCAGATAAGCCTTGGTGATCTTCGCCCCCGGGGCCAGATTGCGCGGCCCGCCGTCGGCGACCTTGCCCACCAGCAGGCGCTCCACGCGCTGGAAGGTGTCGTTCTCCATGATGCGCTGCTGGTCTGCAAAGTCCTTGCGCACGCGATCGAGCTCCATCTCTTCGATCTGAAGCGCGCGCTTGTCCTTGTCCACACCGTCACGGGTGAAGACCTGCACATCGACCACCGTCCCGCTCATCCCGGAGGGCAGGCGCAGCGAGGTGTCCTTCACGTCGGACGCCTTCTCGCCGAAGATGGCGCGCAGCAGCTTCTCCTCGGGCGTCAACTGGGTCTCGCCCTTGGGCGTGACCTTGCCGACGAGGATGTCGCCGTCGCGCACCTCCGCACCGACATAGACGATGCCCGACTCGTCGAGCTTGGCCAGGGCCGACTCGCCGACGTTGGGAATGTCGCTCGTGATTTCCTCCGGCCCCAACTTGGTATCGCGCGCCAAACAGGCGAGCTCCTCGATGTGGATGCTGGTGAAGCGGTCTTCCTGCACCAGACGCTCGGAGAGCAGGATCGAGTCCTCGAAGTTGTAGCCGTTCCAAGGCATGAAGGCGACCCGAAGGTTCTGCCCCAGAGCCAGCTCGCCCATGTCCGTGGACGGCCCGTCGGCAAGCACGTCGTCCACTGCAACGACATCGCCCGGCTTGACCAGCGGGCGCTGATTGATGCAGGTGTTCTGGTTGGACCGCGTGTACTTGGTGAGGTTGTAGATGTCCACGCCGGGCACACCGGGAACGGCTTCCTCGTCATTGACCCGCACCACGATACGCGCGGCATCCACCGACTCGATGACACCGCCGCGACGCGCCACCACGCAGACGCCCGAGTCCTTGGCAACCACGCGCTCCATCCCGGTTCCGATCAGCGGCTTCTCGGCCCGCAGGGTCGGGACCGCCTGACGTTGCATGTTCGAGCCCATGAGTGCGCGGTTGGCGTCGTCGTGCTCGAGGAAGGGGATCAGGGACGCCGCCACCGAGACGATCTGACGCGGCGAGACGTCCATGAACTGGACCTCCTCGGGCGCGCGCATCGTGAACTCGTTGGCATGACGGCAGGACACCAGCGCGTCGGTCAGGTGACCTTCGTCGTCGAGCGTGGCGTTGGCCTGCGCGATCACGAAGTTGCCTTCCTCGATCGCCGAGAGATACTGAATGTCCATGGTCACCCGGCCGCCTTCCACCTTGCGATAGGGGGTTTCCAGGAAGCCGTACGAATTGGTCCGTGCGTAGACAGCCAAGGAGTTGATCAGGCCGATATTCGGGCCTTCAGGCGTCTCGATCGGGCAGACGCGACCGTAATGCGTCGGATGCACGTCGCGCACCTCGAACCCGGCACGCTCGCGCGCCAGACCGCCAGGGCCGAGCGCCGAGACACGTCGCTTGTGGGTGACCTCGGAGAGCGGGTTGTTCTGGTCCATGAACTGCGAGAGCTGGCTCGAGCCGAAGAACTCCTTGATCGCCGCCGAGACCGGCTTGGCGTTGATCAGCTCCTGCGGCATGAGCCCCTCGGACTCGGCGAGCGACAGACGCTCCTTGACCGCACGCTCCACCCGCACCAGACCCACGCGGAACTGGTTCTCCGCCATCTCGCCGACGCAACGGATGCGGCGATTGCCGAGGTGGTCGATGTCGTCGACGCTGCCGCGGCCGTTACGCAGCTCCACCAGGACCTTGAGCGCCTCGATGATATCGGAGGTCTCGCCCTGCTCCTGGTAGAGACGCTTGGAGAGCTCGTCGTTGCGATTGCTGAAATAGCGCCCGTCGTAGATGACGCCCGGCCCTTCCTCCGAGGTGCGTCCGAGACGCCGATTGAACTTCATCCGACCCACGGCCGAGAGATCGTACCGATCCGGCGTGAAGAAGAGGTTGTGGAACAGGTTTTGAGCGGCCTCTTTGGTCGGCGGCTCGCCCGGACGCATCATGCGGTAGATCTCGACCTGCGCCTCGAGGTCGCTGGTGGTGGGATCGATCCGCAGGGTCTCGGAGATATAGGGTCCGTGATCCAGGTCGTTGACGAAGAGCGTCTCGAGCGTCTCGATCCCTTTCTCGAAGATGGTTTCGAGCAGCTCGGGGGTGATCTCGGCATTCGCCTCGGCGATCACCTCGCCGGTCTCGGTGTCGATCTGCGGGTGCGCCAAGACACGGCCGATCAGGAAGTCGGAAGGGACATCGAGGCGTTCGACGCCGGCCTTCTGAAGCTCGCGGATATGCCTCGCCGTGACGCGGCGCCCGGACTCCACGAGCAGCTCGTCGCCGAGCATGACGTCGAAACCGACGGTCTCGCCGCGCAAGCGTTCGGGGACCAGGTCGAGCGTGACCGAGCGATCGCGAATCCGGAAGGTATCGGTCTCGAAGAAGCGCTCGAGGATATCCTCTACACCGTAGCCCAGCGCGCGCAGCAGGATGGTGGCCGGCAGCTTGCGGCGACGGTCGATGCGCACGAAAACGTTGTCTTTGGGATCGAACTCGAAATCGAGCCAGGATCCGCGATAAGGGATGACCCGCGCAGAAAAGAGCAGTTTGCCCGAGGAGTGCGTCTTGCCCTTGTCGTGATCGAAGAACACACCGGGCGAGCGATGCAGCTGCGAGACAATGACACGCTCGGTCCCGTTGATGATGAAGGTGCCGGTACCGGTCATGAGCGGTAATTCGCCCATATAGACCTCTTGCTCGCGCACGTCCTTGATGACCTTCGAGCCAGCAGGCGCGTCGCGATCGTAGATCACCAGGCGCAGCAGCACACGCAGGGGCGCCGCGAAGGTCGCACCGCGCAGGTGACACTCGCGCTCGTCGAACACCGGCTCGCCGAGCCGATATTTCACGTATTCGAGAACGGCGTTGCCCGAGTAGCTCTCGATCGGAAAGACGGTCTTGAAGGCCGCATGCAGGCCGACATCGCGGCGGTCCCCGATCGGCCGGTCGGCCTGAAGGAACTCACGATAGGAATCGATCTGCGTCGCCAACAGAAAAGGCACGTCCAGGATGCTCGGACGCTTGCCGAAGTCTTTACGAATGCGCTTTTTTTCGGTGAACGAATAGGCCATGATGCCTTTCCCTCGAAATACGTGCTTGTGTCCAGGACGGGGGTCGACGCCGCGGCGGATCGCGGACGTCGGGGTCGGACCTCTGCGGTCAGGTCCTTATCGACGACGCCGCCCCGTCAATGGGGCGGCCGGCAAGCCGGCATCGTCGACACGGGTCGTCAAAACCCAACGGCGAAAGGCCGGCGGCTACTCGCCGCCAGCCCGAAGGTCCCACCGAAGGCAAGTTCGACGCAATGCGCCGTTACTTCACTTCGACCGTGGCACCAGCCTCTTCGAGGAGCTTCTTGGCCTCTTCGGCCTCGCCCTTGGAAACGGCTTCCTTCAAGGTCGTCGGCGCGCCTTCGACGGCGTCCTTCGCTTCCTTCAGGCCGAGGCCGGTCAGGGAACGCACGGCCTTGATGACCGCAACCTTGTTTGCACCGAACGACGCCAGGATGACGTCGAACTCGGTCTGCTCCTCGACCGGTGCGGCTTCAACACCGGCACCGGCGGCCGGGGCGGCCACGGCGGCAGCCGCGGTCACGCCGAACTTCTCTTCCATCGCGCTGATGAGGTCGACGACCTCCAACACGGTCATGTTGCCGATTGCTTCAAGGATCTCGTCTTTCGAGACGGCCATGGTGAGCTCCTGAGATGTCTCTAAAATGGAATTGCTGGTGAACGGAGCCGCCTAAGCGGCCTCTTTCGCATCGCGAATCGCGGCGATGGTGCGGACCAACTTGCCCGGCACCTCGTTGATCGTCGCTGCAAGCTTTTGCACGGGCGCCTTCATCACGGCCATGAGCAAGCTGATCGCCTGATCGCGGGTCGGCATCTTGGCGAGATTGCCGAGCTCCGAGGGATCAAGCAGCTTGCCTCCGAGGGCGACAAGACGCACCTCGACCTTGTTGTGGTCCTTTGCAAAGGCTTCCATGACGCGCGCTGCCGAACCGGGATCTTCCTGCGAGAAGGCGAGAACCAACGGGCCTTTAAGCCCCTCGCTCATGCACGCGAAATCCGTGTCCTGCAACGCACGTCGTGCCAAGGTGTTCTTGACCACGCGGACATAAACACCGGCCTTGCGCGCTTCCACGCGAAGCCGTGTCATCTGTTCCACGGTCAAGCCCCGATACTCGGCCCCGACGACCGAATGGGCACCTTTGGCGACTTCCGCGACCTCGGCGACGATGATTTCTTTTTGCGCAAAACTGAGCGCCATGTTCGTCACCTCTTGTCGGTAAACCCGGCCGCAGCCGGAGCCGTCGAGGGCGCGCATCCAGCGCGCACCCTAGGGCGATCATGTGCAACCTTCACCAGCATAACGACTGATTCGGGAGCACCGTCTGCGCAGGCAGGCAAGCCATTAAGTCCAACACACCGAATCCCTGTCGGGCGAGAGACACCTGCGGTCTTTGACGGTCCCCGGCATCGGCCGAGGCCCCAAAGAAGACCTGAAATCGAGGGTACAAGCCCCGCGAAATCAAACCAAATCGCGTCCAGCGGGAACTGCGTAATCTTCAGCTCGTGCGTGATCGCGGAGATCCTGTCGGCATTAATGGAGATACGATTTTAAATTATATTTTTCAATAATCTAAACCGCGCCGACTCCAACAGTTGTTGATCGCTCCAAGGCCGATCCAAGCTTACGAACATCGCAGGCCGCGCCGGGCGCGGTTTAGAAACTGAGCCCCGCGTGATCCACGGTCAGGCCCGGACCCATGGTCGTCGAGACCGTAACCTTGCGCATGTAAACACCCTTGGAGCTGCTCGGCTTGGATCTCATCAGGTTCGCCAGCAGGGCTTCGAGATTCTCCCGCAGCTTCACCGGCTCGAAATCGGCCTTGCCGAGCGGACAATGGATGATGCCGGCCTTGTCGGTACGGTATCGGACCTGTCCCGCCTTGGCATTGCGAACCGCCTCGGCCACATCGGGCGTCACGGTGCCGACCTTGGGGTTCGGCATCAGCCCGCGGGGGCCGAGGATCTTGCCGAGCTGTCCGACCAGACGCATCGCATCCGGGGAGGCAATCACGACGTCGAAGTCGAGCTTGCCGGCCTTGATGTCCTCTGCGAGATCATCGAAACCCACACGATCCGCGCCGGCCTCGGTCGCGGCATCCGCGGACGCGCCCTGGGCGAACACCGCCACTCGGACGGTCTTGCCGATGCCGTGCGGCAGAACGGTCGAGCCGCGCACGACCTGATCGGATTTGCGCGGATCCACACCGAGATTCACGGCGACATCGACGCTTTCCGAAAACTTGATCTGCGACAGCTCTTTGAGGAGCGAGAAAGCCTCTTCTGCCGGATAGAGCCTGCCGCGCTCCACGCGCTCTTGAATCGCACGCATGCGCTTGGATAGACGAGCCATCAGTTCACCCCCTCGACATCAAGCCCCATCGCACGGGCACTACCCGCAATGGTGCGAACGGCCGCATCCATATCCGCAGCGGTCAGGTCCGGCATCTTCGCGGTGGCGACCTGCTCGAGCTGCTCGCGCGTCACCACACCGATCTTATTGGTGTTCGGATTCGGACTGCCCTTCTGGAGCCCCATCACCTTTTTCAGGAGAATGGAGGCCGGCGGGGTCTTGGTAATGAAGGTGAAGCTACGATCCGAATAGACCGTGATCACGACCGGGATCGGCATCCCCTTCTCGAGCTCTTGCGTACGCGCATTGAACGTTTTGCAGAACTCCATGATGTTCACGCCGTGCTGACCAAGCGCAGGACCGACAGGCGGACTCGGGGTCGCCTCGCCGGCCTTGACCTGCAGCTTGATATAGGCGTTGATCTTTTTCGCCATGGTTTTTCTCCAGTGGGGTGCTGACGCCGCAGATCGAGTCTCGGCTCCCCCGGCATAGGTCCCTCATGGGGACTCGGTATCGACGCCGCACGAACGGCGACGGCAGTGAACGGGGCTTGGCGTCAAGACACCCGCGACAATCCGTAAACCGCGTATCAGGCCTTCTCGACCTGGGCGAACTCGAGATCCACAGGCGTCGAGCGTCCGAAGATCAGGACGGAAACCTTTACGCGGCTCTTGTCGTAATCGACATCCTCGACGACACCGTTGAAGTCGGTGAAGGGGCCGTCGACCACGCGAACAACCTCGCCCGGCTCGTAGAGCACCTTCGGCCGCGGCTTCTCACCACCTTCCTGCAGCCGTACGAGAATCGCGTCGGCCTGAGCGTCCGGAATCGGAGCCGGACGATCCCCGGTACCGCCGATGAAACCCATGACCTTGGGAACACTCTTGACGAGATGCCAGGTTTCGTCGGTCATCTCCATCTGCACGAGAACATAGCCCGGGAAGAACTTGCGCTCGCTCTTGCGTTGCTGACCCGCACGCATCTCGACCACTTCTTCGGTCGGCACGAGGATCAAGCCGAACAGGTCCTCCAGTCCGGCACGCTTGACACGATCCTCGAGCGAACGCTTGACCTGCCCCTCGAAGCCCGAGTAGGCATGGATGACATACCACCGCTTGGACATGCTCAGCCCCCCTGGCCGGTCAGGAACCTGAGAATCGCCATCAGCATCATGTCGAACAGCCAGAGGATGATGCCCACGATCAGCACCATCACAATGACGATCAGCGTCGTCTGCAGGGTCTCCTGGCGTGACGGCCAGACGACCTTCCGAACCTCCATGCGCGCATCGGAGGCGAACTGCCACAAGGCCCGACCGCGCGCGGTCTGCAATGCGACCGCTGCCGCACCGCCGCTGATCAGCAACAGTCCGATCACGCGAAGCAGAACCGAAAAGCCCTCGAAAAAATAGAAGGCGAAGATGCCGCTGACCAGCAACAACGCAGCGATTGCCAGCTTGGCGGTATCCAAGCCGGCCCCTCGGGCCTCTGCACGTGAATTCATGAGATCGGGTGTCGCCTGAGCGATAAATTAAACGGAGCGATGGGTTGTATGGCAGGCCAGGAGGGACTCGAACCCCCAACCTGCGGTTTTGGAGACCGCTGCTCTGCCAATTGAGCTACTGGCCTAAAACTATCAGGACCGATCGCGGATTCTGCCGGGCAGGCCCATCAGCACTGCCCTGCAAACCGCGACGACCCGTATCACTCGATGATCTTCGCGACGACGCCGGCACCGACGGTACGGCCGCCTTCGCGCACTGCAAAGCGCAACCCTTCTTCCATGGCGATCGGCGCAATCAGCTTGATCGTCATCTTCACGTTATCCCCGGGCATCACCATCTCGACGCCTTCGGGCAGCTCGCAGGCGCCGGTCACGTCGGTGGTGCGGAAGTAGAACTGCGGACGATAGCCGTTGAAGAACGGGGTGTGACGCCCGCCCTCTTCCTTGCTCAACACGTACACCTCGGCCTCGAAGTGCGTGTGCGGGTTGATCGACTTGGGCTTGGCCAGCACCTGGCCACGCTCCACGTCCTCACGCTTGGTGCCGCGCAGCAGCACGCCGACGTTGTCTCCCGCCTGCCCTTGGTCGAGCAGCTTGCGGAACATCTCCACACCCGTGCAGGTGGTCTTCACGGTGTCCTTGATGCCGACGATCTCGACCTCTTCGCCCACCTTCACCACGCCGCGCTCGATGCGCCCGGTCACCACGGTGCCGCGACCCGAGATCGAGAAGACGTCTTCGATCGGCATCAGGAAGGCACCGTCCACCGCACGCTCGGGCTGCGGGATGTAGCTGTCGAGCGCCTCCATCAACCGGTCGATCGACTGGGTGCCGATCTCGGAGGTGTCGCCTTCCAGCGCCAGCTTCGCCGAGCCGGTCACGATCGGGGTGTCGTCGCCGGGGAAGTCGTAGCTCGAGAGCAGCTCGCGCACTTCCATCTCCACCAACTCCAACAGCTCGGCATCGTCGACCATGTCGGCCTTGTTCAGGTACACCACGATGTAGGGCACGCCGACCTGACGCGACAGCAGGATGTGCTCGCGCGTCTGCGGCATCGGACCGTCCGCCGCACTCACCACCAGAATCGCGCCGTCCATCTGCGCCGCACCCGTGATCATGTTCTTCACGTAGTCGGCGTGGCCGGGGCAGTCCACATGCGCGTAGTGACGGTTCTTGGTCTCGTACTCCACGTGCGCCGTGGCGATCGTGATCCCGCGCTCGCGCTCCTCCGGGGCATTGTCGATCTGGTCGTAGGCGCGCGCCTCACCGCCGAATTGCTTCGCCTGGTGCGTCGTGATCGCCGCCGTCAAGGTCGTCTTGCCGTGGTCGACGTGGCCGATCGTGCCGACGTTCACGTGTGGCTTGCTGCGCTCGAATTTTGCTTTGGACATCCCACTCTACCCCTGTCGCTC
>NZ_JAABRP010000106.1 GCF_011390875.1 Thiocapsa sp.
GCCGGGCTGATCCAGCCACTCGTGCTGCCCGTTCGCACGCAGCACGGCATCGACCAACGCGTCCGCGTGCTCGCCGGCCGCCGCGCGCGCCTCGGGAAGAAAGCGCGCGTAGAAATTGCGGCCGACCAGATACATGCCCTCCCACCACGCATGATTGGGGCTCATCATGGATGCGCCGTGACGGCCGCGCGCGCCTTCGTCGTGCCACAGCTCCCAATAGGTGAACTCGATCGGCTCGTCGAACGCGGTCGGGGTGAGGAGGCCCCGTTCGTAGAGCCCGGCCATGATCGCCCGGGCCGGCTCGCCGAACTTGGTGTTGTAGAGCTCGACGACCGCGTCGAACTGGCGCATGAAGCTCTCGGTGAAGCCCTTCCCGTGACACTCGACACACACCAGGGACATCGCTTGGCGGCGACGCTCGGGTGTGGCGACCGCCTTGACGACCCCGATCGTGCCGTCCGCACGGGCGATCTCGGTCCCGCGTCGCGGCGCAGGCTCGTCCGAGGGCAGCTCCATCTTGTGACCGTCCTCGAAGATGACGAGAAACTGGCGCTTGGACACCGGCGTGTTGAGACTCCAGACGTTGCGCAGACCCACGTCATGCGTCGAGGGCAGCTTCCCGGCGGCGCCCATGTGGCAGGTCACGCAGGTCGGTGCGGCCGTATAGTCGCGCCCCGCAACCCACTCGGCGGCATCGAGATTCATCTCGTCGCGATGGGCGGCATAGACCATCCCGTGCTTGGACGCCTCGAAGATCTCCTTGTCCGGAGAGTCCGGGCCGGAGTGACAGCGTACGCACGCCTCGGGCTCGCGCGCCTGGGCCTTCGAGAAGCGGTGCCGGCCGTGACACGACGAGCATGACCCCTTGGATCCGTCCGGATTGATCCGCCCGATGCCCGAGTTGGGCCAGGTCGCGGGATCCAGCGTGCCGTCTCCGCGCACCTTCACCCGCGAGCCGTGGCACTGGTCGCAGGAGGCGGCCGGCATGGCGGCGCCGCCGACGTTGTGCGCCAACGCCGGCAGACGGTCCTCGATGATCGAGTAGGCCTCGGCATGAACCGAGCCTTGCTGCTCTTCGAACTCCTTCGTGTGACAGCGCCCGCAATCCTTCGGCGAGACGATGGTCGCGATGACCTGGCCCTCATGCTCGATGGCGTCTACGTCGGCACGCTCGGCCTGATGACAATCCATGCAGTTCACGCCCGCGGCGGCATGGGCGCTGTCGCGCCACTGCTGAGCGAGACCGCTCGATGACTTGGTGTGACAACTGACGCAGGCATCGCCTGCTTCGTGTCCCCAATGGGTCGGGTCGAGCGTCACCTTCTCGGCAGCAGCCGGCACGGCGAACGCAAAAATCGAAAGGAGCAGGGCACATCGGAATGAATCGGAGAGAACGACAGGGGGCATCGGAACGACCTCTTGACCTACTGAAAGAGGAAACCAAGCGGGATTATAGAGCGCAAATCGAGAGCGATCTAATTCAGTAGACTATGCTTATTTTATTAATTACCGAATCCTTCACGACGTGGATGGCGCTTCATTGATCGGCCGCACTTCCATAATGCGCTCGAATGAAGAACAATCCCGAGCGGTTGGACAACCATCCGTATCAATCCGTCCGTATCACGATAAGAAGAGGAGCGACATCATCATGCGACGCTTGTTCGCGGGACTCTCGATTCCACTCGGCTTTGCTCTCGGTCTCGCCGCCACCGCCGGCCCGGCCGCTGCGGGCGAAGAGGCATCCGAGCCGATGCATCTCATTTCGGCCGAGGTCTGCCAGACCTGCCACGAGGAGATCTATCGGCAGTGGAAAGGCTCCATGCACGCCAACAGCACAGCCCTGAAGGATCCGATCCACGGCGCCTTCTACGGGATGGAGGTCGGCGACCCGACGGCCGAAGGACAGGTGCACAAGAAGTCGGGCACCTACCCGATTTGTCTGCAATGCCATGCCCCGAACGCGGCGCGCGACAAGACCACCAAACTCGATGCGCACGTCGCCTACAGCGAAGGCGTGAACTGTGTGGCCTGCCATACCCTTCAGAATTACAAAGGCATCCAGGGCGAGGACGGGAAGCTGCGTCTCGGACTGAAGGCGTACGAGGTCTCGGACAGACTCCAAGGTCCTACGGCATTCCCGCGCGGCGTGCAAAAACTCGCGGCCGCCGGTGACGATCTCTTCGGCGGAGCGGTCGACGATGCGGAAGACTCGCAGAAACCGAACCCGCATCTCGGCGAGCCGGTCGAGATGGACGGCATCGAGATCCCGGCGCTTGCCATGGATGCCAGCCCCGTCCTGATGAAGACCTCCGATGCCTGCATGGGCTGTCACGACCGGCGCAACAACCCCAACGACGTTCCCTTGTGTGCGACCGGCGACGAGTTTGTCGCCAGCGGCAGCAAGGTGGCCTGCCAATCCTGCCACATGCCGGTTTCGGGCGGTCTCGTCGATCACTCCATGGGCGGCGGACACGACCACGGCATGCTGAAACGCTCTGTCGTCTTCGACGTGAAAAGCGATCTCGACGGCGACATCCTCAAGACAAAGGTCCTGATGCAGAACTCGCAACCCCATGCCGTACCGACCGGAGCACCCTTCCGCAACATGTACTTCAAGCTGACCGCCTACAACGATCAAGGCGAGGTGGTCTGGCAGAACGCCAAGGGCCATCCCTCCAAGGACGATCCGAAGGCGTATTTGTTCTACGGCCTGGCGGACGACAAAGGCATGCCCGCCCCGCCGCCGACCGCCACGCAGCCCGGCGAGGACACTCGGCTGAAGCCGCACGAGACGCGCGAGATTGCCTACGAGATCCCCTCCGAGGGCGTCGTGCTCGTGCGCGGCGAGTTGTACTACAACCTCATGTGGCCGTCGTTGGTGGAGAAGTTCAGCCAACTCCCGACCGAGTTGACGGATCCGGTGCTCGTTGCCGAGGTCGAGCAGTCCATCGTCGCACCCTAAACCACGCCCAGCGCGGCATGTGATGTTTTTCGATGGGATCGGCCCCGGAAGACTCGACGATTGTTGGATCTGGCGCGGTTTAAGGTGTTAAGAAATAACATTTTAAACCGCGTCTCCACCAAGGCCGGTGAAATCCCCAAGGCCGAATACACCATGAAAACGACACATGTCGCTCTGGACGCGGTTTAATAGCGGAAGAGCGAAAAGACCGGACGGCCGTTCAGGGGCTGGATGGGTCGGGCATTCGCACCGGTCGCCCGAGCGATGCGCTGGATCTGCTCGGCGCTCACCTCGAGCGGCTCTCGAAAGACGAACCAAAGCACCGGCTCGGTGCATGGCGGCGTGACAAGCGAACCCGTGTATCTGTAATAGCTGCGATCGACCGGCAACAGGAAGAGCGGGTTGATGCCCACCTGACGTTGCCGCACCCGTTCACCCGGCTGCGTCGGCAAATGCTCCAGGATCCGATCGAGAATCCGATTCTCGCGATCGCCGGAGCGCAGCGGCACGGCGACGACGGCATAGCCGCCCTGAGCGTCGCGGTGCAGCATGTGGATTTCGGCCTCAGCGGCAACACCCTGGAAGCCATGCAGACCCGGGACATGGAAGCTGAATTCGACGAGATCATAGGCCTGCCCCCGAACCACGAGCGCGCTGCCGGGGGGCGAGATCAAGCGGACTCCACGTCCGGTATTCTCGGCCTCGAGGAGCTGCGATCGATAGCGAAAGAGCAAAGGCGTATAGGTCACGCGCTGGGTCTCGACGATATCGATCGGCGATTGCAGCTCGCCCCGTGCGCAAGGTTCGTAGGCCCCGCCGAGATCACCCCACTGGTCCGGACCCGCGACCCCGGAGTACGTCCACTCGGGTTCCCGCGTTGTCGCCGGATCGCGCGCAACAGCATCTCTGCAAAGACCGGCCGCCACGAGACATAGGGTCAAACGCACGAAACGGCGACGTCGGGCAGCACCGCGGTTGGCCGGACGCGGATCTGTCATCGGATCACTCCTTGCGCTTTTTGATGCCGGCAATCGGTACGACCCGGGCATCCGGTGGCTCGTCGACATAGTAGGGGCGCTCCCCGCCGCGACCCTGAGCGTCCGCCAGCTCCTTCTCGCGGGCGGCGATCAGCCCCAAGCACTGACGCACGTCCTCGATGGTCGGGTCGGACAAGGGGTGACGCATCCCGGGCGGCGGGGTCACGTCTCGAATGATCGCGGACAGGGTCTTGCGCATCGCGATCAGGATCTGCTGCTCTTTGCTCAATTCATGCATGGCGGGGTCCGTAAAGTCTGGCAAGTTGGTTCGACCACAGGAAGCGGGCAACCGCAGTCAACGCGGCTTTGGCGACCGTTTGTAATGATTCGAATCAGTGTTACGGGGCGATGCCGGAAGACTCCGACACCGCGCAGATCAGGGGCGATCAAGCAACGCGTTCAGCATGGTCTCGTCGAGGATCGCAACACCGAGTGATTGCGCCTTCTGGAGCTTCGAGCCCGCCGCCTCGCCCGCAATCAAATAATCCGTCTTCTTCGAGACGTTGTTCGTCACCTTTGCACCGGCGTCCTGCAACCGGGCTGCGATTTCCTCGCGCGGCCGGCTGAGTGTGCCGGTGATGACCATCGTCTTGCCCGCGAGGGGCAGTGCATCCGGGGTCTTCGCGGGAGCAGGCGTGTCCGGCCAGTGGATCCCAGCCGCGAGCAGCCGCTCGATCGCCTCGCGATTGTGCGCTTGAGCGAAGAAGCCCGCAATCTCTGCCGCCACCACGGGGCCGATCCCTTTGACGCCGCGGTCGCCGATGAAATCCGAGTCGCGGGTCCGCTCCAGCTCGCCGATCCCGCTGAATCGAGAGGCCAACGCCTGCGCGGTCGTCTCGCCGACATCCGGAATCCCGAGGGCGAAGATGAAGCGCGCAAAGCGCGTGGACTTGCTGCGCTCGAGCGCCTCGATCAGGTTGGCCGCGGATTTCTCGCCCATGCGTTCGAGGCCTGCGAGCTGCTCGGCAGTCAGCCGATACAGATCGGCCGGCTCGCGCACCAACCCCGAATCCACGAGCTGCTCGACAAGCTTCTCGCCGAGACCTTCGATATCCATGGCGCGACGCGAGGCGAAATGCCGGATCGCCTGCTTGCGCTGGGCCGGACAATAAAGGCCGCCGGTACAGCGCGCCACCACCTCGCCCGGCGGCCGGAGCACGTCGGACCCGCACACCGGACACTGGGCCGGCATCTCGACCGGCACCGCATCGGGAGGCCGGCGCTCGACCAAGACACTCACGACCTCGGGAATCACGTCGCCGGCACGTCGGATGACGACGGTATCGCCGACCCGCACATCCTTGCGGGTCACCTCGTCGATATTGTGCAGCGTGGCGTTGGCCACGGTGACGCCCCCCACCTGGACGGGCTGCAACCGGGCGACCGGGGTCACGGCGCCCGTACGTCCGACCTGAAACTCGACCGACTCGACAACCGTCAGGGCCTCCTGAGCGGGGAACTTGCGCGCGATGGCCCACTTCGGATGTCGTGCGGTCGCGCCCAGTCGCGTCTGATCGGCAATCCGGTCGACCTTGAAGACCACGCCGTCGATCTCGTAGGGCAGCGCGGCGCGGCGGCGGCCCAGGTCGTCGAAATAGGTCCGACAGCCGTCCGGCCCCTCGACCTGTCGCAGCTCCTTTGAGATCGGGATCCCCCAGCCGGCGAGACGTTGCAGCATCGCGTATTGACTCTCGTCGGGGTCGATCGAGATCTCGCCCCACCCGTAGCAGCAGAAACGCAGGGGCCGCATGGCGGTTACGCGCGGGTCGAGCTGGCGCAGACTCCCCGCCGCGGCATTGCGCGGGTTGGCGAAGACCCGCTCCCCGCGCTCGGCTGCGCCCTTGTTGAGCCGATCGAAGCCCTCGCGGGTCATATAGACCTCGCCGCGCACCTCGAGCACAGCGGGCCACGCCTCGCCGACGAGACGCAGCGGCACGCTCTTGACGGTGCGTACGTTCGCGGTGACATCCTCGCCGGTGGAGCCGTCGCCGCGGGTCGCGGCCTGAACGAGCAGACCCGCTTCGTAGCGGATGCTCATCGCCAGCCCGTCGAGCTTGGGCTCGGCGGTGTAGATGACGGGATCGGTTCCCGGCAGAGCGGCGAGAATCCGGCGGTCGAACTCGGCCAACTCGTCGTCGCTCATCGCATTGGCGAGCGAGATCATGGGCAGACGGTGCCGGACCTGAGCGAAGGCGGAGAGCGGTGCGGCGCCGACCCGTTGCGTCGGCGAATCAGGCGTCCTCAGCTCCGGATAGCGGGTCTCGAGGGCTTGAAGCTCGGAGAACAGACGGTCGTATTCGGCGTCCGGGATCTCGGGATCATCAAGGACGTAGTAGCGGTAATTGTGGCGAGCAATCTCCGTGCGCAGCCGGGCGGCGCGCTCGCGGTCGGCATCCGAGCCGATCAACGCTCCGCCGTTCTCGACCATCGGCGCTCGTTCTCGAGCACGGCCCGGCGCAACTCCTCTTCCTTGCCGACTGTCAGCGGGCGACGCCTCTCGTCGAGAACGTCGCCGTTGAGCTCGCTGGCGAGCTTGCGCGCGGTGGCGATCATCTCCTCAAGGACCGTGATGTCCTCCGGACGTCCGTCGAGCTGGGCAAACAGCATCAAACCGGGGGTCGAGAAGTCATCCATGGCATCGAACGGAAATGTCCCCGGCTTCACCATGTTGGCCATGCTGAAATAGATGCGGGTATCGTCGTCGAACTCGTCGAGACAGTGAAAGATATCCATCCGGCCGGGACGAAGACCGCAAGCATCGGCGGCAACCAACAATTCAGCTCCGACGAAGGGCTCGCGGCGTGCGCCGACGCTGAGCTGGATCAACAGGGGCTCGATCTCGTCGGCCATCGCGAGGCCGGGATCGTCGTCCGCGTCTGGCTCGGGTGCCCACTCCGAGGCGCTCCCGGACTCCTCCTCGGCGCGACGCAATCCCGCCGCGGCAGAGACATCCCTGCGCGCCGGCGCCCTCTCGCTGTCGGACACGCGCCCGCGACCGAGACCGAGATCAGGCTCGCGCTTGCCGGACGACAGACCGTACGGGGCATCGGCCTCCTCGTAGTCGTCGTCCTCGTCCGTGTCGTCGGCGCGGCGGCTGCGCTCCCACAGGAAGAGGGCGAGGATGAGCAAGGCACCCACGACAATCAGTATTAGACGGATGGTATTGGCGTCCATTCAAGCGTTCGTGTCGGTCTGACGTTCAGGACTGGGTGGAGTATATCAATGCGCGAGCGAGCTGTATCCCCGCTCGGGCGGGTTTGATGCAGGATGGCGCCGGGATACGCTGGGCGGGGACCACAACGGCATCGGCTCACACCCGAACCGGTTCACAACAGCAAGGGCCCATAACAGCAGGGGCACGCGACGGCACCGGCACCCCGCGGATCGGACGAGGACCGCCGATGACTCAGGATACGGCCGCAAGTCGCACCGCCTCGTCGACGTCGACCGAGACGAGCCGCGACACGCCGGGCTCGTGCATGGTCACGCCGAGCAGATGATCGGCAATCTCCATCGTGACCTTGTTGTGGCTGATGAAGACGAACTGGACCCGCTCCGACATGGAGCGCACCAGCTCGCAGAAGCGTCCGACATTGGCGTCGTCGAGCGGCGCGTCGACCTCGTCGAGCATGCAGAAGGGCGCCGGGTTGAGCTCGAAGATGGCGAAGACCAAGGCCACGGCGGTAAGCGCCTTCTCCCCGCCCGAGAGCAGATGGATGCTCGAGTTGCGCTTGCCCGGCGGGCGTGCCATGACGGTGACGCCGGTCTCGAGCAGATCCTCGTCGGTGAGATCCAAGCTCGCGTGGCCGCCGCCGAAGAGACGCGGAAATAGAAGCTGAAACCCCTGGTTGACCTGATCGTAGGTCTCGCGAAAACGGTTGCGGGTCTCGCGATCGATCTTGCGGATGGCGTGCTCCAAGGTCTCGAGCGAGCGGCTGATGTCCTCGTGCTGGGTATCCAGATAGACCTTGCGCTCGGTCTGCTGACGGAACTCGTCCACCGCCGCCAGGTTCACCGGACCGAGCCGCTGCAGACGCGCCGTGGTCTTGGCGAGCGCCTCCTGCCACTGCGATTCGTTCGCCGCAGGGTCCATCGCGGCGAGGACCTCGACCGGGGTGCGCCCGCGCCCGTCCATCTGCCCGTCCATCTGCCCATCCATTTGCCCGGCAATCTGCCCGACGCTCGGCTCGGCGATCTGCTCGGCAAGGGTTTGGCGACGGACCAGACGCTCTTGTTGCTCCAAACGCTGCCGATCGAGCTCGCCGCGACCGACCCGGCTCTCCTGCTCCAAGCGCTGACGCGCCTGCTCGAGCTCGCGCACCTCGGCATCCAGGGCCTCGAGCCGGTTGCGTGCCTCGGCCAACGCCTCCTCGACCTCCACCCGGAGCACCAGTTGCTCGTCGAGACGCGCCCGCTGCTCGGCCAAGGGCTCGACACTCTCCTCGAGCGCATCCAACAGCTCGGCGCGGCGCTCATGCAGCACCGCGCGGCGCTCCTGAAGGCGCGCAAGGCTCTGCTGGGTGGCCGTTCGGGCGGCGCGGTTCGACTCGACGCTGACCCGCAAACCCTGCGTCCGCTCCCGGCAACGACGCTCCTCGTCACGCGCCGCGGCAAGCCCGGCACGCAGCGCCTCGCGTTCGGCCTGCATCGCCTCGCGGCGCTCCGCCAAGGTCTCCACCAGGGACAGGTGCTCGTGCAGACGCTCGCGTGACTCTTCCATTTCCTCCAGGGCATCGGCCATCTGCTCGTGCAGCTCGCCGCGCTCGGCTGCCAGTGCCTGCAGCCGATCGTGCCGATGCTCGCGTTTGGCGCGAAGGCTCGCGAGCTCGGCCTTGAGCTGCGAGAGCTCGCGACCGAGCGCCGTCAGCTGCCGTCCCGCATCCTCACGCTCCTCTTGAGCCAGCGTTCGGGCCGCGCGCGCACGCTCCTGCTCGGCGCAGAGCTCGGCCTCCCTGGATTGAAGATCGGCGATCTCCACGCCGAGCGCCTTGATCGTCTCGGCCCGCGCGATGACGCCACCCTGCGCCTGTACCGGCGGCGTGCTCAACCAGTCGCGACCGACCCGCACGCCCTCGCGCGTCACCCATTGCTCGGCCGGCCCCAACGCATCGCGCATCGCCACGGCATCGGCGAGCCGATCGACCGTACGGACCCGGCCAAGCAGGCCGTCGAGCGCCCAAGGCGTGCGCACATGCGCGAGGATTGCCCGAGCCGCCGGTCCGCCGTCCGAGTCCGGTGCGGCCTCGGATTGAACATCGGCATCGCGGCGCGTCTCCAAAAGGACCACGCCCGGAGGCGGATCGTCGCCGCCGGCCAGCGCACCATCGAGATCCGGGATGCCGATCGCGCGAACCGCATCTCCGAGCAGGACCTCGACCGCGCGCTGCCAATCCGGGTCGACCTCGAGCCGATCGATCAGACGCGAGGCATCGGCGAGTCCCGCAACGGCAAGCCAGTGGGCACGCCCGCCGTCGGCATCGGTGTCCGCGAGGGCCTCGTCCTGCAGGGCACCGAGCGAGGCCAAACGGCCCCGGGCCTGCTGCAACAGCGTGCGGACCGAATCGAGCTCCGAGGCAAGCACACCGATCGCTTCGTCTCGCTCGCCGAGATCGGCGCCCAGGGACTCCTGACGTTCCTCCATGTCCGCAAGCTCGCTCTCCAATCGGGTTTCTCGCGCAACAAGCTGCAGGAACCGATCCTCCAACTCCAGGCCCTGCAGACGTGCGAGGTCCTCGTCCAAGCGCCGCAGTCGGTCGCGATCGCGGTCGCTGCGTTGCTCCAAGGCGTTGATCCGTGCGCGTTCGGCCTGCGCCTGCTCCGACGGCCCGGCGGCCTCTCGACTGAAGTCATCCCAGAGACGCTCCCAATGCTCGAGCCGATCCTCGGCGAGCTTCATCTGCTCGAGCACACCGGACAAGGCGTGATCCGCGCCCGTCAGCTCGGGCTCGTCGCGAGCCAGGTTGTGATCGATCTCGGCGAGCCGTCCCCGGTCGCGCTCCAAGTGGTCCTCGGACTCGGCGATTTCCTGATCGAGCCGCACCAGCTCGCCCTCGCGCCGACCGCGCGCCTCGTTGGCGAACTGGATGGCCTGCTCGGCCCGCGCGATCTCCGAGCCGACGGCGTAGAAGCGGCCCTGCACACCGTTGAAGGTCTCCGATGCACTCTGATAGTCAGCACGCCGCGCCTCGATATCGGCTTCGATCCGACGCTGCTGCGCGAGCCCGGCTTCGGTGCGAGTCTCGGTCGCGGCCAGTCGCTGCTCGCGGGTGCGGATCTCCGCGTCGAGCGCCTGCCAGCGCAATGCCTTGAGCTCCAGATCCAGACGCCGCTCCTCGGCCTTGAGCTGGGTGTAGCGCTCGGCGGAGGCGGCTTGGCGCTCCAGATGTTGGATCTGTTTGTTGACCTCGTCGCGCAGATCGTCGAGCCGATCCAGGTTCTCGCGGGTCTGGCGCATCCGGCTCTCGGTCTCGCGCCGACGCTCCTTATACTTGGAGATCCCCGCCGCCTCCTCCAGAAAGGTCCGCAGATCCTCCGGCCGCGCCTCGATGATGCGCGAGATCATCCCCTGCTCGATGATGGCGTAGGAACGCGGGCCGAGACCCGTGCCGAGGAAGAGATCCTGGATATCGCGCCGACGACAGCGCGTCCCGTTCAGAAAGTAGGCCGACTGACCGTCGCGCGAGACCTGGCGCTTGACCGAGATCTGATTAAAGGCGGCATAGGCGCCGCCCGCGCCGCCGTCGGCGTTGTCGAACACCAGCTCGATGCTGGCCGTCCCGACCGGCTTGCGCCCGGTACTGCCGTTGAAGATGACGTCCGCCATCGACTCGCCGCGCAGCATCTTCGCCGAGCTCTCGCCCATGACCCAACGCACCGCGTCGATGACGTTGGACTTGCCGCAGCCGTTCGGACCGACGACACCGACCAGATTGCCGGGAAAGAGCACCGTCGTGGGATCCACGAAGGATTTGAAGCCGGCAAGTCGGATCTTTTCAAGACGCATCCAAGAACCATACCGGAAGGAGAATCGGCCGCACAAGCGGGCCGATCGTGTCGCATGGCGGAGACCCCTCGGGCCGGTAGACCGAGCGCAGGTGGGTTTTCCGCCGCATTGCACGCCCTGCTTTGCGAAAAAGCATCTGCGCTCGGTATAGACTTAAGGATCTCGATTCGGCGATGCGCCCTGGTACGGAGCACGGAGAGGGGCGTCATGGCGAGCACATCCTTCCGGCCGGTTGTCCTGGCTGAAACCCCTTCATTCCCGGTGATCCATCTCATGACACGCCCCCGACAGCTTCCCTTGGTCCCCCTGCCCCGGCCGGTCTTTGCGGGTCGCACGCTTCTTTGGCTCCTACTCCTGTGCTTTGCGATATCGGCGTCGGCCGCCGAGAACGCCTTCGTGAACGACGCCGAGCCTCCCGTACCCTCGAGCGTTCGACCGGGCACGCCCTGGAAGGAAGCGGACACCGCGCTGCCGCCTTGGCCGAAGGATGCGGATCTGGTCGAGCTGGTCCCGGACGGTCCGGACGCGGCGATGCGGTATTTCATCGACACCGCCAACCTGAATGTCGGAACCGACGATGTGGTCCGCTACACCCTGGTGGCGGAGGGCCGCACCGGGGCCCGTAACCTCTCGTTCGAGGGCATCCGCTGCACGCCGAGGGGCGCCTACAAGATCTACGCCTACGGTGCCGGAGAACGGTTCGTTCCGATCGAGTCGGAAGAATGGCTGCCGCTCCCCGCCCACGGCGGGGAGCGTTGGCGCCACGACCTGTGGCGGTTTCATTTCTGCATCCCGCAGGCCTTCGCACCGCGTCCGAAGATCGACATGGTCCGCTCGCTCAAGGGCCGGATCTCTCCGCGCCAGAACATGGGATTCCTGCCGGACTGAAGACGCCGAGCGCGTCGATTGACCTCCGTGCGCCCGCGCTGACCCGATCGACTGGAAACTCCGGCGTGCAGCCCGCATGATTCGGCGGTCAGTCAGGCTGCCATTGTTCCGACCCGCCGGTGGTCCCGGCGGGCCCCTGCGAGCGGCTGCCGAGTGCAACCCTATGACCATTTCGACCCGCGAACCCGATCAGGCCACACCCATGACGAACCCTTTGCTCGAGACCACCGGCCTCCCGGCCTTCTCCCGGATCCGTCCCGAACACGTCGAGCCCGCCATCGATGTCTGTCTCGCCGACTGTCGCGCCGAGATCGATCGACTGACCGGCGAGGTCGCGGTGCCGACCTGGGAGAGCTTCGTCGAGCCACTGGACGAGATCGACGACCGCTTGAGTCGCGCCTGGTCTCCGGTCGGACATCTCAACGGCGTGCTCAACAGCGACGCGCTGCGCGCGGCCTACAACGCCTGCTTGCCGAAGCTCAGCGATTACGGCACCGAGGTCGGGCAGAACGAGGATCTCTTCCGCGGCTATCAGGCCGTCGCCGCGCAGGAACACTTGAACCCGGCGCAGCGCAAGCTGTTGGAGAACGCGCTGCGTGACTTCCACCTCTCGGGCGTCGATCTCCCGGCCGAGGAAAAGGCCCGCTACAGAGCCATCAGTCAGGAGCTCTCGCAGCTCACCACCAAGTATTCCGAGAACGTGCTCGACGCCACCAATGCCTGGAGCACACTGATCGAGGACGAGTCGCAGCTCGCGGGCCTGCCCGAATCCGCGCTTGGGTTGGCCCGGCAGAACGCCGAACAACGGGGCCAGACCGGCTGGCTCTTCACGCTCGACCTGCCCTCCTACATGCCTGTCATGACCTATGCGGACAACCGCGAGCTGCGCTTCGAGCTCTATCAGGCCTACGGCACACGCGCCTCCGATCAGGGGCCGCATGCCGGAGAGTGGGACAACAGCGAGATTATGGAGCGCATCCTCGCGCTGCGTCACGAGCTGGCCGGGCTGTTGGGATTTGCAAACTATGCCGAGCGCTCGCTCGCGACCAAGATGGCCCGCTCGCCGGACGACGTGCTGGCCTTCCTGAATGACCTGGCCGACCGCTCGGTCGATCAGGCACGCAAAGAGCTTGCGGAGCTGGAGGCGTTCGCGCGCGAGCAGCATGGCGTCGAGACGCTGGAGCCTTGGGACGTGGGCTACTATGCCGAGAAGCTGCGCCTGCACCGCTATCAAATCAGCCAGGAAGAGCTGCGACCCTATTTCCCGATTTCGCGGGTCCTCTCGGGTCTGTTCGGCGTCGTGGAGCGCCTCTTCGGGGTCAAGATCCAGGAAGCGGAGTCATTCGACACCTACCACCCGGATGTACGTTTCTTCGAGATCCGCGACGGCGCATCCGGGGCGCTGCGCGGCCAGTTCTATCTCGACCCCTTCGCACGCCAGAACAAGCGCGGCGGGGCCTGGATGGACGTCTGCACCAACCGTATGCATACCAGTCGCTGCGACCAGCTCCCGGTCGCCTACCTGGTCTGCAACTTTACCCCGCCGGTCGGCAACAAGCCTTCACTGCTGACCCATAACGAGGTCGAGACACTTTTCCACGAGTTCGGCCACGGCCTGCACCACATGCTGACCAAGGTCGACTATCCAGGTGTCGCCGGGATCAACGGGGTGCCGTGGGACGCGGTCGAGCTGCCCAGCCAGTTCATGGAAAACTGGTGCTGGGAGCGTGAATCGCTCGACCTCTTTGCAGCCCATTGGGAGAGCGGTGCGCCGATCCCGCAGGATCTCTACGAGCGCATGACCGCGGCGAAGAACTTCCAGTCGGCCATGCAGATGGTGCGACAACTGGAATTCGCGCTGTTCGATTTCCGCCTGCATCTGGAATACGACCCGGCGCGCGGGGGACGCGTCTACGAGATCATCGAGGAGGTCCGCGACCGGGTCGCCGTGATCCGACCGCCCGCCTTCAACCGCTTCGCCCACGCCTTCTCGCACATCTTCGCGGGCGGCTACGCGGCGGGCTATTACAGCTACAAATGGGCCGAGGTCCTGTCGGCTGACGCCTTCTCGCTGTTCGAGGAAAAGGGTGTATTCGATGCGGACACCGGCCGATCCTTCCGGGAGAACATCCTGGAGAAGGGCGGCTCGGAGGACGCCATGATCCTCTATGTGCGGTTCCGGGGGCGCGAGCCGAATACGGATGCGTTGCTGCGGCATTCCGGCATCGCTGCTTAAACCGCGCCCAGCGCGCTATGTGATGTTTTTGGATGGGATCGGCCCCGGCAGATTTGACGACCGCTGGAGCCGGCGCGGTTTAAGATATTTAGGAAACGATTCAATAACCACCGAAACACGTAGGATGGGTAGAGCGCAGCGAAACCCATCCAGCCCGCACCAAGGACATCAGTACCGTAGGGTGGACAAGCGCAGCGCAGTCCACCAGCGCGGCTTGGTGGACTTCGCCGAGGCTCGTCCGCCCTACGTCGCTTGCCCACCCTACTGTGGTTGTCCACCGGATCCGATCAGCGATATGGCCGAGTCCGTGAAGCCCCGGGTCACGGGGCACCACGGCCCAAATTCGCCGAATGAGGTTAACCCTATGAAGACCTGCTTTTTTATCCCGGTACGGGATAAAAAATGAAGTACCACGACCTGCGTGATTTTATCGATCAGCTCGAGCAGCGCGGCGAACTGCAACGCATCCGGGTCGAGGTCGACCCCTATCTCGAGGTGACCGAGATCTGCGACCGGACGCTGCGTGCAGGCGGTCCGGCGCTCCTGTTCGAACGACCGAAGGGGTCGAAGATGCCCTTGCTGGGCAACCTGTTCGGGACGACGCGACGGGTCGCGCTCGGCATGGGCGAAGAATCGGTCGAGGCACTGCGCGAGGTCGGCAGGCTGCTCGCCTTTCTCAAAGAGCCGGATCCGCCGAAGGGGATGAAGGAGGCGTGGCAGTCGCTGCCGATCTTCAAGAAGGTGCTGGACATGGCCCCGAAGGTTCGGCGCAACGCGCCCTGCCAGGAGGTCGAATTCAGCGGGGATCAAGTCGATCTGGGGCGCCTGCCCATTCAGCATTGCTGGCCGGGCGATGCCGCGCGGCTGATCACCTGGGGCCTGGTCATCACCAAGGGGCCGGAGAAGGCGCGCCACAACCTCGGTATCTATCGGATGCAGGTGCTCGGGCGCAACCGGGTCATCATGCGCTGGCTCGCGCATCGCGGCGGCGCGCTCGACTTTCGCGACTGGCAACGTGTCCATCCCGGCAAACCCTTCCCGGTGACCGTTGCGCTCGGCGCCGACCCGGCGACCATCCTCGGTGCGGTTACGCCGGTGCCGGATACTCTGTCCGAATACGCCTTCGCAGGGCTGCTGCGCGGCAGCCGCACCGAGTTGGCGGCATGCCAGGGTTCCGACCTTCAGGTCCCGGCCAGTGCCGAGATCGTACTCGAAGGCCATATCCACCCGGAGGACATGGCACCTGAAGGGCCTTTCGGTGACCATACGGGCTACTACAACGAGGTCGGCGAGTTCCCGGTCTTCACCATCGAGCGCATCACTCAACGGCGCGATCCGATCTATCACAGCACCTATACCGGACGTCCGCCCGACGAGCCGGCGATCCTGGGCGTGGCCCTGAACGAGGTCTTCGTCCCCATCCTGCAAAAGCAGTTTCCCGAGATCCGGGATTTCTATCTGCCGCCGGAGGGCTGTTCGTATCGCCTGGCGGTCGTCAGCATCAAGAAGCAATATCCAGGGCATGCCAAACGGGTAATGATGGGCGTTTGGTCATTCCTGCGTCAGTTCATGTATACCAAGTTCGTGATCGTCGTGGACGAGGACGTCTGCACGCGCGACTGGCAGGACGTGATCTGGGCGATGACGACCCGCATGGATCCGGTACGCGACACGGTGATGATCGAGAACACGCCGATCGACTATCTCGACTTCGCATCGCCGGTCTCGGGGCTGGGGTCGAAGGTCGGATTCGATGCGACGAACAAGTGGCCGGGTGAGACCACGCGGGAGTGGGGCAGCCCGATCCGGATGGACGAGGCAGTACGCGAACGGGTCGACGGGATGTGGGAGAGCCTCGGGATCCGCGCGGGGCGGAGCGACTGACAACGAGACGGGGCAGACAAGCGAGGATCTGAATCGGCGCCAGGGGCGCGACGCGCCCCGACGACGATCGTATTTAAATCATGATTCGAGCGACGTGCTCAGTAGCGGCCCCCACCGCCGCGTGGACGCTCGGCACGCGGACGCGCCTCGTTCACGGTGAGCTTGCGTCCTTTGAAGTCGGTTTCGTTCAACGCCTTGATGGCCGCATCCGCCTCCGAGTTATTGGGCATATCGACGAATCCGAAGCCTTTGGACTGACCGGAAAACTTATCCTTGATCACCTCCGCGGCGGCAAGATCACCGAATTCTCCGAAGACTTCCCGCAGGTCGTCGTCGGTCACGCTATAGGTCAGGTTTCCTACGTAGATCCTCATCGCTGTCTCTCATGCTGGTGTGCGTTGGTCGAGCCAAGACTGCCGAGCTGCCAACACACAAGCCGACTCGACAGCGGGTAACGCAAACCCGAATCCGCGCGGAGATCGACGGCACGGGAGAGGGGATCTATGAACCTGAATCCGGTGCGGCATCCCGGTGGACTCCCGAGACGCGCCCGTAAGATCACGCGGCAACTGTCGTGCCCCAGGTCGATTTCCTACGCCGTTTCCAGCACCATATCCTGCGCCGGGATGCCGAAAGCGCATCGATGGATTCCTGATGAAAGCTAGTGGATCGTGTGCGAAGCGTCAACTCAGTTTTATTGACGAAAATGTGACGATTCTATTGAGGGGGCAGCCGATTTCCGGGAAGGTCCGCGCCGAAGGCCGGTCTACCCGATCGGCGCACTCGGCGGGGCGATCGACAGGCTGACGACCGAGCCGACGAACGGCTCGGTCGACCGGATCAGTTGTTGCTGAAACTGCCGCGCTGATGCTCGTCGACGAGCACCCCGCCCAAGGCACCCACGCCGGCACCGATGAGCGCGCCGCGACCGGCGTTGCCGCTGAAGGATCCGATGGCGGCGCCGCTGGCCGCGCCCAGGCCGGTACCCGTGGCGACACGGGAGGTGGTGGTGGTACCGCAACCGCCGAGCAGGACGATGCAGGCGAACGCGGCCGTGACTGTGGTGACTTTCATCGTTGAAATCTCCGAGACTACAAGGGCATCGAGCCGAAGGCCGACGCCCGATCGGTTGAGGGCCTATTTCTTACCCTTGCACGGATACTTGGCTGCAAGCGCGCGAACCACACCTTTGACAGGCTGCTCGCCCATCAATTCGGCGTTCCCGGAATTGGCCTGTGCCCAAGCAACGAACGCCTCGCGGGCATTCTCGATCGTGGCGCCCTGGGGATAACAGATGAGGCGCTTCAATCCGTTGCGGGCCGTGACACCGTCGTGATACTGGACGGTCGCCTCGAGG
>NZ_JAABRP010000107.1 GCF_011390875.1 Thiocapsa sp.
TTACGCGCGGGCTATTCACAGCGCCCCACCGGGTTTTCCGCAGACGGTGATCCTGTGCGGTGTCCGGGATCTGCGCGACTATCGCATCCATTCCAGCTGCGCGAGCCGCGTGTGCGCCGGGTCATCGAGCCGATGTTGGCCGGCACCGCCTTGGGTGAGGTGCCCGAGGACGACATCCAATACCTCATCGATCTCGGTCTCTGTCGGATGGCACCGGGCCGCGGCCTGACGATCGCCAATCCGATCTATCGCGAGGTCCTGCCTCGTATCTTGGCCTTCACACCGCAGGCGTCCTTGCCGCAGATCGCCCCGACCTGGCTGAATCCCGACGCGAGCCTGAACCCCGACCGTCTCCTGAACGCCTTCCTGGCCTTCTGGCGCCAACACGGCCAACCTCTCTTGGGCAGCGCCGCCTACCACGAGATCGCCCCGCATCTGGTGCTCATGGCCTTTCTGCATCGCGTAGCCAACGGCGAGGGCACGCTGGAACGCGAATATGCGATCGGCTCCGGCCGGATGGATCTGTGTCTGCGTTACGGAGCGGTCACGCTCGGCATCGAGCTGAAGGTCTGGCGCGACGGTGCGCCCGATCCCTTGGCCGAGGGGTTGGTGCAGCTGGATGGGTATCTCGCCGGTCTCGGGCTCGACGCGGGCTGGCTCGTGATCTTCGACCGTCGCACCGGCCAGCCGCCGATCGCCGAGCGCACGAGCAGCGTCGAGACGCGCAGCCCGCAGGGCCGACAGATCCGCGTGGTGCGGGCTTAAACCGCGCTCAGCGCGGTATGCGATGCTTTTGGATGGATCGGCCCCGGCAGGCTTGACGGCCGTTGGAGTCGGCGCGGTTTAAGCTATTAAAAAATATATCATTTTAAACCGCGTCTCGGCCAAGGGTTGTGGATGCTGAAAACGTCGAGCTCACTCGAAAACGAGCATCTCGCTCTGGACGCGGTTTAAAATTGCCGCATCTTGATGTTCAGCGTCTGAATCCGGTAGGCGATCTGGCGCGGTGTCATGTTGAGCAGTCGCGCAGCCTTGGCCTGGACCCAGCCGGCCTCTTCCAACGCGGCGATGACGCGCTCGCGCTCGTCGATGTCGGGGTCGTTGAAGTCGATCGTGGAAATCTTTGCGGGCGTGCTCGGAAGCGGCTCGCTTGCGAGCGCGGCCACGTTCAGGCCGGTCAGCTCGATCACGTCGCGGTCGATGATCCCCTGCTCGCTCATGACCGCGGCGCGCTCCATGCAGTTCTCGAGCTCGCGGACATTGCCGGGCCAGTCGTGCCGCATCAGGATGCGCAGCGCACTATCGGTGATCGAGAGCTCGCGTCCCTGCATGCGCGAGACCTTGTCCACGAGAAAGCGGGCGAGGTCGGGGATGTCCTCGATGCGCTCGCGCAGTGCGGGCATCCGGATGGGCATGACGTTCAAGCGGTAGTAGAGATCCTCGCGGAAGTCGCCGGCGCGCACCTCCGCCTCGAGGTCGCGATTGGTGGCCGCGATGACCCGCACATCGACCTTGAGCGTGCGACCGCCGCCGACCCGCTCGAACTCGCCCTCCTGCAGAACACGTAACAGCTTGGCCTGGAAGGCGGGCGTTATCTCGCCGATCTCGTCGAGAAAGAGGGTGCCGCCGTCGGCTTGCTCGAAACGGCCCTTGCGCTGGCTGATTGCGCCTGTGAACGCGCCCTTCTCATGCCCGAAAAGCTCGGATTCCAGCAGGTTGTCCGGAAGGGCCGCGCAGTTGAGCTTGACGAAGGCGGCGCGGGCGCGGGGGGAGTTGTAATGGATGGCGTTGGCGATCAACTCCTTGCCGGTGCCTGATTCGCCCCGAATCAGGACCGTCGTGTTCCATTTCGCGACTTGGCGCACCTGATCGAAGACCAGGCGCATGGTGTCCGTGTGTCCGATGATGCTGTCGAAGCCATGGGTGCCCTTGACCTCGCGCCGGAGCTTGTCGCGCTCCTCGCGCAAGGCTTGCTGCTCGGCCTCGACGGTGCGGGCAAGACGGACCGCCTGGCCGATCAGATTGGCGACCATCTCCAGAAAACGTGCACGCTCTTCTAACAGCCCGTCGGCGACGGGAGGCTGGGCGGCGAAGACGCCGATCGCACCGCCTTCGCCGAGTCGGATCGGGACACCGATGAAGGGCAGGTCCGGATCGTAGAGACTGAGCCGATCGAGGAAGCGCGGCTCGTCGCCGATGCGCGGCACGATCCAGGGCCGATTCCGGGAGAGGATACTGCCGATCACGCCCTCGCCGGGCTGATAGGTGATGCGGTCGGTCGCGTAGGGATCGTCGGTGTGAAGCGCACGGATCAAGAGCTCGCCGCGATCCTCGCTCAGGAGACTGACCATCCCGTGTTGCAGGCGCCCGCGCTCGTGCAGGACGCCGAGCACCTCGCGCAGGGTCTGGCGCAGATCGAGCGAACGGCTGAGCACCGAGCTCACCTCGAACAGTGCGCCCAGTTGGGATTCGAGCAGATCCAACCGGCAGGCCTGCTCGGCGCTGCCGGGGACGGGGTAGTCGGCATTCATGAGGGTTCGCGCAAGCTCAGTCGTCGTCGGGGACTGCAGTCAGTGACAGGCGAATGCGACAGCCATCGGTCATCTTCGGGTCGACCTCGATACTGCCTCCATGGGCGTTGACGATCTCCTGACTGAGGGCAAGACCCATACCGGCCTTGCCGCGGCGGTTGCGCCAGCCGATGTAGAATGGCTCGAACACCTTATAGCGGTCTTCGGCCGGGATTCCCTGGCCGTTGTCTTCGATCTCGACCTCGACGGCCTCGTCGACACGGCGGGTGGTCAGGCGCAGCTCGCGGTGCGCGCGGCTGGTCTCGCAGAGCGCCTGAATGGCGTTGTCGATCAGGTGCTTGAACAAGGCGCGAAGCTGGTTCTTGTGGCCCGGCAGCTCGGGCAGGACATGTGCCGGACGCCAATCGACCACGATCCCCGTGGCCAACAGCCGGTCGGTCTCCAGCTCCAGGACCTGGCGCAGGAGCTCGTTGACGTTGACCATGACCCCGGCCTCGCGCGGCTCCTCGGGCAGTGCCGAGGTCAGGGTCGCGAGTGCCTTGGCGCCGGAGATGCTGATCTGGTCGAGCATCCCGGCGAGCGTGTCGACGTTGCCGGCACCGCCGCGCACCATGGCCGCGGCGGCATTGATGACGTTGAGCGGGACCTGGATCTGATAGATGGCCGCGGCGAGCGCCTCGCGCATCCCGTGCATCAGCTGTTGTTCGGCGAGCCTGGCGCGCAGGTTTTCCAGATGGGCACGCTCGATCTCGCGCCGTCGCGCAGTGACCTCGCTTGCGAGCAGCAACAGACGCCGGTCGCCGGGGGCTTGGCGACCGAAATAATTCCGCGCACTGGCGTCGGTCTCCTCGACCGGGGTCCCGGAGCAGGCGAACCAGCGCGGCCCCATCGAGCCGGGGATCTCGATCGCGACCTCGACATCCTTGAAACCGCGCCCCTCCAAACAGGCGGCGAACGCATCCACGCCGAGCTGCTCGCTGACCGCCGCGCGCAGTACATCCGCCGGCTCCTTCCCGCGTAGATCCCCGAACAGCTTCTTGTACTCCTGATTGTCCAGGATGATCCGGCCCTTGCTGTCGAGCAGGACGACGATCACCGGGGCGGCATCCAGCACGGTCTCGATCCGGGCCTTCTGCTGGCGCAGCGCCCCTTCGAGCTCGTGGACCTTGGTCGCGTCCCGATGCATCCCGAGGAAGTACTGAAGATCCCCGTTGCGGTCCAGGACCGGGGAGATGATCAGCTCGGCCAGATAGTCGAGGCCCGCCTTCGTGCGGTTGACCAGGGTGCCGGTCCAGGTCTCCTTGCGCTGGATGGTTCGCCACAGCTGTTGGTAGACGCTCGAGGGTGTCGCGTTGCTTGAGAGGATCGACTCGTTCTGGCCCAGAACCTCCTCGCGGCTGTACCCGGTCAAGGTTTCGAAGGCACGATTCGCATAGAGGATCGCCGCTGTGTGGTCCGTAATGGAGATGGCCACGGGTGATTGCTCGACCGCTTCGAAGAAGAGGCGGGGAGGTAGCGGATCCAACGCATTGCCGCCCATCAGCGTCAGCGCCTCGACGACCTCGATCGGGGTCCCGTCGGGCGGCGAGGCCAAAAACTCGCCGAGCGCGTTGATGACGACCTGCTGGACGGTGTCCGGGGCTTCTCGGACCGGCACGGCGCTCTCCTGAATCCTGTTCGTAGCGAAACTCTAACGCAATTGTAATGCCATCGACGATGGGTGCGGGTCGGCCAAGGGGCGGCCCCGAGTCCTCTCGGGCGGCGCAGCGTCTTCGTCGGAGGCGGTCCTGTCGAAACCCCTGTCAGTTTTACGACATTTCCATGCGACTGCAACCGGGATTTCTGTTGTCACCGCGACAGTCGGCTCCGGAGTATCACGCCTATGACGAACGCGGACGCATCTGCGCGATGCCGGCTGTTCCGTGTCACCCTCCTTCGGGGCGAGGTCAATCCATTGATGAAGGAACGACATTTGGGTGTCCGGTGCTGCCTCGAACGACATCCGATCGGTCCGGTGCCAGGGCAGTACTCGGCAGCTGGCACCGCATTTGCTGATGCCATGACATCAAGGTCGCGACGCAAGGGCGTTCAACCGATGGGCGAGTATGTCATGCTGATTCTCGGCACCGCGTTGGTCAACAACGTGGTGCTGGTCAAGTTCCTGGGGCTCTGTCCTTTCATGGGCGTGTCGAACAAGCTCGACTCCGCCCTGGGGATGGGGCTGGCCACCACCTTCGTGCTGACGTTGGCCGCGGTCGCGAGCTGGCTGCTCGAATGGTTTGTGCTCCAGCCACTGGATATCGGCTTCCTGCGCATTCTGACCTTCATTCTGGTGATCGCTGCAGTCGTGCAGTTTACCGAGATGGCCGTGCGCAAGCTCTCCCCGGCGCTCTACCAGGTTTTGGGGATCTTCCTCCCTCTGATCACCACCAACTGCGCAGTGCTCGGCGTGGCCCTGCTGAATGTTCAAGAGGAGCACGGATTCCTCGAAAGCGTTCTCTACGGGTTTGGCTCCGCGCTCGGGTTCACCTTGGTGATGTTGCTGTTCGCCGGCATGCGCGAGCGACTCGCGCTGGCGCAGGTCCCGGCGGCCTTTACGGGAACGCCGATCGCCTTTATCGCGGCCGGGCTCTTGTCGTTGGCCTTCATGGGCTTTGCCGGTCTGGCGTGAAACTCCGGAACGCGGTCGGCGCGACAGGCAAGGATTGGTGAAGCGCTCGATCTCTTGTCCGGTCAGCGGCCATGGCGGGACGCCTTCCGGAGGACGAGAGATCGATGAAGAGGTTCGCTGCACGGGTGTGACGATTTTCGAGACGGATGCCGACGGGGTTCGGGTCGGGTTTCGGAAGGCAGCGGACCAGCAGTTCCTTGGCCGCCTAGAAGGGCACAACCAACACAACGGATTCTTAAACGAGATCGGAACACGATGATAGCCGCGATCTTTAGCCTCACGACACTCGGCCTGATTTTGGGTTGGCTCTTGGGCCTCGCTGCGCGCTATCTGAAGGTCGATGGCAATCCGCTCGCCGAGCGGGTTGTCGAGCTGCTGCCCGGTTCTCAATGCGGCCAATGCGGTTATCCGGGATGCACGCCTGCGGCGGAGGCGATCGCTTCGGGCTCGGCGCCGGTAACCATCTGTCCGCCTGGCGGACGCGCCTTGGCCGAGGAGCTCGCGGGTGTGCTCGGGGTCAGCGTCGACCTGTCCGGCGTCGCCGACAAAGCGCCCGCGATCGCGCACATCCACGAGAACCTCTGCATCGGCTGCTGCAAATGCTTCAAGCGCTGCCCGACCGACGCGATCATGGGAGCCAACAACATGATCCACAGCGTCTTCGCCGATGCCTGTACCGGCTGCGAGCTGTGCTTCGACGTCTGCCCGACCGAATGCATCGAGATGCGCCCGGTCACGCCGACCCTTCAAACCTGGTACTGGGCAAAGCCGAGCGCCCTGGCGCCGGGGAGCTGCTAGGCGCCGGCCGCCAGCCGCCATCCGCCAGCCACCACCCACCAGCTGATGGATGAAAGCTGAAGGCAGGAGGCAGGACGCAGGCGACAACCCCGAGCAACGCCCTAAAGATCGCGACGCAGAGGCAAGAAAGACCCGACTATGAAACTCTTCAAGATCCGCGGCGGCGTGCATCCGCACGACAACAAGCACCTCGCGGCCGGTCAGGCGATCGAGGATCTGCCGATGCCGGCCCTGTTGCATATCCCCCTGCAACAGCACATCGGCGCGCCCGCCAAGCCGGCGGTGCGACGTGGTCAGCATGTCGCCAAGGGCGAGCTGCTTGCACTCAGTCAGGGTGTCATCTCGGCTCCGGTCCATGCGCCGACCTCGGGGAGGGTCATGGGTGTGGGGAGCTACCCGGCACATCATGCCTCCGGGCTCTCGGTGCGGACCGTGACCCTGAAGCCCGACGGCGAGGATCGTTGGTCGGATGAGATCCAGGGCGTTTCCGACCCCTTTGCACTCACTCCCGAGGAGATCGCCGCGCGAGTTGCGGCGGCCGGCATCGTCGGGATGGGCGGGGCGACCTTCCCGTCCGCGGTGAAGCTCAATCTGCGTACGCGCTACCGTCTGCATACCCTGGTGATCAACGGGGCTGAATGTGAGCCCTATTTGACCTGCGACGACCGTCTTATGCGCGAGCATGCCGAGGACGTCGTCGACGGGGTCCGAATCATGGCGCACGCCTTGGGGGTCGATCGGATCATCATCGCTATCGAGAACAACAAGCCCGAGGCGCAGGCGGCGATGGCGCTGGCGGCCTCGGTGGATTCGCGGATCCGCATCGCTCGTCTGCCGACGCGTTATCCGATGGGGTCCGAGAAGCATCTTGTGCAGGCCCTGACCGGGCGCGAGACGCCGGCGCGCGGACTAACGGCCGACATCGGCGTCGTCGTACATAACGGCGCCACGGCCTTCGCGGTCCACGAGGCACTGCGCTTGGGTCGGCCGCTGGTGTCGCGTGTCGTGACCGTCAGTGGCGGCGCTGTCTCGCGCCCGCGTAACCTGCGTGTGCCTCTCGGAGCGCGGGTGCAGGATTTGCTCGAGCACTGCGGTGGCTTCGCGCAACCGCCGGCGCAGCTGATCAGCGGCGGCCCCATGATGGGCCAACCATTGCCGAGTACCCGCGTCCCCATGGTCAAGGGCAGCAACGGCGTGTTGGCGCTCACGACGGCCGAGGTCACACGGCAAGAACCCATGCCCTGTATCCGCTGCGCGACCTGCGTACAGGCCTGCCCTTGCGGACTGGTCCCGCTCGACATGGCCGCACACACGCGCGCCGGAGATCTGGACGGTGCCGTCAGCCTCGGTCTGATGGACTGCATCGGCTGCGGATCCTGCGCCTATGTCTGCCCGGCCCATATTCCGCTGGTGCAGTATTTCAACTATGCCAAGGGCGAGATGGCCGCGCGCGGTCGAGCCAAACAGAAGATGACTGAAACCAAGCGGCTAGCCGAGCAACGCACCGCCCGGATGGAGGCGATCAAGCAGGCCAAGCGTGAGGCGATGGCCAAGCGCAAACGCGAGGCCGCGGCCAAAAAGGCCGCCGAAGCAACGGCGACCGACGCTGCGGTCATGACACCCGGGGCGGCAGCCGAGCCCCCGGTTACGGCGGCGGAGGCCTGAGATGCAGATCGAGACACCGGCCTCGAGCGCCGGCCCCTTCGCCCACGCGCGCACCAGCGTCCAGCGCACCATGGCCCTGGTAATGCTGGCGCTCTTGCCGGCAACCCTCTTCGGTTTCTGGCAGTTCGGCTGGCCGGCGGTCTTTCTGTTCTTCGCGACGATCGGGACGGCACTCCTCGCCGAGTCGGCTTGCCTGAAACTCGCCGGCAAACCCCAGCGTCTCTATCTGCTCGACGGCTCGGCCCTGCTCGCCGGCTGGCTGCTCGCGGTGAGCCTGCCGCCCTGGGCACCGTGGTGGATCGGCGCGATCGGTGCGGTCATCGCCGTCGTGGTCGCCAAGCACGTCTTCGGCGGATTGGGTCAGAACCTCTTCAATCCGGCAATGGTTGCTCGGGTGGCCCTGTTGATCTCCTTTCCCCTGGAGATGACCAATTATGTCCAGCCCATGCCGCTGTTTTCCGCCGATGCACCGGGATTCCTTCAGAGTGTGGGGATTAGCCTCGGTCAACCGGGCTTCGATGCCATTTCGGGCGCGACCCTCCTGAGCCATGTCCGCACCGAACTGAGTCAAGGAATGAGTCTGTCCGAGATCATTCCCGGTATGGCCCACCTGGTCTCGGGCGCCGTCGGAACCATCGCCGGCAGCATGGGCGAGACCTCGGCACTCCTCATCCTGCTCGGCGGACTCTTCCTGCTCGCCAAGCGGGTGATCACTTGGCATACGCCGGTGGCCATGATCGGCTCTCTCGCGATCCTCGCCACCCTGATGAATCTCTACGACCCCGAGCATTATGCCGGCGCCCTCTATCACATCGTCTCGGGTGCGACATTGTTGGTGGCCTTCTTCATCGCCACGGACCCGGTGACCTCGCCCGTCTCCAAGATGGGTCAGATCATCTTCGGGGCTGGCTGCGGCGTTCTGGTCTATGTCATCCGGACCTGGGCCGGCTACCCGGAAGGTGTGGCCTTCGCCATCCTGCTCATGAACGCCTGCACTCCGATGATCGATCACTACATCCGGCCACGCGTCTACGGACGCGATCGCCGCGGCACGCCGATCGAATACGCCGACAACGCCGAGATGCGCAAATGACCACCGTCGCCCAACCGAGTTACCGAAAACGCATCGGCTACCAGTCGGGCTTGCTCGGGGGCTTCACCCTGATCGCTGCGGCCCTCCTGGTGATGGGCGATATCGCCACCCGGGACACCATCGCACTGCGCAAGGCCGAGGACCTCAAGGCTTCGCTCGCGGAGGTGATTCCGCCCGCAATCCACGACAACGACCTACTGGCCGATCCGCTCACCTTGAACGGTCCGGACGGCGAACCCCTGGTCGTCTACCGCGCGCGACAAGGGCTCCAGGTGACGGGTGTCGCCTATCGGATCAGCGGTGTCGGCTATGCCGGAAAGATCGAGCTGCTGCTCGGGCTGGACGCCGCGGGGACCGTCCTGGGGACGCGCGTCCTCTCGCATGCGGAGACACCCGGGCTCGGGGACAAGATGGAGGTTACCAAAGGGGACTGGATCCTGGCCTTCGATGGCCTGAGTCTCGGCAATCCACCCGCGGAGCGCTGGGCGGTGAAGAAGGACGGCGGCGACTTCGACCAGTTCACCGGCGCCACCATCACCCCGCGCGGGATCCTCGGCGCACTGCGCGACGGACTGGAGTTTTTCGCCCGGCACCGCGACACCTTGACCGCATCCGCGGTCGTTCAGGTCGACACGGCGGACGCTGCGCGAGGCCAGGTCACCACGCCGCAGCCGTGACCTCGGTGACGCGCGGCAAGAATCGTTACGGGACAGACTGCATCGAGGCGCTATGAGCACAGGCACAAACGACAAGGATCGGACGGCGTGGGGCAAGATCGCCCGGGACGGCTTCTGGGACAACAATGTCATCCTGGCTCAATCGCTTGCGCTCTGTCCGTTGCTGGCGGTGACCGGGACGGCGACCAACGGGCTCGGTATGGGACTGGCTACCACGGCCGTGCTGGTCGCATCCGGGCTGATGATCTCCCTGCTGCGCGGCCTGATCACACCCGAGGTGCGGATCCCGGTCTTTGTCCTCATCATCGCCGTCCTGGTGACCCTGGTCGATCTGGGGCTCAACGCTTGGCTGCATGATCTGCACAAGGTTCTGGGTCTCTTTATCCCGCTGATCGTGACCAACTGCGCCATCCTGGGCCGGGCCGAGTCCTTCGCCTCGCGCAACGCAGTGATGCCCGCGGCCTTCGACGGGTTGATGATGGGTGTGGGTTTCACCTTCGTTTTGGTCCTGCTCGGTGCGATCCGCGAGATCATCGGGAGCGGAACCCTGTTCGCCAACGCCGAATTGCTGCTCGGCGAAGGGATGGCCTTCCTGGAGCTGACCCTGATACCGGAGTACCGCGGTTTCCTGCTTGCAATCTTGCCACCCGGCGGATTTCTGGCGCTCGGTTTCATGCTTGCCGGCAAGCGTCTGATCGACGCCCGAGTCGCGGCGATCAAGCGGCGCGCCTCGCCCGCCGGCGCGATGGCCTGAGCCGTCTCCGAACCCCAGCCTGACCTTTCGAGGATCCGATCCATGCATGTCGGTGTCGCATACGCGGACAAGTTCAAACAGACCTGGCTGAAGCTCGATGTCCCGGACGGGAGCACCGCTCGCGACGCGATCGAGCGCTCGGGCCTGCTCGACCAGTTTCCCGAGATCAACCTGACCGAGAATAAGGTCGGTATCTTCGGGCGGCTGATCAAGCTCGAGACACGTCTCGGCGACGGTGATCGGGTGGAGATCTACCGGCCGATTACGGCCGACCCGGAGACTGTCGAGCGACGCGATCAGGTTGGCGAGGACGATGCGGACTAAGCCGCGCACAGCGCGGTATGCGGTGTTTTTGGATGAAATCGGCCCCGGCAGACTTGACGAGCGTTGGAGCCGGCGCGGTTTAAGGCGAATTCCGGAAACCCTCATACCCCGGCGTCGATTGTGCCGAGCCGTGCGAGGCGCAACCAACCGTCGGCGCAAGTTGTGCCTCCTATCATCAGCACAACTTACGGGGATGGAGTTTTACGGAAATCGCCTAAGCACTGATGGAGCGGGCGGCTTGAGGTGGCCCGTCGTCCTGGTTTGATTCGGTTTCCGTCATCTCGTAGCATCACGAACAGTTTCTCGCGCCGCCCGCCACCACCATCGGGCGGCACTATGGGTTCAACGCAGAGACGCGCGATGTTTTCTGGGCTGACACACTGGATCGAACAGCGACCGGCACTGCACCGCGTCGCCTTGCGTCTGTGGCGCCTCTTTCCGTCGCGACTGGCCGGCTTGCTCAAGCGTTTCATGGCCCGCAACTGGATCGTCGGTGCTGTCGGGGTTCTGATGGATACGAATCGGTCGCCGCCCGAGGTTCTCCTGATCGAGCACAGTTATCGCCGACGCGGTGCCTGGGGCTTGCCGGGCGGATCCTTGGAATCCATGCCGCAGCGTCCCCGAGGTGCCGCGGACGCCGGGCTGCCTGACGATGTGCTGGAGCGCACCATGGAGCGCGAGATCCTCGAGGAGCTCGGCATCGACGTGACCGGGATCCGCTTGCTGCGGGTCGATGCGATGCCGTTCGTGGAGGAGGAGCCGGGTGCCAACCGGCTCGACTTCTATTTTGTCTGCAAGCCCGCCATGGGCTTCGATGCGCTGCGTCGGCAGATCGATTCGGGAGCCTTTGTCGCCCGCTCCCCCGAGGTGACGAGCGCCCGCTTGGTGCCCCTGACCGAGCTCGAGCGCTATGATCTCTACTCCCCGCATGCACGGCTTCTGCAGGTCGATCTACCTCGCTTGAGTCCCGGTCTTGGCATGTGAGACGGCGGATTGCCGGGTGCGTAGAGGCGGCCAGGTGCGAGGTTGCCGTCAGCGGGCTAGATCCCGATACAAGGCCAGATACTGATCCAGGATGGCATCGCGGCTGAAGTCGCGCTGCACCCGTGCATGGCCGCGCTCGGCGAGAGCGGACATGAGTGTCGGGTTGGACAGCACCTCGCGAATCCCCTCGGCGAGCCCGGCCGCGTCCGCACAGGGCACGGCCCAACCGTCCTCGCCATGTCGAACGATCTCCCGCGCTCCGCGAAAGTTGGCCGTCACCAGAGGCTTGCGCCAGGCCCATGCCTCCAGGATGACGTTGCCCATCGGTTCCGCGTCCAAGGACGGGAAGACGACGAGATCCGCCATCTGCAGATAGGCCGAGGGATCCTTCTGCCAGCCGGTCCAGAGGATACGCTTCTCCTGCCCGACGTCGATCGCCTGACGATGCAAATCAGGCCCCAAAGGTCCGTCGCCCACGATGATCAGGCGCAACGGTCGTCCATCGATCGTCTCCGGGAGTCGGGCCATGGCATCGACGAGGTGCCGATGTCCCTTGAAGCCGACGAGCCTCCCCAAGGTGACCATGACCAATGCCTCGTCCGGGACGCCATGCCGAGCGCGCAGCTCGGCCACCCGCTCCGGCGCCACCGGATGCACCGGCTCGGCGAAATTGTAGATGTGATGGACCCGATCCGCCGGCAGGCCGTTTTGGACCATCCAATCGCAGAGCTGCTTGGTGTTGCCGATCCAGCCATGGGCATGTCGAAAAGGTCCGAGCGCGTAATAGCCGCCCAGCCTTGCGAGATGGACTGGCCCTTTCGATGGCAGGTGGGTCAGCCGGGTGGCCCGCCCCATGTAGGTCTGGACGATGTCCGGGCGCACCCGGGCGATGGTGCGCGAGACGGCATCGCGCGAGAGCGGATCCCAGGTCGTGAGAAAGGGCAGTCGATGGACCTGGAGCGATCCGTAGTCGAGATCGTCGACACCGCTGCCGCGGCGGATCGCCAGGTCGACGGGGACCCCGCGTTCGGCGAGCGCAAGACTGAAGCGGATCGCCCAACGCTCGGCTCCGCCGAGGGCCTTGCTGGCGACCATTTGGAGACTGGATGGATCTGACATAAAGGGCTGAAGTCGTTCGTCAAGTCGAAATCCTTTACCCCGGCTCGGAGCGCAGGGTCGCGTCGCGCGACAGCTCGCGATAGACCGCGAGGTTGCCCTCCACCATGGCGTCGATGGAGAACTCGCGTGCCATCAGGGCCTGTCCGCCTGTGCCGAGTCTTCGGCGACGCTCGGGGTCGGAGAGCAGGGCCTCGAGCGCTGCCCTTAATGCCGCGATGTCTCCGGGGGGCACCAAGAGTCCGTTCTCGCCGTCGCGCACCGCCTCCGGGATACCGCCGACGCGGCTTGCGACGATCGGTACGCCCGCGCTGGCGGCCTGCAGCAAGGAGACGCCGAGCCCTTCCATGCGGGCGGGGTGGACGAGGAGATCCAGGCAGGGCATGAGCTCGGCGAGGTCGTCACGGAATCCGAGGAGCCGGACACGCCCATTCAGACCCTTCCGGTTGATCTGTGCTTCGAGTGCGTCCGCGAGCGGCCCCTTCCCGAAGAAGAGCACCTGCAGGCCGGGGTGGCGATCCATCAACGGGGGCAGAGCGTCGATCAGGTCGGCGTGCCCCTTGCGCTGAATCAGTTGAGCGACGACGCCGATCAGGAGTGCATCCTCGGGCACTCCGAGCCGAGCGGCGATCGAGGCGCGCGCGCAGGGCTGGGCGTAGGTCGCATGGTCGACCGCACTGCGAACGACCCGCAGCTTCTCTGCGGGCAGGCCCTCGGCAAGCAGCACGTCGCGAATCCCCTCCGAGATGGCCACCACACGGTCGAAGAGCCGGTACTTGAGCGCGACGAGCCAGTGCGGCTCGGGGTTGTCGACCCGGCGGGTGTGGATGACCGGCACACCGGTGAGGCGCGCCGCGATGCCGCCCATGACGTCGGCACCGATGCGGCTGTGCAGGTGCACCAGATCCGGTCGGTTCGCACGGATCAGGCGTCGCAGACGCATGATCATCGCCAGGTCCAGATCGCCCCGCATCGGCAGGCCGTAGACCCGCGCCACGGGCTCGGCGGCGTCGGCCAGTGCACATCCGGCGGGGCAGGCGAGCAGACTCTCGTGACCGCGAGCGGCGAGCCCGCGCAGCAGGTGCAGCACCTGATAGGCCCCGCCGTAGAGATGGCGTCCGCCCTCGACGTGAAGGATCCTCACGGCGCAGCCCCCAGCACGCCGCGCGCTGCGTCCATGATCTCGTCGATCGTGATCAGGCGCATGCAGGTGAAGGCCCCGTCGCAGGTCGGGCGACGTTTGCAGGGCGAGCAGTCGAGCTTGTGATACAGCACCCGAGCGTTGGCGCGGGTGGTGTCGAGATAGGGGCAAGTCGAGCCGAAGAGGAGCAGGCTCGGGGTACCGAAGGCGATGCCCATGTGACCCAGGCCCGTATCTACGCCGATCAGGAGCGACGCGCGCTCGATCAGGGCCGCGGCCTCGATGAGACTTGTACGGCCCGTGAGATCGACCAAGGAAGTGTCGGCGGCATCGCGGATGCGTGTCGCGGCCTCGCGGTCCGCCGGACCGCCGAGCAAGACCGGCGTCAGGCCGAGATCCGCCTGGATGCGCGCAGCCAGAGGTGCCCAACGCTCCTCGATCCAGTGTTTTTGCGGACGCGTCGTGAAGGGGCAGAGCACGGCATAGCCGTCGCTTAGATCATGCTCGGCGATGATCCGATCGGCGAAGGCCGCCTCGACTTCGCCGTAATGCACGGCCATCGCGAAGTCATCCGCCGGCAGACCCAAGGTCTGCGCCAGATAGAGATACTCCGAGCCGATACGCCGCGGATCCCCGCCGCGCCGAACCGTCCGCGTCATCAGCCATTGGCTGCCCTCGCGCGAGCCCAGACCGATCCGCTCGCGAGCACCCGAGAGCCGCGTCAAGGCGCCGCTCTTGAGCAAGCCCTGCAGGTCGATGGCGAGGTCGAAGCGACGCTCGCGCAGATTCGTCCGCAGCGCCGCGATACCGGACATCAGCTCGCGCAGTCGGCGCTCGTGCCACAGGCGCCGCCAGTGACCGAGCGGACAGACGATGACCTCGTCCAGATCCGGGTGTCGGTCCAGCAGAGAGCGATATTCGGGCTGCACCAGCCAAGCGATGTGGGCCTGCGGATAGGCGCGCCGCAGGGCCGCGATCAGGGGCGACGCGAAGACGATGTCGCCGATCGCCGAGAGTCTGACGACGAGGATCTTCACCCGGGGTCGTCTCCCGGGGGCTTCGTCAGCCGCGCGAGACGGAAGCTGTAGGCCGCGCCTGCGAGCAGGATCCAGAAGACCATCCAGTCGCTGCGTACCACGCGATAGTTAAACAGATTCCAGATGAGCACGAACACGAGGGTGACCAGGAAGAGGCGGCAGAGATCCGCGGGGAGTCGTCCGGCGCGACACTCGGTGCCGGTCGCGCGCACCAGCGCCCAGACCAGGGCGACCGCCAACAACAGACCGACGGCGCCGAATTGAAACAGCGTCTCGGCATAGGCGTTGTGCAGATGCGGCAGCCAATTGACGTTGTCCAGAAGGGTGTCCGTGCGTCCGCTGGTCGCGATCCATTCGCGGCTTGTGCCCGCACCCCAGCCGAACCAGGGGCGTTCGCGCCATTTCTCGGCGGTGAAGAGCAGGGCATTCACGCGCAGGCCAACCGGATCGGAGGTCACCTCGGTCACATCGCCGCTCATCACTTGCTGAAGGGTGTCGGTCTGGTCGGTGAGCCGCATCTCGATCGTCTGATACTGACTCGCCAGGAAGGCCCCGAGGGCGGCGGCGACCAGCAGGATCGCAAGCCAGCGTCGCCTTGTCGGTGTCGCCGTCGTCGCCTGCCGCGACCGCCATTCCAGAAACGCCAAGACCGCCAGCCCGCCGAGAAAGCCGAGCCAGGAGCCGCGCGATTGGGACAGGAGCAGACCCTCCAACATGATGAGCAGCCACACGGCCCAAAGCGTCGCCGCCAGCCAGCGCTTCCAGGGTCGATCCCGCACGGCCCAAAAGGCACGACGCGTCGCGAGGAGCCCGAGCGCCCCGAGCCCGGCGAACATGCCGAAGGCGATTGATGGAAGGTAAGCATCGAACCGGGTCGAGAAGAAGGCGGCGTCGAAGGTCGCCCAGTCGATCTTGCGAAAGGTCGCGAGGGTGAAGCCGGCGAGCCCGAGCAGCAGGACCAGGCGCACCCGATCCGGGCGTCCTGCGATCCAGTAAGCGAGCGGGATGAAGAGCAGCAGCTTCACCCAATCCGTCCCGTTGTCGATGACGGCCTGTGACAGCGCCTGGGTCGGCTCCAGGAAATAGGCGATCGAGCTATGCACGGCGACATAGAGGCCGAAGGCCAGGGCCAGCTGCGCGACCGGATCCCGTGCGAGCCGCCCCCAAGCGTCGAATCGGACCAGAAAGGCCAGGATCAGCAAGACCAGGCCGACGGTGGCCGGAGTGATCCCGAGCAGCCCGAAGAACGCAAAGACATAGAGACCGACGAGACCGGCGCGTGACCAGCCGTCGGTCGGCGCGGCACTCGGCGTGAGGTAGGGCTTATCCGGCAAGGTTTGCGTCTCGAAGGGTTCTCGGGATTAAGGATGTCGGCTCGGGACGAGTATGATACGCGTGATCGCGCACCCGGGTGCACTGAGACACCGGCTTCCAGCGGCTTCGATGACCATCGCAGTCGGCGCGCATCCGCAAACCCGGGATCGCCGAGCTGCTCTCGGTGCTCCGACCGCACTGCCCGCACAATTCGACATCCAACACAAGACCCGGCCCGATGCCTCCGCCGTGTCGAGGACGATCAATGCCCGTCACCTCCCCGTCGGATCAACCCACCGCCGAAACCTTGCCGAATTCGGCATCGCGCCCGGTCTGCCTCTTCATCCCGAGTTTCGGCGACGGCGGGGTGGAGCGCATGATGGTCAATATCGCCCGCGGGATCGCCGATCAGGGCGTCGCGGTCGACTTCGTGGTCGGCCGGCGCGAGGCGCCTTTTCTGGATAGTCTGCCGGCGACGGTGACCCTCCATGCGCTCGGCCGTGTCCCGCCGCGGGAGCGACAGCGTTTCCTAGCCGACTATGTCGAGCGCCGTCGACCCTCCGTCGTCCTCTCGGCCAAGACCGAGGACGATCGCATCGCGGTCGCAGTGAAGGCGGCCTCGTCGACGGACACTCGCTACTTCCTGCGCCCCGGGACCACAATGTCCGAGCGCTGGCGTGCGCGCGGGAAGAACCGGCTAAAACGTTGGTGGGAGCAGCGCGAGCTGCGGCGTCTCTTTCAACGGGCCGACGGGGTCGTCGCCGTTTCGGAAGGGGTCGCCGCGGATATCGCCGAGGTCACGGGCATCGCCCCGAGCCGCATACGGGTGGTGCGCAACCCCAACATCACACCCGAGTTCTATGCACAGGCGCAGGAGCCGCTGGATCACCCCTGGTTCGGCCCCGATCAGGCGCCGGTGATCATGGGCGTCGGCGGCCTGCGCACCCAGAAGGACTTCGCGACTCTGATCAAGGCGTTCGCCCTGCTGCATGCGCGTCTGCCCTGTCGGCTGATGATCCTCGGACAGGGCCGTCAGTTGGGGCGGCTCTTGCGCCTCGCGCGGGATTTGGGCATTGCGGACGACGTGGCCCTGCCCGGTTTCGAGCCCAATCCCTATCGCTTCCTGGCACGCGCGAAGCTCTTCGCCCTCTCCTCGCTCTGGGAAGGCTCGCCCAATGTCCTGACCGAGGCGCTCGCACTGGGCACGCCCGTGGTCTCGACCGATTGCCGCAGCGGACCGAGAGA
>NZ_JAABRP010000108.1 GCF_011390875.1 Thiocapsa sp.
GGTCCGTGACCTGTTCGGTCTGCTGGCCGACACGACCATGCCGGCCCCCGTCGTCGACGACGCGGGGCGCCTGCTCGGCGTTGTCGTGCGGGCGTCGCTGCTGCAGGGTTTGGCTGAATCCATCGGCAGCAACGGCAACGGAAACGGCAGCACATCCGAGATCGCGGAGGCCGGAGCATGATCGAGATCCCCAGACTCCCCCTGGCGGAATGGATCGACGACGGGCTCGATGCCCTGACCGGGCAGTTCGCCGGCGCGACCAAGGTGGTCTCGGATCTGATGGAAACCGGGATCGAGGGCACCGTGGATGCACTCATGTGGCTCCCGCCGGGTGTCACGATTCTTCTCGCGGGCCTACTCGTGTGGCGCCTGACCGGAATCCGCACCGCGCTCTTCGCCCTGGCCGGCCTGGCCCTGCTGTGGAACCTCGGACTCTGGGAGGCGACCCTGCAGACCCTGGTGATGGTCCTGATCGCGACCCTGATCGCCGTGTCCGTCGGTGGACCGCTCGGCATCCTCGCCGCCCTCTCGCCGAGTGCCTACCGGATCATCTTTCCGGTCTTGGATTTCATGCAGACCATGCCGGCCTTCGTCTATCTCATCCCGGCGATCCCCTTTTTCGGTCTCGGGCCGGTTGCGGCGATCTTCTCGACCGTGATCTTCGCGATGCCGCCGGCCATCCGGCTCACGACTCTCGGGATCCGTCAGGTTCCCGCCGATCTGGTCGAGGCGGCCGATGCCTTCGGGGCCACCCGGCGGCAGAAACTCTGGAAGGTCCAGCTCCCCTTGGCCGTCCCGACCATCATGGCCGGGATCAACCAGACCATCATGCTGGCCCTCTCGATGGTGGTCATCGCAGCCATGATCGGTGCCCAAGGCTTGGGCGGCGAGGTCTGGCGAGCGATCCAACGCAACGAGGCCGGAATGGGCTTCGAGGCCGGGATCGCCGTGGTCATTCTGGCCATGCTGCTCGATCGGATCACCCAGGGGATCGGGAGACGCGGCAAGGAGCAGCCGAACACCTGAACCAAAACAACACATCAAGAAGAGGTAAGACATCATGATCAACAGGTATACAGTCGCCGCGCTCGCGGCGCTCGCCGCCGTCGGGAGCTCGGCGCTCGCCGCGGACAAGGGCAAGGTCGAGTTGGCCTATGTCGAGTGGTCGAGCGAGGTCGCCAGCACCAACCTGATGAAGGCCGTGCTCCAGGACATGGGATACGACGTGAAGATCACGCCGGTTTCAGCCGCAGCCATGTGGCAGGCCGTGGGCAGCGGCGATGTCGACGGCCTCGTCGCCGCCTGGTTGCCCACCACCCACAACCATTACCTCGAACAGGTCTCCGACAAGGTCGAGGACCTCGGTCCCAATCTCGTCGGGACCCGGATCGGATTGGTCGTGCCGGCCTATGTCGAGATCGACTCGATCGAGGATCTCGACGGTGCGGCCGAGCGTTTCGACGGCAAGATTATCGGGATCGATCCGGGCGCCGGTCTGATGAGCAAGACCGAGCAGGTACTCGAGGATTACGAAATCACCGATCTGACCTTGGTCGAAGGCACTGGCCCCATCATGACCGCCGTGCTGGGCGATGCCATCGACAAGAAAGAGTGGGTCGTGGTGACCGGCTGGACGCCCCATTGGAAGTTCGCCCAATACGATCTGAAGTACCTCGACGACCCGAAAGGCGTCTACGGCGGCGAGGAGGAGATCCACACCATCGTCCGCGCAGGGTTGAAGGAAGACATGCCGGAGGTCTACGCGGTCCTGGACAACTTCAGCTGGACGCCGGATCAGATGGCCGAACTGATGGTCTTGAATCAGGAAAGACGCGCCGATCCGTTGAAGAACGCGAAGCGTTGGATCTCGGAGAATCCGGACGTTGTCGCGTCCTGGATGCCGAGCGCCGGGAGCGAGTGAACGAGGTATGGCGATGAGACGGAACGAATTGCACCCCCGCGCCGAGACCGCTCGGCATCCGGCGATCGGGGCGCTGCTGCTCGGGATGCTGTGTGCACTCCCGGCGGCGGCCTCGGCCGATGTCGATGCGCTCGAGCAGCGCGTCGCAGAGCTCACACGTCAGCTCGACGAGGCTCGGCGCGCACTCGCGGCAGCGAAGGACGACCCGATCGGTACCGGCGCGCTCGATGCCGGAGCGGACGACGCGGCGGTTGTATCGGAGAAGATGATTGCCCCGAACGTCGTCGCCGAGACGGATGAAGCGCTGGATGAATCCGCCCCGGAAAGCACGGTGCTGAAGATCGGACCGGTAACCGTCGGCGGCGCCATGCGGGTCAACTATGTCCTCGGCAGCTACAAGGTGCCCGAGGTCGAGGCGGGCCCGAATCGGGGCGGCAACGGCGGGAACATCGAGCTTGACACCTTTCGGATCAATCTCGCGCTCGACTATGAAAACATCATCGGTCGGCTCGAGTACCGCTGGTATGCGGCGGGGACAGGCAAGAGCTACAACTTCCTGCATACAGGCTGGCTCGGCTATCGGTTTGCGGACGACAGCGAGATCCAAGTCGGGGTCAATCGCGTGCCGTTCGGCCCCGGCCCCTACGGTGTCTCGCAAAGCTGGTTCTTCGATCAGCACTACTATGTCGGGCTGTCCGACGACATGGATCTCGGCATCAAATACAGCACAAGCATCGACCAATGGACGTTGGACGCTGCCTACTATCCGTCGAGCGAGGGTAGCTATTTCGGTCGCAGCCTGAACAGCACGCGCTACAGCTACGACGCGGTGCGGTGGGAGGAATCGGTCGATGCCGAGGGCAATGTGTCATTCGGCGGTGACCACAACGGCTTCGACGAGCGTAATCAGCTCAACCTGCGCGCTATCTATGGCTTCGCCGACACCGCGATCCCGACCGATGTCGGCGTCTCGCTCCAATACGGTCAACTCAAGGGGCAGCGGACCGACGACGGCAGCCATTGGGCAGCCTCCGCACACATGGTCAACCGGATGGGTCCGCTCACCGTTGCCTCGCAACTGACCCGCTACGAATACGATATCGACAGCGACAATCCTTGGGGCACAGACACATTGATCCCGATGGGCGCGTACGACTTTGCGTGGCCGGTCGCGACCAAGGCATGGATTCCGGCGGTCTCCGTCAGCTACCTGGTGGAAACGCCGCAGATCTCCTGGCTGGATTCCGTGCTGCCCTATATCGAGTACAGCAGCATCGTGAAGGACGAAAGCTCCTTCAACGACAGCCAGATGTGGGTGGCCGGCGCTGCATGGGCCAGCGGTGGCTGGTACATCTACAGCGATCTCGCCTACTCCAACGGCAACTACTTCGTCGGGAACGAGGCCGCCGGCGGGGGCATGGATGATTACGGACGAATCGACGGCGTCGGGGATTTCGGCGTGAACGGAAACGACAAGTGGAACTATCGCTTCAACCTTAATCTCGGGTATTACTTCTAAGGAAATTCAGATCGCGAAACGCCGATCGCACCGGCGTTTCCCGCGGCACACGGATGTGCCGACATGTTCGATCGCCTCGGCAACCGGACATGAAGCAAAGCGGAAATCGCTCTTTCGCTTTGCGTGCTGATTTTAGTCGTGAACGGCGAATCATCAGCTCTCCTTAAGCTGCGTGCGGCACGACAGTTTGGTTCGGACTCAGGACGAAGACGTCGGTCCGTCAGGTTGCGCCGATCACGCACTCATTGGTTTATCGCCCGACTCGGGCGGCTCCGCTCACGCAGCGGTGAGGCGCTTGCTCAGCACTGAAAGCGTCTTCAGCCACCAACATCACTCCCGATCCGGGAGACAGGAGGTGACATGAAGCTCGAACGCACCAAGCAAGACTACGGGAACAATCCGCTGAAGGTCCGCGACACTAATCATTATCAAGCCGAATACGTCCAATCGTTTGTGGAAAAATGGGACGAACTAATCGACTGGGACGGTCGCGCTCAAAGCGAAGGCAAATTCTTCATGCGACTCCTCGAGGAGCACGGCGCGCGCAAGGTGCTCGATGTCGCCACCGGAACCGGCTTTCATTCGGTGCAACTGCTGCGGGCCGGGTTCGAGGTGACCAGCGCAGACGGCAATCCGGTCATGCTCGCGAAGGCCTTCGAGAATGCGCGACGCAACGAGAAGATCCTGCGGACCGTGCAGGCGGATTGGCGGTGGCTCAATCGAGACGTCCACGACTACTACGACGCCGTGATCTGCCTGGGCAATTCATTCACCCATCTGCACGACGAGAACGACCGCCGCAAGGCCTTGGCGGAATTCTATGCCACGCTGCGCCACGACGGCATCCTGATTCTCGATCAGCGCAACTACGACGCCATCCTGGATCATCAGATCGCTCCGACGCACAACTACTATTACTGCGGCGAGAACGTCCGCGCCCAGCCCGAACATGTCGACGACACGCTCGCGCGCTTTCGCTACGAATTTCCCGGCGACCACGTCTTTCATCTCAACATGTTTCCCTTGCGCAAGGATTACACGCGCCGACTGCTGCACGAGGTCGGCTTCCAGCGCGTCACGACCTATGGAGACTTCAAGGAGACCTATCGCGACGAGGAGCCGGACTTCTTCATCCACGTCGCCGAGAAACGCTACTTGGAAGGAGGCGACGACGCATGAGCGACACCTACTCCGCGGTCGTCGAAACCGCGCGCACCTATTACAACAGCGACGATGCCGACAACTTTTACTTCTATGTCTGGGGTGGGGAAGACATCCATATCGGGATCTACGACACGGCGAACGAAGCAATTGCCGATGCGAGCCGTCGCACCGTCGAGCGGATGGCGGCGCTGGTGCCCGGTCTGGGACCCGATTCACGGGTACTCGACATGGGCGCCGGTTACGGCGGGGCGGCACGCTGGCTCGCCGGTCAGCTCGGCTGTCGGATCACGGCGCTGAATCTGAGCGAGCGCGAGAACGCGCGTCACCGAGAGATGAACCGTGAACAGGGTCTCGACCACCTGATCGAGGTGGTGGACGGGAGCTTCGAGAACGTCCCCTCACCCGACGGGAGCTACGACTTGGTCTGGTCGCAGGACGCCATCCTGCACAGCGGGCGGCGCGAGCAGGTCATTGCGGAGGCCGCGCGCGTGCTGCGACCGGGAGGTCGCTTCGTGTTCACGGATCCGATGCAGGCGGACGACTGTCCGCCCGGCGTGCTCGAACCGGTGCTCGCGCGGATCCATCTCGACAGCTTGGGATCCATCGGTGCCTACCGCGCAGCGGCCGCCCGTCATGGACTCGCGCTAATGGAGGCGCTCGAGATGACCGAGAATCTGGTAACCCACTACAGCCGCGTGTGCGAGGATCTGGTGCGGGCGCGCGAGTCGCTTGCCGGCAAGGTTTCGGATGCCTACGTCGATCGCATGATCGCCGGCCTCGGGCATTGGGTCGACGCGGGCACCTCGGGTTATCTTCGATGGGGAATCCTACACTTCAAGAAGGGTGCCGACTAAACCGCGTCAGCTCCGACAGCTGTCGGAGCTGGCGGAGCTGGCGCGGCCAAGCCAATCCAACAAACGAGCCATGCCGCACCGGGCGCGGTTTAAAGGCTATCCGCGCCGGGCGTCGTCGGGTCGAGAGACGACGATCGTCCGGCCGCATTGGCCGACGAACCAACACGCGCCTCGAACATGAGCGACCGCGGTCGCCTCGCCGGGAGCCGTACTCCATAACGAAGGATGACGACCATGAACGACACGAACGAATCGGGCCCTGCAGCGGGGACCAAACCCTGGATTCAGTGGAATCCCCCGGTCTTCATCATTTCGGCGGTGTTGACGCTGGCCTTCGTGCTCTTCGCCGCCCTCGCCACGGAGACCGCGGAACCCCTGTTCAAATCCATTCAGGATTGGGTGATCGAGTCGGCGGGGTGGTTTTACGTGATGGCCGTAGCCGGATTTGTCGTCTTCGTGATCGCGCTCGCCGTCTCGAGTCTCGGGCGAATCAAGCTCGGACCCGAGCACTCCGAGCCGGACTACAGCTATGTGTCCTGGTTCGCGATGCTGTTCTCCGCCGGCATGGGGATCGGTCTGATGTTCTTCGGCGTGGCCGAGCCGGTCATGCACTTTGTCGCCCCTCCGGTCGGCGACCCGGAGGTCGCCGAGGCCGCACGTCAGGCCATGCGGATCACCTTTTTTCACTGGGGCGTGCATGCCTGGGCCATTTATGCTGTCGTCGCGCTCTCGCTGGCCTACTTCGCGTTCCGGCACGGACTGCCCCTGACCATTCGCTCGTCGCTCTACCCGCTCATCGGCGATCGCATCTACGGCCCGATCGGGCATACGGTCGACATCTTCGCGGTCTTGGGGACCATCTTCGGCGTGGCCACCTCGCTCGGGTTCGGGGTGATTCAGATCAATTCGGGGCTCAACTATCTCTTCGATGTGCCGACATCGATCGGCGTTCAGGTGATGTTGATCGCCGGCATCACCGCCATTGCCACCCTCTCGGTGGGGCTCGGACTCGACTCGGGGATCCGGCGGATCTCGGAATTGAACATGATCCTGGCCGTCGCCTTGATGGCCTTTGTCTTGATCGCCGGGCCGACTGTCTTTCTGCTGCAGACGCTTGTTCAGAACACCGGGATGTATCTGTCCAATCTGTTCGAGATGACCTTCAATCTCTACGCTTACGAGCCGACCGACTGGATCGGCGGCTGGACGCTCTTCTATTGGGGATGGTGGATCGCCTGGGCGCCCTTCGTCGGCATGTTCATCGCGCGGGTCTCGCGCGGACGCACCATCCGTGAATTCGTCTCCGGCGTCCTGCTGGTGCCGGTGGGCTTTACCTTCATGTGGATGACCTTTTTCGGCGACACCGCCATTCACATGATCATGATTCAAGGGATCACCTCGCTCGCCGCTGCGGTGGCGGCCGATACCTCTGTGGCGCTCTTTCAGTTCTTCGAGCAGCTGCCGTTTGCGAGCGTGACCGCGCTGCTCGCGACCGTTCTGGTCGTCACCTTCTTCGTGACCTCGTCGGACTCCGGTTCACTGGTGGTGGACATCCTGACCTCGGGCGGCAAAGAGGAATCACCGCTCTGGCAGCGCATCTTCTGGGCGATCGTCGAGGGCGTGGTCGCCGCGGCCTTGTTGGTCGCAGGCGGATTGGCCGCGCTTCAGACCGCCACCATCGCCAGCGCACTGCCCTTTACGATCGTGATGATCCTCATGTGCTGGGGCTTGTTGAAGGCGCTGCGCATCGACGCGATCAAGCATCTGAGCCTACGCGCGGCACGGGTGACACCGGGCGGCCCGCAGAGCCCGGGTAACTGGCGCCGCCGACTGCGCGCACTCGTGCACCAGCCGACCCAAGCCGAGGTGTTGCGCTTCATCCGCGACACCGTCAAACCGGCCTTGAGCGAGGTCGTCGAGGAGTTGGGCAAGATGAGCCTGGATGCCGGGCTCGTGGAAGGCGAGGACGGCCGTGTCTGGGTCGAGGTCCGTCATGGCGCCGAGATCGATTTCTTCTATTCGGTCCGACCACGCCCCTACGAGTCGCCCAGCTTCGTGATGCGCGACACCCGCGCCAGCCGGGCGAAAGCGCTCGAGTATTTCCGCGCGGAGGTCCACCTGCGCGAAGGCGGTCAAGACTATGACCTCATGGGTTGGAGCGCGCAGGACATCATCGGCGACGTCCTCGACCAATACGAGCGGCACATGCACTTCCTCCAGACCGTGCGGTGACGTCCCGACCGTCCCCGGCCGGGAACGCCTGTTCGGACGCTCGAAGCTGGACGGGGTTTAGCCCGGTGGCGCCGTGGCTTGCGGGCTGGCATCTGATGCACTAGCATCACCGCATCAACCGCTGGAGAAGGTCATGCGCACAACACTGGATATCGACGATCAGGTTCTGAACGCCGCAAAGGAGATTGCTCGGCGCCAGCGCAAGACGGCCGGTGCGGTCATCTCGGAGCTCGCGCGTCGTGCCTTGACACAGCCCTTACCGGAGCAGCAGGCCCCATTGTCCGAGCCGCAACCGTTTTGCGGTTTCCGTCCCTTGGCATCCGAGGGCCGGGTCGTGACCGACGACCTCGTCGAGCGCCTGCGCGAGCAGGACGGGGTCTGATGCGCGCATTGCTCGACGTGAACCTGCTGATCGCGCTGCTTGATGCGGCGCATATCCACCACGACCGCGCCCGAGCCTGGCTCGAGGCCAACATCGAGCAGGGGTGGGCATCCTGCCCGCTGACTCAGAACGGCTGCATCCGCATCCTGTCCCAATCCGCCTACCCGGGTGCGCAGCCGCCCGCGGCGATCGCGACGCGACTCACGGAAGCCGCCGCGACACCCTGGCACTCGTTTTGGCATGATGACCTGAGTCTACTCGAACCTCGGCACCTGGATTGGCGGCACGTGCTCGGCTCACGTCAGTTGACCGATGTCTATCTGCTGGCACTGGCGGTGAACCATGGCGGTCGCTTGGTGACTTTCGATCGTGCGGTGCCGCTCGCCGCTGTGCCTGAGGCCACCAAGGCGCATCTGGAATTGCTTTAAACCGCGCCGGCTCCAACGGTCGTCAAATCTGCCTGGGCCAACCCCATCCAAATACATCGCATACCTCGCTGGGCGCGGTTTAGGGTCGCCGCGTAAAGCGTGATTGGCGTGCCATGAGGCCTTCGATACGCTGACGGATATCGCGCAGGCTCAGGCGGCCGACCGGCTGGCGGCTCGCGGCCCTGGCCGCATCCGCAGCATCGACGCGTTCCTTCACGATGCGGGCGAGCCGCTCGGCCAGCTCGGGGCGTTTGGCCAGAAGAGACCTCAGGCAGTCGAGATCGATACGGATCAGGGTCACGTCGCTCTTAGCCCGCAGCTCCAGAAAGGAGGGCTCGTCGGTCAACATGGATGTGATCCCGAGGTGATGCCCGGGACCGAGGACCTCCGTCACCTTGCGGGTGCGATCGGGCAGTGTGATGGCGGCCTCCACGAGTCCGCCGACGATGACGTAAAAGGCATCGCTCGGAGCGCCTTCGGCAAGGATGACATGACCGCTGTCGAAGTGAGAATAAACGCTGCGCGCGGCCACCTGCTCAAGCTCCTCCTGCGTGAGCAAACCCGCCACATCCAAACCCTTGAGCGCGAGCAGGATCGTCGGCGGCTCGGCCTGAACCATGGCGGCTCGACGTGTGTGCAGCTCATGGACCTCCGGCGCGATGCTGATCCCGGCGCGCTGCATGGCCCAATGAATCTCGCGGAACAGCTCCTCGCGACCGCGAAACACCGCCGGATAGTTCTTCAAATGGACCCACACCATGTACTGATACGGGATGGTCGTCGCATCCGCGAGGCGAACGATCGGGTGGGGAAACTTCAGGACACTCTCGCACCGCAAGGCCGCGTCGAGGATCAGCGCCGTGACGAAGCGCGGATCGACCTCGGCCGGAATCCGGACGAAATACCAAGGGGCGAAGAGATGTTGGTCGTCATGCAGATTCTTCAGCGGCTCGCCGGCCATCTTTGAATTGGGGATGACATGGGTGGCGTTGTCCCAACCCCGCAGGCGCGTGGCGCGCCAGTTGAGGTCGATGACCTGACCGACGGTGCCGTCGCGTAGCTCGACCCAATCACCCATCGTGAACGGCCGCTCGATACCGAGTGCGATCCCGGAGAAGAGGTCCCCGAGTGTGCGCTGAAGCGCGAGGCCGAGCACGGCAGCAGCGACACCGGTCGAGAGCCAAATCCCGGTAAAGGAATAGCCGCGCTCCCACATCAAGAGCGCGATACCCACGAACATGAGCGCGGCATAGATCAAGCCGACGACCAGCTTTGGCACGCGCTCGGGTAGGGCGTCGTCGGCCTTGCGCAAGATCATCACCTCGATCAGGCGCGCGAGCAGCCAACTGGCGACCAGATAGCACACGACCAGGGTAGCGGTCCGAACCCCGGCGTTGGCGTTCTCGAGCGCCAGCCACGGCGTGAGCAGCAGGAGCAGACTTCCCGCGACCAACACCAAGGCTGGCCACACAAGCAGATCGCCGACGGCGAGCATGATCGGAGCGCGTTTTCGCAGCCAGCGGCCCTGAAGCGGCCCTGACCCGAGGCGCCAGAGGATGAGTACCAGTGCCACGCCCAGCAGAATGGGCCAATGCAGTTGAGCCAATCGTTCGAATAAGATCATCGTGTCTCCGGGCGGTCTGCGCGCGATCGACGCTCGGCGCCGGGCGGGGCGACCCAAAGGCGTGCTTTCGCCACATCACACTGATCGGATCAGTGTTGGCAATGCACGCAATAGAAGCTCGAGCGTTGTCCGATGCGCCGCTGGCGAATGGGCGCGCCGCAGGCGACGCACGGCTCCCCGGTGCGGCCGTAAACCCGCAGCGATTGGGCGAAATAGCCGGGGTTGCCATTCTCCTGCACGAAGTCGCGCAGCGTGGTGCCGCCCTGCGTGATGGAGGCATCGAGCACGCCTCGAATCACCTCGGCGAGACGACGGTAGCGCTCCAAACCGATCCGATGGCAGGCCCGTGCCGGATGGATGCCGGCCAGGAAGAGCGACTCGTTCGCATAGATGTTTCCGACCCCGACCACCACCGCGGCATCCATCAGGAAGATCTTCACGGCGACCCGCCGTTCTCGGCTCAGACGGTGGAGGTGGTCGCCGTCGAAGGCCGACCCGAGCGGCTCTGGGCCTAGGCCGCGCAGCAGCGGGTGACGGCTCTCGGCAAGCTCGGGCGTCTCCGGGAGCCACAGAAAAAGTCCGAAGCGGCGCGGGTCGTGCAAGCGAAGACAACGCCGATCGGCCAACACCAGATCAAGGTGGTCGTGTTTCTTCGGCGCACTGTCCGCGGGGACGACCCGCAGGCTTCCGGACATTCCTAAATGGATGAGCAAACTGCCCTGATCCAAGCCGATCAAGAGATATTTGCTGCGTCTCGACAAAGACCGCACGGCCTGACCCGCCACGCGCTCTGCGGTCTCGGGCGGGATCGGGCGGCGCAGCCGCGGGTCGCGCACGATCAGACGTTCGATGCGCGCGCCATCCAGATAGGGTCGGATGCCGCGGAGCGTGGTCTCGACCTCCGGAAGCTCGGGCATCAGGGTTGACCACTCGGCGGATCGGGGTCCGGCGCTGCGGGATCGGCGTCGGCAGGATCCGGGGCGAAGGGATCCAGACCGAAGCCCTCGGGGAGCTCTCGCCACTCCTCGACCCCGGAGCCGTCTTGTCCCACACCGTCCCGAGTCAGCACCTCCTCGCGAAGCACCTCATGCGGCCGCAGCCGGACCTCCGGCGGTGCGCCGAGCGGGAGCTCGCCGGAGAGGGGCGCGTCCGGGTCCATCAGCGAATCCAGTGTGCCCGGTGATTCGCGCCATTCGGGGTCCCCGTGGGTGAGCGGGGCGGGGTCCGGAGCAAAGACGTCCGAACCCGGACGCGAGGCAGACTCCGGCCAAGCGGTGTCGATCGGCGCTTCATCCGTGTCGACATTCGATCCGATATCCGGATCGGCGAAGGGCACCGCAACCGAGACCGGCGGTCGCGGGTCGACCACGCTCGGATCCTCGATCAGCTCGGCAGCCTCGCCGAGGACGTAGGTCAGCCTCAGATCCGGTCGTGTCCAACGCCGCCCGTCCTCCGACACCCGATAGCGCACCCGTGTCCCGTCCGATGCGCTCACCTCGAGCAGTGCGCCGGTCGGCTCGCCGATCAAGGGCTCGAGTCGCTCGGCGACCAGCCCCCTTAACCGGTCTAAGGTCTCGCCGCTCAGCGGGACGGTATCGCGCGTGGCGAAGACCGGCCCGAGATCGCGCGGGAGCGGCATGCGCGCCACATAGTCGATCGGCGGCGCGATCAGCAGATGCTGGAAACGGTCCGGAATAAGGTGGAGCAAGTCGTCGCTCGCGACATAGCGCCATTGCTCGATCGGGTCCAGCCCGCCCATCGCAATGTCGGTCGTGTCCAGACGCAGACGCAGCTTGACCGGGTCCAGGCCGAGCTCGTCGAGCGCGGCGGCCTGCGCCGGGACACTGCGCAGGAGCGGCACGTCGCGGATCGCCAACAACGCGGCGACGCGCTCCGGGTCCGCATCGACGTCCCAGGGCGAGCGCATCCGCCAGCCGGTGGCGAGGCGCTCGAGCGCAATGGTCGGCTCGCCCTCGCGGGCGATCTCGATCAGGTGCGGCTCGGGTGCACCCGAGCCGGCCAATGTCGCCGGGGCTCGCGTAACGGCGAGATCGTGACGGATCACCCAGCCGAGTGCCGAGAGGACGAGGATCAGGACCAGGTTGAGGATCCAGCGTGACCTCATCTCCCCCTCCAGCGCAGCCAGCGGATGCCGAGCCCGATCACAAGGAAGATCGCGGGCAAGAGGACGAGGGATCCCAGCCCGATGCGCAGCCGTTGCTCCTCGTCGAGTACGAGCGCGTCCGGCTCGCTCGGGTCCGGAGGCAGCACCGTGAGGTCGCCCGGGTCGCTCAGCCAGGCCAGCAGGGCGAGCGCGAGCGCCCGGTTCCCGTAGGCACCGATCTGGGCGTTGCTCGCAAAGTCGCCGTCGCCGACCACCAGGACGCGCTGCTCGCGTCCATCCTCCGGCACCGGGCGCCTCATGGCCAAGACGACCGGGAGCGGACCGGGCTGCTCGCCGATCACCTCGTCGCGGTCGATCAGGCCGTCGAGCCGACCGACCTCGTTCCAGCTCCGCGCGCCGGTCGCGAGATAGGAGTCGAGAATCCAGCCGGGTGCGGGCTCGGTCCCGAAGGCGATGCTGCCGGGCAGCAGGGCCGGGACGTCGAGATCGACCGAGAGAGGTTGATTCGGATACTCGGCGATGACCGCAACGGCCGGGGTCGCGACACCCAAGGCGGCGGCGTCCGCATCGACGACCGTGCCGGGCAGGATCGTCAGACCCAGATAATCGACCAGTGGCTCGAGCCCGTTGAGCGGTCCGGGATCGAGAAGCCAGAGCAGGTTGCCGCCCTGATCCAGATACTGGATCAGGCGCTCGACCACGCCCGGAAAAAGGGGGATGCGCGGCGTGGAGAGCACCAGGATCCGGGTGTTGATCGGCACCCCGTCGACCCGGCCGAGGTCGAGCGGCCGAGCGAGAAATCCGCGCTCGGACAGCTCGCGACCCAGGCGCCCGAGGTCCGCACCCGCCTCGCCCTGAATGGCGCGCTCGCCGTGACCTTCGATGACGGCGACCCAAGGGACCCGACTCGCGCCGAGCCGGGCAATGGCGGCACTGATCGCCCGCTCGCCGGCCTCCGCAACGATCTCGCGTCGTCCGCGATAGTCGAGCAGGATCTGGCCGAGCAGCGTCACCCCGGCGTCGCGCGTGCGCTCCGGAAAGAGCTGCGGGTCGACGACCTCGATCCGTATGCCGGGCTGCGCCTGCCGATAGCGCATGAGCAGCCGTTCGATCCCCTTGCCGAGCGGACTCGCCGGGTCGGCAAAGACGGTGGCGCGCAGCGGGCCGTCGAGTCGGGCGAGGATGACCAGACTCTCGGGCGTCAGGCTGTTGGCGCCGACGGCGCTCCAATCCCAATAGCGGTCATGGCGGGCAATCAACCAGCCGCACGCGATCAGAACGGCCAGCAGAAGGAGGAGAAACAGCGCATCCGCGACCGGCCGATTGAGCCGCCGGAGCTGCGCCGTCGCAAGGGGCAGGATGCGTTTCACTGCAAGACCCGGTTCGCGAGTCGGCGGTGGGTCAGGGCCAGGAAGAGGCCCGTGAACCCGAGCAGATAAGCCAGATCGCTCAAACGTACTGCCCCGAGCAGAAACCAAAAGAGATGCTCGTTCCAAGAGAGCCAGCCGAACAGCGAGAGATCATGCGCGCCCAGCGTCTCGACCCGGCCGATGACGGAGAGAACCAGCAGGATCGAGAAGGCTGCAATCACGGATGCACCCGTTTGGGCGCTCAGGCTGGAGGCGTAGAGCCCCACGGCGCAGAACATCACGCCGACCAGCCAGAGCCCGAGCGTAGCGGCGGCGATCTGACCCGGGTCCAGCTCGGCGCTGCCGGCGAGCAGCGCGATGTTGATGACCGGCAGCAGACAGAGCGGCGTCATCAGAATCGTCAGCGCAAGGAACTTCCCCGCCACCAGCTCGCCGATACGCACCGGCGCGGCGGCCACCAGCTCGAAACTGCCGTCGCGAAACTCGCCGCTCAGCATCCGCATGGCCATTAGGGGCACCGTGAGCATGAGGATCACCGCAGTGAATCCGAACAGGTTCAGCGCCAGCTCCACCGTCAGACTCGCAACCCGCTCGTCGGCCCCCAGACCCGTGAAGTCGTCGACGACCTGCAAAAAGATCCAGGCGAGCACGACCTGAGCGCCGCCGAGCAGGATCCATAGCACGGGCGACACCAGCGAACTGCGCAGCTCGCGACCCGCGATCACGCCGATCATGGCGTCCCTCCCGCGCCGATCAAATCGAAGAAGACGCGCTCCAAGTCCGGGCGCTCCGGACCCAGTTCGCAGAGGTCCAACCCGGCGGTCAGCATCTGGCGGGCCAGATCGGCAGACTCGGCCCCCTCGGTCAGGATCACCCGAAATCGGTCCTCGCCCAAGGCAACCGCGGCCTCGACGCAGGCGAGGCGCTCGAGTCGCTCGACCCCCGAACAGGCGCCGGAATCGTCCCCCCCGAGCAGGCGCACTCGCCAGAGCGCGGTCGGACCGAGCGCGTCGAACCGGTCGCTGCGCAGCATCCGGCCCTGATGAAGCACCAGGACGCGATCGCAGACCGCTTGGACCTCCGAGAGGATGTGGCTCGACAGGATGATGCCGCAGTCGCGCGACAGGTCGCGGATCAGACCGCGGACCTCGCGGATCTGCACCGGATCGAGTCCCTCGGTCGGCTCGTCCAGGATCAGAAGCTTCGGGCGATGCAGGATCGCTTGGGCGATCCCGAGACGTTGGCGGAACCCCTTGGAGAGCTTGGCGATCAGCGTGCGGCCGACCGCGTCGAGCCCGCAGCGCTGCTTCGCCCGATCCACCTCATCCGCGACATCCGCGCGCGGGACGCGATGCAACCGTGCGCAGTGGCGCAAATACTCGTCGACACGCAGCTCGGGATAGAGCGGCGGGCGCTCGGGCAGATAGCCCAGATGCCGCTTCGCCGCGACCGGGTGCCGCGCAAGATCGATGTCGAGGATCTCGACCCGTCCCCCGCTGGGCGCGAGTGTCCCGCTCAGCAGGCGCAGACAGGTCGTCTTGCCCGCCCCGTTCGGCCCGAGCAGGCCCACCACCTCGCCCTGCCGCAACTCGAGATCGAGGCTGCACAAGGCCCGACGGGCTCCGAAGCGGCGACTGAGATCGGTGACGCGGGCGAGTGTGTCCATAACGACGGAACGATACCCTGTGCGTGCGGCATTGCCAAACCGCTCCCTATCGGACGGTGGACGGATCGACGATCACCTTGAATAATGTCGGGGAATCGTCCCGTCCCCGACCCGAGCGGGTCCCACCTTAAACCGCGTCCAGAGCGAGATGCTAAATTTTTCGAGTGAGCTCGACGTTTGGTGCATCCACAGCCCTTAGCGGGGACGCGGTTTAAAATGATCTTTTTTTAGAATCTTAAACCGCGCCGGCTCCAGCGGTCGTCACGTCTGCCGGGGCCGATCCCATTCAAAAACCATTGCATACCGCGCTGGTCGCGGTTTAGCAGATCCCCAAAGCAGAGAATCGAACATGTGGCTGAACCTGGTTTTTCTGTTGTTGCTCGCTCTGATCATCATGCCCACGGCGGTTCTGCTCCTGGGGATCTCTCGATGGCAGGCCGGCACGACACGCCTGCAATCGCGTCTCGAAGCCGGGCGTGGCAGGATCATCCCCAACACCTATGACTCGAACGAGCTGGATGGGCTGCCCGCGCCCGTGCAACGCTACTTCCTCGCGAGCTTGAAGGACGGCCAACCCATCATCTCCGCCGCTGAGCTGGGGCTCGAAGGCGAGATCGACCTTGGCCGCGGTCAGGGCAAATGGTCCTCCGCAAGGGCGAACCAATCGGTGGTCATGCAGCGTCCGGGTTTCCATTGGGACGCACGGGTGCGCATCGCCCCGGCGACCAAGATCTTCGTGCTCGATGCCTATATCGCCGGTACCGGCGTGCTGAAGGCCGCGCTCTTCGGACTCTTCCCTGTTGTGAAGGTCCCGAGCAGCCCGGAACTGGCGCACGCCGAGCTGATGCGCTTCCTCGCCGAGGCCCCCCTGTACCCGACCAAGCTCCTGCCGAGCCAAGGGGTCGTTTGGGAGCCGATCGACGATCGCTCCGCCCGGGCCACGCTCGCCGACGGCGATCTGAGCGTGTCGCTCGTGTTCGACTTCGACGAGGCTGGCTTGATCGGCGGCGTGCGCGCGAGCGGGCGTTACCGCGCGCTGGACGGCAAGATGATCCAAACCCCCTGGGAGGGCCGCTTCTCGGAGTACAAGGACCGCAGCGAGATGCGGATCCCGGTGCAGGCCGAGGTCGCCTGGATCCTGCCGGAAGGGCGCACGCCTTACTGGCGCGGTCGCGTGACGGACGTGATGTACAAGTTCTCCGCCTGAACGGAATCGCTTGCGGGGGCCGTCGGTTACGGCAGACTCCGCTCGAGGGCCTTCGAACGGGCAAAACGCTGATAAGTCCACTGCTTTTCGTAGGCGCGCTCGAGGGTGTAGAGGAGTGAATTCACCATCCTCTGAGGCCCGACCAAGGCGTCGATCCGCAGGACTTCGCGACCGTTCTCCTCGAAGAAGAGCAGCGCGGGGAGGTGCGACAACCCCGACGCGGCATACCACGCCGCCGGCGTCGTCCGCGTCCCGTCGGGCGCCAGCACAGGCGTCTCGGCGTCGCCGGCGTCGAGCCGGACGGTCTCGAAACCATCCAACAGCCGGCGTACCCGGGGCGTAGCCAGCACGTCGGTGTGAAAGACCTCGCATCCGGCGCAACCGTCGGTCTCGAAGATCACGAGCAAGGGTTGCCGGGCAGCGATGCGGCTTCGATCCAAGGCATAGGGGGAGCGCCGAAAAGCGGATCGGGCGCCAAGCGATAGCTCGATCGCGCCGTCTCGGACTCGCTCGCGCGCTCGGCAAGGAAATCGCGAAAGGACTGCCCCCGATCATAGGCGCCCTCCAGGTAGTCCAACACCAGCCCGAAGCGCTCCGGGTCTCGATAGCCGATCGCGCGATACAGGAGCTCGCCGTTCGTGGCGTAGAAGAGCAGGGTCGGCGCGAACCCGGCTCCCTCGC
>NZ_JAABRP010000109.1 GCF_011390875.1 Thiocapsa sp.
GAGGCGCCCGTCGACCGTATCGACCGGCAGAACGGACTTCACGTCGTAGAGGATCGCCTTGGGCTTGGCCCATTGGCGGATCCCCGTCGCGCCGGTCTCGACAAAGTCGCGGTGAGCCACGGCGAGGATGACGGCGTCGTAGGTGGCGGGCGCCGGGGCCTCGGGGAGACAGTCGAGGCCGTATTCGTGCTTGGCTTCGGCGGGGTCGATCCAGGGATCGTAGCAGTCCACGGCGATGTTGTATTCGCGCAGGGCCATGATGATGTCGATGACGCGGGTGTTGCGCAGATCGGGGCAGTTTTCCTTGAAGGCGAAGCCGAGGACCAGGATGCGGCTGTTGCAGACACCGATGCCGTTTTTGAGCATGAGCTTGACCACGGTCTCGGCGACATGAGCGCCCATGCGGTCGTTGATGCGCCGCCCGGCGAGGATGACCTCGGGGTGGTAGCCGATGGCGACGGCCTTGTGGGTCAGATAATAGGGGTCGACGCCGATGCAGTGTCCGCCGACCAGGCCGGGGCGGAAGGGGAGGAAGTTCCATTTGCTCCCGGCGGCTTCCAAGACCTCCAAGGTATCGATGCCGAGCTTGTCGAAGATCAGCGCGAGCTCGTTCATGAGGGCGATGTTGAGATCGCGCTGGGTGTTCTCGATGACCTTGGCGGCCTCGGCGACGCGGATGCTGCTGGCCGGGTGGGTGCCGGCGGCGATGATCTCGTTGTAGAGGGCATCGACGATGGCGGCGATGGCGGGGGTGGAGCCGCTGGTGACCTTTTTGATGGTGGTGAGGCGGTGCTCGCGGTCGCCGGGGTTGATGCGCTCGGGGGAGTAGCCGCAGTAGAAGCCGTTGTGGTCGGGTGGGGTCGGTGCCTTTTCCGTGGCGTCGGAGGCGGATCGTCGAATGTCGCCGTCGCTCATCCGATCTACGGGGTTTGACTGGGTCGGTGCTCGGCGGTCGGGATTTGGGGGCGTTTCGGGTGCTCTGGTGCGGCGGTCGGTGTGGATGTAGGTCAGACCGGAGGCGCGGGCAAGCACGGGGACGCAGTCTTCCTCGGTGCAGCCGGGGTAGACGGTGGATTCGTAGATGACTAGGTCGCCCGGTTTGAGAACCTTGCCGACGGTATCGGAGGCCTTGAGCAGGGGCGTGAGGTCGGGCCGCTTGTAGTCGTCGACGGGTGTAGGCACGGTGACGATGAAGATGCGGCAGCGGCACAGGGCGCCGAGGTCGCTCGTGCAGGTGAGGTGTCGGGCGGCGGCGAGGTCTTCGGGGGTGGTCTCGCGGGTGCTGTCGCGACCGGCTTTGAGCTCGGCGATGCGGTCTTGGTTGATGTCGAAGCCGATCACGCGGCGGTGTTTGGCAAATTCCACGGCGAGCGGCAGGCCGACGTAGCCCAGGCCGATGATGGCGATGGGGGTGTCGGGGTTTGTGAGATGGGCGAGGTGTTGGTCCATGTGCGGTCGGGCCTCTGGCTGTGGGTCCGGATTCGGGGTTCGCGGTGCGGCGGCGGGCAAGCTGGGCGTTGCGCTTAATCTCGGGGCCTAGGCGTGCCGGCTGTACCAGGGAAGGGCAATCTCCAGCCCTTCCCCGAGTCGATGGGTGGGTGCGTATCCCAAGCGCGTGGCGACCTTGGTGATGTCGGCCAGGCTGTGGCGGACGTCGCCGGGGCGGAAGTCGCGATACGTGGGTTGTGCGCCCTGCAGGTGCGGGTAGCGCGGCAGCAGGTGGCGGTGGATCCGGGTGTAGAGGTCGTTGAGCGTGGTGCGCTCGCCGACGGCGACGTTGTAGACCTGATTGGCGGCTTGTGGATCGGTCGCGGCGGCGGCCAGGAGATTGGCTTGCACGGCGTTGTCGATGTAGCAGAAGTCGCGGCTGGTCTCGCCGTCGCCGTTGATGAAGACGTCTTGGCCGGCAATGAGCGCGGCGGTCCATTTGGGGATGACGGCGGCATAGGCGCCGTCGGGGTCTTGCCTCGGGCCGAAGACATTGAAGTAACGCAGGCCGATGCTGCCCAGACCGTAGGCGCGCGCGAAAACGTCGGCGTAAAGCTCGTTGACGACCTTGGTGACGGCATAGGGGGAGAGCGGCTTGCCGATGACGTCTTCCTGCTTGGGCAGGCCGGGATGGTCGCCGTAGGTGGAGCTGCTGGCGGCGTAGACGACACGCTTGGCGCCGGCATCGCGGGCGGCGACGAGCATGTTGAGAAAGCCGTCGATGTTGGTGGCGTTGGTCGTGATCGGGTCATCGAGCGAGCGCGGCACGGAGCCGAGCGCGGCTTGGTGCAGGACGTAGTCGGCGCCGGCGCAGGCTTGGCGGCAATCGGCCAGGTTGCGGATGTCGCCTTCGATGAAGGTGAGCCGATCCCATTGGGCGGGGGTGACCTGGGTTTGGACGTCGTCGAGGTTGTGCCGATGGCCGGTAGCGAAGTTGTCGAGGCCGACGACGGTTTGGTCGAGCTTGAGGAGCGTCTCCAGGAGGTTGGAGCCGATGAAACCGGCCACTCCGGTGATGAGCCAGGTGCGCGGGGCGCTCTGGAGGGCGGTCTTAATGCTCGCGTAAATCGTCATAAGGGCTGTTTGCTGCTGGCGCTGCTTGCGGTCAGGTTTTGAGTGGCTTCACAGGTGGGGGGTGTCAACTCGCTTCCGCGCTCTGCGTGGGAGTGTAGCCCCGACGCTCCGCGTCGGACCTCTCAGGCAGGGAATCCGGTTCCGATCGAGACGCCCACGCATTCATCAAGCGTCGGACGCGGAGCGTCCACACCACACTCCCACGCGGAGCGTGGGAGCGAGTTACGGGGCGGTGTTTGGCGAACGCCACGGCGAGCGGGGGCTTGAATCGACTGGGGTCGTCGCAGTCATTCGGAAACGCTACCGCCCTCCCCTGCTCTTTACGGGGTATGGGTGCTGATAGGGCTTGTTCAGGCATTGTACGGCCGTCAAAGGGTAGCGCTTCAAGCGCGGCGGGGCAAGGCCACAGGAGGCGCGGTGTCGTCGGCGTGATGAGCCGCGCGGGTAGGGGCTGCCGGCCTATCCTGATCGCGTTTCCGATGAGGGTATCGCTCCTCGCGCATCGGGCGATCCGCCGACAAGAGGCGGCTTAAGTCGCCGCGAGATGACTTAGTGTGGTCAGGCCGACCGGCGGATGTCTGCGATGGGTATCGTGAGGGTGACTTGGCGATGCAGCAGCTCGATCAGGAGCTGCGCTCGGCGCTCGCCTTGGTGGACCTTGAAGATGGCTTCAAGTCCGCGAAAGGGGCCTTCGATAATCTCGACCTTTTGCCCTGGACAGAGGTCGGACTGAGCGGGACGCGCGTCGAGACGACGCTGAATCTCCGCGATCATGGCATCCTGGACGGGCAAGGGCTCGCGACCGAAGGAGACCAGGCGTGCGACACCGCGGGTGGAGCGCAACGGATACCAGTTGTCGACCCAACGGCGCAGACGGATGAACAGGTAGTTGGGGAAAAGCGATTCCTCGACCACCACGCGTCGCCCGCGACGGATCCGCTCGACCATTAACTGCGGGTGGAAGACGCTGTAGCCCTGTTGGACGAGATTCACCTCGGCGCGCTCGGCCTGCCGCGGCTTGGACTGCACCAGATACCATTGGGGCGCGGCTTCTACGCCGGTCTCGCGGTTCATCTTGCACCCCTTCGATCAGGTTGCTTCGCCGACGATCGGTCGCCTCTGTTGCTCCAATGCCCGGGACAGACTGTGCACGTAACGTGCAACCAGCAGGTAGGCAACGAAGATCGACAAGGCCGCGTAGAACATGACCGCTTCACCGATCTGATTCAGGAAACCGAAGACGCCCATTCCCGTCAATATGATCGCGGCGGCCAGCATCAGGATCATGGCTTTACGTGTGCTGTGGAAGACGCGGGACAGGAAGTGGTGGAGATGACCGGCATCGGCACTGAAGGGAGATACCCCTTGCAGGATCCGCCGACCCATGACGCGCAGCGTGTCCATCAGCGGGATGGCGATGAGCCAGATTGCCGTCACCGGGTCGATGCTCCCGGCCGGACCTGCGGCATCGACCAGCGCCCAGACCAGGATGTAGCCCAGCAGGAGGCTTCCCGCATCGCCGAGGAAGACCTTGCGCTTGGTCACGCCGAAAAGCTCCAGATTGCAGATCAGATAGGGAATGATCGCCGCAATTGTCGCGAGCAACAGGACTTGGATCGGGCCGATCTCGGGCGCGAGCAGGAGCACTGTTCCGAGCGCGATCAGAATCAGGCCGCCGGCCAAGCCGTCGATGCCGTCTATCATGTTGACGGCGTTGATGACCCCGACCATGGCAAACACGGTGAACGGTACGGAAAGCACCCCGAGATCGATCGGTCCGAAGCCCAATAAATCGCCGAGCGAGGTGAGCGTGACTCCGCACCCGAGGGTTAGAATCAGAGCTGCAATGACTTGCGCCAAGATGCGCACTCTCGGGCCAAGACCAAAGCGGTCGTCTAAGGCGCCGACCAGCACCAAGAGGGCGGCACCGGCCATGCCGTAGAGGTGCGATGCGGTGATGGGCAGACTCAGCAGGGTGCTTGCGACGAGACCCGAAAAGATCGCGATCCCGCCGATCGGCGGTACCGAGTGGCGGTGGACCTTGCGCTGTTCGCCCGGGTGATCCATCAGGCCGATCATGGGCGCTAGGGGATAGAGCGCGGCTAGGGCGACGCTGCTGACGAGAAACACGACAACCATATCCAGAATCGTGATCACCGGATGTACTCCGGCGTGGAGCCGGACACGGTTTCCACTTCGTGCGCGAACATGTGCATCTCCTTGCCGTTTACCTCAATAAGATCCCATAGTTCATCCCTAAACATTTTACTACTCCTTATGTTTCGATTCCGTCATCGCGGCGACGGAGATCTGGCCTTGAGGGCGCCTGGGCGGTATTTAAGCCCGATCGGGGAGAAAGCACAAGCCGTGAATTCCTATTGCGAATACGCAATGCCCGACCCACTGAGAACGTCCTTGTCAAGCGCCATCTGCGTTTAAGCGGATCCGTGACGAACGTCGATGGGGGCGGAGTGCAAGGCTACTCGTGCCGTTGGGCCACGCTGAAGCCTTCGCGTCGGCACAGGGCGTCCTTTTCGGCCTCTTTGAGGTCTTCGCGCATCATCTCGGCCACGAGGGCTTCGAAGCTGATCTCGGGGGACCAGCCGAGGCGCTCGCGGGCCTTGGTGGCGTCGCCGAGGAGGGTCTCGACCTCGGTCGGGCGAAAGTAGCGCGGATCCACGGCGACGACGCAGGCGCCGGTGGCCTCGTCGAAGCCTTTTTCGAGCTGGCCTGCACCCTCCCAGCGAATCCGGATACCGACCTCGGCGGCGGCGGCGGCGACGAAGTCGCGCACGGAGTATTGGTGCCCGGTGGCGATCACGAAGTCCTCGGGCGCGTCTTGCTGGAGCATCAGCCATTGCATGCGGACGTAGTCCTTGGCGTGGCCCCAGTCGCGCCGCGCGTCGAGGTTGCCGAGATAGATCCGCTCCTGCAGGCCGAGCTTGATGCGGGCCAGCCCGCGGGTGATCTTGCGGGTGACGAAGGTCTCGCCGCGCCGCGGGCTCTCGTGGTTGAAGAGGATGCCGTTGCAGGCGTAGATGCCGTAGGCCTCGCGGTAGTTGACGGTGATCCAGTAGGCGTAGAGCTTGGCGACCGCGTAAGGCGAGCGCGGGTAGAAGGGCGTGGTCTCGCTCTGGGGCACCTCTTGGACCTTGCCGTACAGCTCGGAGGTGGACGCCTGGTAGAAACGGGTCTTGCGCTCGAGGCCGAGGATGCGGATCGCCTCGAGCAGGCGCAGGGTCCCGATGCCGTCGGAGTCGGCGGTGTACTCGGGCTCCTCGAAGGAGACGGCGACATGGCTCTGTGCGGCGAGGTTGTAGAGCTCGTCGGGTTGGACCTGCTGCATGATGCGGATGAGGCTGGAGGAGTCGGTCATGTCGCCGTGATGCAGGATGAAACGCCGTTCGCTCTGCTGCGGATCTTGATACAGATGGTCGATGCGGTCCGTATTGAAGAGCGAGGTCCGCCGCTTGATGCCGTGCACTTCGTAGCCCTTGGAGAGCAGCAGCTCAGCCAGGTAAGCCCCGTCCTGCCCCGTGATGCCCGTAACCAGCGCCTTTTTGATGGTCATGTCCTCACCCCGATGTCGATATGCAATCTGTTGTGTTGCCGTTGCCCGGGATAGTCGACTTGCAGTCGACCTCTTCCCACGCCGTGACGGCCCGCGGTTTCAAGACGACGGAGGCCATCGCGTCCGGCCGGCGCAACGCCCCCCGAGGTCTCATGTCCTCAGCGCGTCCCGGTGCTCGAGGAACCAGGCGTAGGTCTGCGCCAATCCATCCGGAAGTCGGGTACGCGCGGTCCAGCCGAGTGCGGCGAGACGACTGACGTCGAGGAGCTTGCGCGGGGTGCCGTCGGGTTTGTCGGTGTCGAAGCGGATCTCGCCGTTGAAGCCGACGACGTCGCCGATGGTCTCTGCGAGCTCGCGGATACTGACATCTTCGCCGACACCGGCGTTGACGTGGGAGCACATGGGCCGAGTGTGCGCCCGGTAGGTTTCGGGCGCGAGCTCCATGAGGTGCACGCAGGCGTCGGCGAGGTCGTCGACATGCAGGAATTCCCGACGCGGCGTGCCGGTTCCCCAGACGGTTACGGCGGGCGCACCTTGGGTCTTGGCCTCGTGGAACTTGCGCATCAGCGCCGGGATGACGTGGCTGTTCTCCAGATCGAAGTTGTCGCCGGGACCGTAGAGGTTGGTCGGCATCAAACTGCGGAAATCCGTCCCGTATTGGCGGTTGTAGGACTCGCAGAGCTTGATCCCGGCGATCTTGGCGACGGCATAGGGCTCGTTGGTGGACTCGAGCGTTCCCGTCAAGAGCGCCTCTTCGGTGATCGGCTGAGGGGCGAGGCGCGGATAGATGCAGGAGCTGCCGAGAAAGAGCAGGCGCTCCACACCGTTGCGCCAGGCGGCGTGGATGATGTTGGCCTCGATCATCAGGTTCTGATGGATGAACTCGGCCGGGAAACTGTTGTTGGCCTGGATGCCGCCGACCTTGGCCGCCGCCAGATAGACCCGCGACGGGCGGGTCTCGGCGAAAAAGGCATCGACTGCCCGGGTATCCGTGAGATCCAGCTCCCGGTGGGTGCGCGCGAGGATGTCCGAGACACCCGCGGCCGCCAACCGGCGCACGATGGCCGCACCCACCATGCCGCGATGTCCGGCAACGTAGACCCTCGACCCGACCTTGTCCTGCTCGCTCACGCCGATCTCCGTCTTGGATGCTGTGTGTTCGGGAGTGCATAGGGTAGCGCCCTCGAGGGTCGTCTCACCAGCTTTGCACGCGGGGATTCGACGAAACGCCGGCATCCGCGCTTTCGACCCCGGCGAACCGGTTGACGGAACCTCCCTCAGGTTCGACACTCATGGCCTACCGAGCGCGACATCGGTTCGGCCTCTCGGCCGTCCGGGTCGCAGCATCGGGCACAGTGCTGCCGATGGCTGCAGCGCTGCAACGACGACCTATCATTATATATTTTCAGGAGGTAACGATCGTGGCACAAAGCATGGGTGAGATCATGAATCCGGGTTCCGTCGTGCGCGACGCCGAGTTTCCGGACGCCCCGGACGACTGGACGCGCGATCAGGCGGTCGCCGCGGCGCAGGCCGACGCGTTGACGCTGAGCGTCGACCACTGGGACATGATCAAGGCGTTGCAGGACTACTTCGCACGTCACGAGAAGCCCAATGTGCGGGATCTTCACGACGCGCTCGAAGAGGCCTTTCATGCGCGCGGCGGCCTCAAATATCTTTACGGGATCTTCCCGGGCGGCCCGGTCGCACAAGGCTGCCGCTTTGCCGGGCTGCAGGCACCGTCGGGCGCGGTGGACAAGTCGTTCGGAAGCGTTCAATAGGGACGATACCGAGCACACGCGGCGTCGCGGTGTGTGACCGCGCGCCCGGCGCGATGTCGGCCACCCGTCCGGCATCGCGGCATCGCGGAACCGTGGAATCGGCGGCGGATTGATTCCAACCCTCATCAATAACGGGCGCAATCCTTCTGACATATCGACTCTTTTCGTCGGCGTTTTCTTGCCAACTCGGCAGGAGCCGCCTATTCTTGCCTTCGAGCTGCTACCGCCTTTCGCTTGGGGATGTCTCGCTCGGAGGCATGTTCGTGTTGCGTTGGGTTCCGGACACGTCGCGACCGATCGGGGGACGTGCCGAATGCCTTTTGCCCGGACCGGCAGGCGGATGCAGACCGACTGAAGATCACCGGGGGAGCCGACGATGTACCAGCGCAACGACGCCGACGAGCAACCGATCGCGGAAGATGGAGAGCTGCTCCGTCCCGATCGACGCACCTTTCTTGCGGCGCTCGCCGCAACCTCTGCCGGACTCGTGACGGGAGGACTGCCCGAGCTTGCCGTGGCGGCCCCGCAGCGGGCCTCGCTGCAACGCCAGGTGGTGGAGATGGTGACGAGCATGCGCCGCCAGGGCGTGCTCCAGCCCAACGAGAAGACATCCTGGTCGGTGTACGATTTCACCGCCCGCAAGAAGGTCGTCTCGATCAACGAGGGCGTGCCGCGACAAGCCGCGAGCATGATCAAGCCGCTCGTCGCACAGGCCTATTTCTTCCAGATGGAGGGCAAAGGCGGTCAGGTTCGCTACACCGACGCGGTGCGCCAATCCATGGAGCGGATGCTCCAGCGCAGCAGCAACCCGGATACCAACAAGATCATGGATCTGGTCAGCGAGCACCAGTCCCGCCGCGGCCCGCCGGATGTCGAGCTGGTCCTGAAGCAACGCGCACCCGCCATCTTCCAAGAGACCCGCATCGTCGAGAAGATCCCGACGACCGGGCAGACCTACCGCAACCAAGCCTCAGCGCACGATTACAGCCGCTTTCTGATCTCGGTTTGGGAAGGCCGGATGCCCAACAGCAAGGAGATGCTGCGCATGATGGGCTTGCCCAGCGGCGACCGCCTGTCCAAGGGCGTGGCCGGCTTGCCCGAAACGGCCCGGGTTTACAACAAGACCGGCTCGACGGCGATGCTCTGCGGCGATATGGGCGTGATCGAGATCCCGGATCGGCGCGGTCGAAGCCACGCCTACACGGTGGTCGGGATCATCGAGCGACCGAGCCGCGCCGAAAACTACGGCGCCTGGATCCGTGGCCGCGGGGACGTCATCCGGCGCGTGTCGAACCTGATCTACCGAGACATGAAAGACCGCTACCGGCTGGTCTGAGACAACGCATGGGTTAGGGGCGTAGAGGCGTAGAGGGCGACTTCAGTCGCCCGCCTCCCGCCCGGCCAAACACCACGGGGCGGCTGAAGCCGCCCCTACATCGGTGCCCGCGCCTGTCGCTAGGTCCGCTTCAGCAACCGCCCGCAGATCGGACCCAAAGGCCCCTCCTCCATGCGCCCGCACAACTGAGGTATCAGGAGCAGCAGACCGACGGCGGTCACGAGCGGCATCAGAAACAGCGACAGGCCGTCCGGGTCGCCGAGGATGGCGCGCTGAATCAAAACGGTCAGCAGCTGTATCCAGACCACGCCGAGGATGGTGCGCAGCCGAACCGGGCCGCGCAGAAACCACACGATCACCGACAGGATGAGGTAGGGGATCATCCAAGCGGCCAGCATCAAAGGCTCGAGCCGATAGGCGCCGTTGAAGTGAGGCACCACGGCGATCAAAAACGACAAGGCAAACCCCGCAACCAAGGTTGAAAAGACCCAAATCTCTTGGCTTTCGCTTGAGCGATCCATCGAAACACTCCCCCGCTTAGAATGATCTCGGAGCGCCAATGATATACCGAGGGCATGCCTTGTTCGTAATTCCGGGCGTCGCGTTTCGTGGCGCGGAGCGCCAGGGGCATGCGTGACACCGCGGAGCGGTGTCACGAGTTTCTTTGGGGTGGGTTGGGTTGGGTTGGGTTGGGTTGGGTGGCCGCCTAAATGATGGGAGGCCGGGGAGACGATGCGCGGATCCGGTCGGGGGCGTGTCACGGGTGTGTCGCCGCGCACTGAACGGGGGACCGCGCACGATGCAACGCGCATCATCGGGAAATCGGCTGTATCGCGCCCTGGAGTCGCTGAGACTTCGGCTTTCGCGTCCGGATGCGCTCTTCTGGCCGGCTGTTCTGGGTCTGCTCACCGGCGTCGCGGCCGGGCTCGTTATCGTCGCCTTCCGTCTCGCCGTGGAGGGTGTGCAGGCGACGACCCTTCCCGGTCACGGAGAGAACTACGAGGCGCTGCCGATCCTGGTGCGTCTGGTGCTGCCGCTGATCGGCTCGGTGCTGATCGGGGTGCTCTTCGTGCGTTTCGCGCACGGCATTTATGTGCTCGGTGTTGCCCGCGTCATGGAACGCATGGAATATCACCAGGGACACATGACCCTGCGTGGGTTCGTGCTGCAGTTCTTGGGCGCCGCCATCGCGATCGTCAGCGGTCATTCGGTCGGACGCGAGGGACCGCATGTCTATCTGGGCGCCGCGAGCGGGAGTCTGATCGGGCAATTCCTGACCCTGCCGAACAACAGTATCCGCAACATGGCGGCCTGCGGAACCGCGGCCGGGATCTCGGCGTCGTTCAATACGCCGCTCGCGGGCGTGATCTTCGCGCTCGAGGTGCTGGGATTGGAGTACAGCACGGCGAGCTTCGTGCCCATCATCCTGGCCGCGGTGAGTGCGAATGCCCTGTCGGTTGCGGTCTTCGGCAGCGACCCGGTGCTCCCGGTCGCACCGGTCGTGGTGACGTCGCTGACCGCGCTGATCCCGGTCGCCGTGCTCGGGCTCCTCGTCGGGGCACTCTCGGCGGCCTACATCCAGTCGATCAAAACGATTGCAGGCTGGGGCAAACGCCTGAGCTTCTTCCGCCGGGTCTGCTTGGCCGGGGTGATTGCCGGGATCGCCGGCGCCTTGGTCCCGGAGGTGATGGGCCTGGGCTACGACACCCTGCGCAAACTGTTGACCGAGCCGCTGGCCTGGAGCTTTCTGCTCCTGCTGCTGCTCTTCAAGCTGCTGGCGACCTCGGCCAGCGCGGGACTCGGGATCCCGGGCGGCACCATCGGCCCGGCACTCTTCATGGGTGCGATCGTCGGCAATCTCGTCGGTGTCGCTGCGGTCGCCTTCACCGGGATCGAGGCCGATCAGGTCGCCTTCTTCGCGTTGCTCGGGATGGGTGCCATGATGGGCGCCAGTCTCCAGGCGCCCCTGGCGGCGCTGACCGCGATCGTCGAGTTGACCCACAGCCCGGGGGTGATCATGCCGGGGATGCTGGTGATCATCTTGGCCTCGCTGACCAGCAAGGAGTTGTTCGGCAGGGATTCGCTCTTCCTGACGACGTTGCGGGCGAACGGACTGGACTACCGCGCCAATCCGGTGGTGCACCTGCTGCGGCGCAGCGGCGTGGGCAGCGCGATGAACACGAGCTTCGCCCGACACGAACAGCGCTTGACGCGGGAGCAGGCGGAGCGGCTGGTCCGGGACGGACCCGAATGGGTCGTCGTCGAGAAGGACGGCGGACCGGCCTTCCTGATGCCCGGAATCGCCGTCGCGAGCGCCCTGTCCCTGACGGCCGACGCGCAGGAGATCGACCTGCTCGCGATCCCGGGCAATCGGCTCGAGCTCGCGCCGATCCATCTCCAGGCGACCCTCCAAGAGGCGCTCGACCTGATGCAGACCCGCGGTGCCGAGGCGCTCTACGTCCAGCGGATGATCGCGCCCGGGATCACGCACATCTACGGCGTCTTGACCCGGGAGCGGATTGAATCGGCTTACCGGTATTGACGCCGAGGAACGATTCAAACAGGTCGATCGGGCAAAGCGCAGCTTGCCCAATCCGCGCCGGCATCACGGGGAGTTTGCGGACCCCGGCGATGCGGCGGAGTCCGGGGAGGATGGGTTTCGCTGTGCTCTACCCATCCTACGTGTTTCGGTCGTTCTGGAATCCTCCGAAGAGACCGGCAGAATCACACGCTCCCGAACAGCTCGCGGGATCCGAGCCAGCGTTGGATCAGGGGTTCGACGCGATCGGGATAGCGTGCCAGGATCAGGTCGGCGGCCTGTTGGGCGGCGGCGACCAGATGCTGATCGCGCAGGGGGTCGGCGACGCGAAACTGCACGGCACCGGTCTGGCGCGTGCCGAGAACCTCCCCCGCTCCGCGCATGGCCAGATCGCGCTCGGCGATCTCGAAACCGCTTTCGGCGGCGCGGATGATGCCCAGACGCTCGCGCGCCGCGATCGACAGGGGCGGATGGAAGAGCAGCACACAATGGCTTTGGACCGACCCGCGCCCGACGCGTCCACGCAGTTGATGCAGCTGTGCAAGACCGAGCCGCTCGGGGTTCTCGATGATCATGAGACTGGCGTTCGGGACATCGACGCCGACTTCCACCACCGTGGTCGCGACCAAGAGGTCCAGATCGCCGGAGGCGAAGGCGGCCATCACGGTCTCGCGCTCGGGTCCCTTGATGCGCCCGTGCACCAAGCCGATGCGGATTCCGGGCAGGCTCTCGGCCAACTGGCGCGCAGTCTCTTCGGCGGCCTGGCACTCCAACGCCTCGGACTCCTCGATCAGGGTGCAGACCCAGTAGGCTTGTCGCCCCTGCGCACAGGCCTGCTCCACGCGCGCGATCACCTCCTCGCGACGGGTGTCCGGGACCGCCACCGTGACGATGGGGGTCCGCCCGGGCGGCAGCTCGTCGATGACCGATAGATCCAGATCCGCATAAACGGTCATGGCGAGCGAGCGCGGGATGGGTGTGGCGGTCATGATCAACTGATGCGGTGCACCGCCGGTACCGCCGCCCTTCGCCCGCAGACGCATGCGCTGGTGCACGCCGAATCTGTGCTGCTCGTCGATGATGACGAGACCCAGATCGGAGAAGACCACGTCGTCCTGAAAGAGCGCGTGGGTGCCCATGACCATGCGGGCACGACCGCTCGCGATGGCCTCGAGCAAGCCGGCACGCTCGCGGCCCTTGTGTCGCCCCACGAGCCAGACGGGTTCGATCGCGAGCGGGGCGAGCCAAGCTGCGAAGCCGCGTCGATGCTGCTCGGACAGGAGCTCGGTCGGCGCCATCAAGGCGACCTGTGCGCCGGACTCGATCGCCTGGAGTGCAGCCAATGCGGCGACCAGAGTCTTGCCGGCCCCCACATCGCCCTGCAGAAGGCGCTGCATCGGGCGATCACCCCGCAGATCGGCCGCGATCTCGGCGACGACACGCTCCTGCGCCGCGGTCATTCGAAACGGCAGCGCGTCGAGCAGCTGCCGGCGCAAGGTGCCGTCGCCCGCGAGTATCGGCGCCGGAATCGTACGCTGTGCGGCACGCAACCGTCGCAGGCTGACCTGATGCGCAACCAGCTCCTCGAACGCCAAGCGGTGAAAGGCCGGATGACGGCGCTCGATCAGATCCTCGGGATCGGCATCCACCGGTGGACGGTGCAGATAGGCGAGCGCCTCGACCAGGCTCGGCAGACCCAAGGGGAGCAGGACCTCTTCGGGCAGGCACTCGCGTGGTGCCTGTCCGGCCAAGAGCGCCAACGCCTGGTCGGTCAAGCCGCGCCAAGAGGATTGCTGCAGTCCCTCGGTCGAGGGATAGAGGGGGGTCAAGCGCTCCTCGATCGCGCCCGGCTCTTCGGACTGGATGCGATATTCGGGGTGGACCATCTCCAGGGCGCTCGGCCCCTGCCGAACCTCGCCGTAGCAGCGCAGGCGCACCCCGGGTTTGAGGGAGTCGATCTGCTGGCGAGAGAAATGGAAGAAGCGCAGCATGATCCCGCCGAACGCGCCGTCCGCGAGCCAGACCTTCAAGGAGCGGCGGCGTCCGCCCGAGAGATCGACCTCCCGGATGTCGCCTTCGACCAATGCCTCGTCGCCCGGCCGCAGCTCGGCGATCGTGGCCAGGCGCGTGCGGTCCTGATAGCGGTGGGGCAGATGGAAGAGGAGATCCTGAACCGTGCACACATCGAGCTTGCGGAGACGCTCGGCCACCCGCGGACCGACCCGTTTGAGCCGCTCCACGGGGATGGTGTCGAGCGAAGGGCTCGGAAGCGATGGCTGCTCGGACGACCCCGAGGTGCTGTCGTTCACGGCTTAGGGGTATCCTCTCGGGTGCGATCGCCTACGCTACCCCCCATGCCCGTCTGTCGCACCACGCAGGTGGCGCACGCTGACGGTCTCGGGGTCGCGAGTCGCGATCCGGCGGCATCGTCACCCAATGCAATCGGACCGCCGATCGGGAATCGTTCGACCATCCGTCGTCGTCCTCGACCGGTGCGCGAACGCGTCGACCTTCACGAAGCCTTCTGATCCTGCCCTATGATCCATCAAGAATCACTCTCGGTCACCACCCAAGGCCGCGGCACCTACGACATCACTCGGAGCGTCCAGCAACAGGTTCGGGCCTCCGGAGTCCGGATCGGACTCTGTCATGTCTTCGTCCATCACACCAGCGCCTCCCTGATCCTGTGCGAGAACGCCGACCCGACGGTGCGGAGCGATCTGGACGCCTTTATGGCCCGATTGGTCCCGGACGGCGATCGTCTTTTCGCGCACACCGACGAGGGACCGGACGACATGCCCGCCCACATCCGGGCCATCCTCACGCAGGTCGAGCTGACGCTGCCGATCAGCGCCGGTGCCTGCGCGCTCGGTACCTGGCAAGGTCTCTATCTCTACGAGCACCGCACGCACGGGCACCGGCGCCGGATCACCTTGACCATTCAGGGTGAGTAAAGCCCGTTAAACCGCGCCCGGCGCGGTATGCGATGTTTTTGGATGGGATCGGCCCCGGCAGGTTGTCGGTTGGGCAAAGCGCAGCGTGGCCAACCCACGCCGGCCCGCGCCAAGGGCATCAGACCGAAACCCGGCAACGCGGCGGTTTGGAGGATGGGTTTCGCTGTCGCTCTACCCATCCTACGCGCCTTTGGCCGGTCCCGCCGAGGGGAGACCCGGCAGAGACGAGACCCGCACCCCGCTCTACCTGCCCTTGCGCTCCGCGATGGCCCGGGCGAGCTGGTGCACGGCCATCGCGTAGTAGGTGCTGTGGTTGTAACGGGTGATGGTGTAGAAATTCTGCGACCCCAGCCAGTAGGCGTAGCCGGTGCCGACATCGAACTCGAGCAAACTCACCCGGGAGGCGCCGCCGAGGGGGCCGGCCGGGGTGATTCCGCGGCCTGCCAGCTCGCTCAAACTGTAGCGCGTACCGAAGCCCGTCTTCATTGCGCGCGCGGTGGCGGGGGATTGCACGTTCGCGCGCACGGCCACCGGCACGCCGGGCTGCCAACCATGCGATTTGAAATAGTTGGCGACGCTGCCGATGGCATCCGTCGGATTCCACAGATCGCGATCCCCGTCGCCGTCGAAGTCCACGGCATAGTCGCGGAAGCTCGACGGCATGAACTGCCCGAGGCCCATGGCGCCGGCATAGGAGCCGCGCGGACCGAAGGGGTCGATGCCCTCCTCTTTGGTCATGACCAGGAAGGAAGCCAGCTCACCCGAGAAGTAGTCGGCGCGGCGCGGGTAGGCGAAGGCCAGGGTCGCCAAGGCGTCGACGATGCGGGTCTTGCCGACATATCCGCCGTAGCGTGTCTCGACACCGATGATGGCGACGATATATTCGGGCGGCACACCGTAACGCGCGCTCGCCCGGTTGAGCGCCGCCTCGTTTTGCTGCCAGAACCGCACCCCGTTGGCGATGTTGTCCGGGGTCAGGAACTTGGCGCGATATCGGATCCAGGCCCCGTTCGGCCCCGTGCTCGGGCGCGGGGCCTGGCGATCCATCGCATCGATGATCCACTGCTCGCGTTTGGCGCCGGAGAGGACGGCTGCGACCTGGTTCGGCGCAAAGCCCTGCTGCTGCATGCGGCGGATGAAGGGGTCGACGCCCGGATAGCCGGCAAAATCGCCGGTCACCGTCGCGGAGCCCGACGTCGGATAAGGGGATCCTTCCGCGATGTCGCCGGGACGCGTGGACTGGGAGCCGCAGCCCGCGACCAGGGTCAAACACAGCAGAACGGCGATCGAGCAAACAACACGCATGGGCAATCCAGGACAAAAAATGGATGGCCGTTATAGTAAAGCAGTTTTTCAGTAAAGCAATCCAACCGATGATTTTAGCTCGCGATTGCGCTGTTAAACCGCGCCCGGCGCGGTATGCGATGGCTTTGGATGGGATCGGCCCCGACAGAGTTGGCGGCCGCCGGAGTCAGCGCGGTTTAAGATATTAAAAAATATAAAATTCTAAACCGCGTCCCCACTGAGGGCCGTGGATGCGCCAAACGTCGAACTCACGCGAAAGTGAGCGTCTCGCTCTGGACGCGGTTTAGGTTTAATCGCCCAGAACCATGATCGCGTCCATCTCGACGCGTGCGCCTTTGGGCAGGGCCGCGACACCGATTGCCGCCCGCGCCGGATAGGGCTCCTCGAAGTATCCGGCCATGACCTGATTGACCGACGGGAAGTGGGCCAGATCGGTCAGAAAGACGTTGAGCTTCACGACATCCGCCAGACTGCCGTTGGCGGCATGGGCGACGGCCCGAAGGTTCTCGAAGACACGCCGAATCTCCGCCTCGACGTCACCCGAGACCAGCTCCATGGTCTCGGGCACGAGCGGGATCTGGCCGGACAGATAGACGGTGCTGCCGACGCGAACCGCTTGAGAGTAAGTCCCGATCGCCTCCGGGGCCTGATCGGTCTTGATGATGCTCTTTGCCATGCTGTGGTGACTCCGTT
>NZ_JAABRP010000110.1 GCF_011390875.1 Thiocapsa sp.
TCTCGGGGAGTCGCTGTGCGAGACTCGGACTCTCCGCGACGATTTCCTCGATCTCTTGACGGGCGTTACGGATCGAGCGCCGCCATGAAGGGCTGCGTCTGGCCGGCTGCTCTTGCCATTCCAGGAGGTGCAGGAGCAAGACGCGTAGATGGGCGCTTCGGGTTCATGAGCCGACTTCAGATTTCGTTGGCGCGTCATCGCGGTCGCCTCTTCTCTTGTTGACTCCGAGATACGCCCCCTCGGCGCAAACTCGTTTTAAAATTCTTATTTTTCAGAATCCTAAACCGCGTCGGCTCGGACGTTCAAGGATCCGCCCGAGGCAGCTCCAATCCAAGAACGATTCATGCCGCTTCGGACGCGGTTTAGGCCCGCAACGTCTTGGGTCCGTCCGGAGTGCCGAGGATCAAGACATCCGCCGGGCGCAGGGCAAAGATGCCGACCGTGACCACACCGGCGATATTGTTGATCGTTTGCTCCAGCTTGGCGGGCTCCATAATCTCCAGATGCTGCACGTCCAGAATCAGGTTTCCGTTGTCGGTCACGAAGCCGTCTCGCCAGACCGGGGTACCGCCCAATTGGACCAGCTCGCGTGCCACATAGCTGCGCGCCATCGGAATCACCTCGACAGGCAGCGGGAAGGTACCCAAGACCTTGACCAGCTTGCTCTCGTCCGCGATGCAGACGAACTGCCGGCTTGCTGCCGCGACGATCTTTTCGCGGGTGAGTGCGCCGCCGCCGCCCTTGATCAACTGGAGCTGCGCGTTGGACTCGTCCGCCCCGTCGACATAGAGCGAAAGCTCGCCGACGGCGTTGAGATCGTAGACCGGGATCCCGTGCCCCTTGAGTCGCTCGGTCGAGGCGACCGAGCTGGACACCGCGCCCTCGATGCGACCCTTGATGCCGGCAAGCGCGTCGATGAAGTGATTCACGGTCGAGCCCGTTCCGACCCCGATGATGCCGTCCTCGACATAAGCAAGCGCAGCCTCTGCGGCCTGTTTCTTCATGGCGTCTTGTGTGTTCATGTGTCCTCCGGTGTGTTGATCGAGTTTCGGGGTTCAGCGATTCGTTGTCCGTTTTTGGTTTTCCGCTATAAGCTAAAGAGCGATTCAAAAACAACGGAAGCACGTAGGATGGGTAGAGCTTCAGCGAAACCCATCCAGCCCGCGCCAAGGCTCGCGCCGACGCTTGGTTGTGACCCGCGCGGATCGGCACAACCTGCTCTTTTCAAGCTCCGGCAGTATGATACCAGAGCCCAGAAACCCACAGATCCGTCCGGAGTGACGCCGTGCCGAGAGTGAGATGCTTCGTTTCGAGTGCGTCCAATGCCAAATGTCCGTCCGGCACTCGGCGGAGAGACGGCTTAAGAGCCTGTATTCTTGACGCTCTAAACCGCGTCAGCTCCGACGCTCCTGCATGCAGTCGACACGGATCCAATCCAAGAACACTGCCTATCACTCCGGACGCGGTTTAGATGCCCGACGCCTATATCGAACGGATCCTACGTGCCCGCGTCTACGATGTGGCGAAAGAGACACCGCTGACGCATGCGCCACAGCTCTCCGCGCGGCTCGACAACGCGGTTTTTCTCAAGCGCGAGGACCTGCAGCCCGTGTTCTCGTTCAAGTTGCGCGGGGCCTACAACAAACTCATCCATCTGGATCCGGAGGTGCGTGCGCGCGGCGTGATCGCGGCCAGTGCGGGGAACCATGCTCAGGGCGTGGCGCTCGGTGCCGCTAAACTCGGGGTGGCGGCCACCATTGTCATGCCGCGAACCACGCCAGCCATCAAGGTGCGCGCGGTGCGCCGACTCGGCGGTAAGGCCGTCCTGCATGGCGACTCTTACGACGAGGCCTTTGCCCACGCGATGACCTTGGTCGCAGAAAAAGGGTTGACCTTCCTGCACCCCTTCGATGACCCCGACGTCATTGCCGGTCAGGGGACGATCGGGATGGAGATCCTGCGCCAGCATCCTGTCCCACCCTATGCGATCTTCGTCCCGGTGGGCGGCGGCGGGCTGATCGCGGGTGTGGCGGCCTACGTCAAATGGTTGATGCCGGAGGTGCGCGTCATCGGCGTGGAGCCGCAGGATGCACCCACGCTGCATGCGGCACTCGCCGCAGGGCGGCGTGTCGAGCTGGCACAGGTCGGGCTCTTCGCCGACGGCGTTGCCGTGAAGTTGATCGGCGAGGAGACCTTTCGTATCGCCCGCGAGCGTGTCGACGAGGTCGTGCTCGTGAGCACCGACGAGATCTGCGCTGCAGTCAAAGACATCTTCGACGACACTCGCGGGATCGCCGAGCCGGCCGGTGCACTCGCCGTCGCGGGCATGAAGCGTTATGTCGAGACGCACAAGATCAAGGGCGAGCATCTGATCGCGATCGAGAGCGGCGCCAACGTGAACTTCGATCGTCTGCGCCATATCGCGGAGCGTGCCGAGCTCGGCGAGCGGCGCGAGGCGTTGCTCGCGGTCGAGATCCCAGAACGTCCGGGCAGCTTTCTGGCCTTCTGTCGCGTGATCGGACGGCGTCAGATCACCGAGTTCAACTATCGTTACTCGGATGCGTCACGGGCGCAGGTCTTTGTCGGTGTCGAGCTGGCGCGCGGCGACGAGGAGCGCGCCGAACTGATCGGCCGCCTCGTGGAGAAAGGCTTCGGCGTGCTCGACATGACCGAGAACGAGACGGCGAAGCTGCACATCCGATACATGGTCGGCGGACATGCCGAAGGGATCGAGGACGAGACGCTGGTGCGGTTCGAGTTTCCGGAGCGCCCCGGCGCGCTGCTGGATTTTCTCTCGGCCCTTGGCAAGCGTTGGAACATCACACTGTTTCATTATCGCAACCACGGCGCAGCCTACGGTCGGGTGCTGATGGGTGCCCAGATTCCGCCCGATGATACGGATGCCTTTCGCGAGGCGCTCGATACCCTGGGTTATCAGTACTGGGAAGAGACCGAGAATCCGGCCTATCGTCTCTTTGCCGGATCTAAACCGCGCTCGGGACGCGATTTAAAATAGACCTGCCGCTCGGTCACGACGGCGTCGAGCGGGATGTCCCAGGGGCGGGCCTCGATCTTTGCGAGGCGCTGGCACTCGTGCGCGACGCCGATCAGTCGGGGCCGTCGCCAGTATCGGCGTAACTTCAGATAGGCCAGGGTGCGATCGTAGTAGCCGCCGCCCATGCCGATGCGATTGCAGGCGCCGTCGAAACCCACCAAAGGGACCAGGATCAGGTCGAGATGGCTGGCGGGACGGATATGTCGGCCGCGCCGCGTAGGCTCGGGGATGTCGAATCGATTGAGGCGCATCGTCTCGTCTGCGCTCCAACGCACGAAGCTGAGCTTGATGCGCGATCGCCCTCCGATCCTTCGGCTCAACACCGGAAGATAGACCGCCTTCCCGTCCTCGAGCGCCTCCTTCAGCAAGGGGCGTGGATCGAGCTCGCCATCGGCCGGCCAATAGGCCGCAATCCGGCGGGCACGCCGATAGCAATTCTCATGACGAAGCAGCCGAGCAACGAGGCGCGCATGTTCACGCTGAGACCGGCGGCTCAGGGCTCGACGGTTCGCGCGCAGCGCTTGGCGAAGATCTTTCAGGTTGGCCATGGCGGGAACGAAAGGGACACCCCCCGCCTGTGCCGTTGCAGACCTTTGTTCTTGAACCAGGAGGTTCAAGTGGGAACACTCGGCTCGGCTTCAGGCTTCCCGCTCGAAGGCGGACTTGCACAACGGCCTCGCTTCTATGTCCCCAGGGCAGCGATTAGGCTCAAGAAAATACCCAGGCCACGATCGGACACTGCAGGGGGTGTCTGAGAAAGAAGGCTATACCCTTTCGCCCGATGCGTCCAGCGCCTGTTCGGCCGCCAGCGCCTGCGCGACTCGCTCCTGCAGGAGCAGCAGTCGCGGATCGAGGTCGCCACTGTCGACGGCGCGGGTTTTCTGAAGCTGGAACAGCTCATGGGCAATATTCAGGGCCGCCATCACCGCGATGCGATCGGTGCCAATGACGCGACCGGTCTTGCGGATTTCGCGCATCTTGCCGTCGAGCAGGCGTGCCGATTCGCGCAGTCCGTTTTCTTCGTGCGGCGCGCAGGCGATGCGGTAGTCCTTGTCGAGGATCCTGATGTTGACCTGAATCGCCTCTTCGCTCACAGACTTTCCTCCATCGCGCGCAGCCGCGACAACATGGCCTCGACTCGGCTGCGTGCTTGCTCGGTCTTTTCGATCAGCTCGCCGCGCTCGGCAACCAGGCTTTCCTGGCGAGACCGCAGGGATTTGTTTTCGTCGCGCAGGCGCTGGTTCAGGCGGATCAATGCCTCCACCTGTTGTTCCAATTGGTCGAGGTCGAAATGTGCCAAAGTCCACGACTCCGTTGAATTTCGTCGCACTATAGAAGGCGTGCGGAGGTCGGTCAATCGCAAGGGACCGCATGTTATTATCGAATGCCGTCCGGGTGCTCGCGCTCGCGGCCCTGTCCCTGTTTATCGTCCTGTTTTCCGAGAGGAGGTCGCCACGAATATCGACGACGATCGGCTTGCCCGGTATCTGGCGGCAGGCGCACTCTGCGCGACGCCCAGCGAGGCCCACGGCATCCTCTGCGGCCTGATGTGTGGCGGCGATGCGGACCCCGAGTCCACTTGGCTGCAACAGCTCCTGCCCGCCTCCGAGGCGGGTGATTTGCAGGTCGACGAGGGACGCGAGGCCCTCTCGGAGCTGGCGCGACTGACACGCGAGGAGCTCGAGGCGTCCGAATTCGGCCTCACGCTGTTCTTGCCCGACGACACGCGACCCCTTGCAGAACGGGCGACGGCCCTCTATGACTGGGTGCGCGGGTTTCTTTACGCTTGGGGCACGCTCGACCTTGCGGGCGCGCAGCCCTCTGCCGAGACAAACGAGATCCTACGTGATTTTACCGACCTGACCCGCATGGATCTCGACCGACTCGACGACGACGAGCAAAACGAAGAGGCATTGACCGAAGTGAGCGAATTCATCCGGGTTGCGGCGATGATGATCTATCAGGAGCGCGTCGTCGCTCGCGTACACTCGCCCGAGTCATGACGGCGACCGAGTACAAACGACGCCGTCGCGCCCTGGCCAACGCGATCGGCCCGAACGCCATTGCGATTGTCCCGGCCGCGAGCGAGGTCGTGCGCAACCGCGATGTCCATTACCCCTTTCGCCAGAACAGTGACTTCGTCTATCTGACCGGCTTTGCCGAACCCGACGCCGTCGCGGTGATTGCGCCGAAGCGCAATGACGGCGAGTACGTGCTGTTTTGTCGTCCTCGCGATCCGGAGCGCGAACAGTGGGACGGCCGGCGCGCGGGTGTTGACGGTGCTACGGCGGATTTCGGAGCCGATCAGGCGTATCCGCTGAGCCAGATCGATGAGGTCATGCCGACCCTGATCGACGGGCGCGAGCGGCTGTATTTCGCGATCGGCAGCGATGCGGCGCTCGACGCGCGGGTCATGGGCTGGGTCAACCGGGTCCGTGCGAACATTCGCGCCGGCGCCTGCGCGCCCGAAACCTTTGTGACCATCGAGTCGGTGCTGCACGAGATGCGGCTGCGCAAGAGCCCTGCCGAGATCAAACAAATGCGCCGAGCCGCGGAGATCTCCGCCGCTGCCCACCGGCGGCTCATGCAGATCTGCGAGCCCGGCATGAATGAGGCCCGGCTCGAGGCCGAGTTCCATCACGTCTGCGCCGTCTCGGGTGCGCGCGATCAGGCCTACTCGCCGATCGTCGGCGGCGGCGCCAATGGCTGCATCCTGCACTATGTCGAGAACCGGGCGCCGCTGCGTGACGGGGATCTCGTCCTGATCGATGCCGGATGCGAGCTCGGGGGGTATGCCTCGGACATCACCCGGACCTTTCCCGTGAACGGGCGCTTCAGTGCGCCCCAGCGCGCGCTCTACGAGCTGGTGCTCGAGGCGCAGGCTGCGGCGATCGGCAAGGCCAAGCCCGGCAATCTCTGGAACGAGCCGCACGACGAGGCGGTCAAGGTCTTGACCAAGGGACTGATCCATCTCGGCCTGCTCAAGGGCAAGCTCGCCGAACTGATCAAGGAGGAAGCGCACAAGCCCTATTACATGCACCGCACGGGGCATTGGCTGGGAATGGATGTCCACGACGTGGGAAGCTACAAGCAGAAGGGCGCGTGGCGGCCCTTCGAGCCGGGGATGGTGTTGACGGTGGAGCCCGGACTCTATCTCGCCGATGCGGACGAGATCCCTGAGCATTATCGACAGATCGGGATCCGCATCGAGGACGATGTGCTGATCACGGAATCGGGCAACGAGGTCCTTTCCGCCGCGGCACCGAAGGATCCCGATGCAATCGAATCACTCATGGCGGACAACTAAACCGCGTCCGGAGCGACATGCGTCATTTTCATTTTGCGTTTGGCTTTGGAGATGTCCACGATCTCGGTGAGACGCGGTTTAGAATTTAATATTTTATAGTACTTTAAACCGCGCCGGCTCCGACAGTCGTCGGAGCTGCTGCGGCCAAGCCACTCAAACACATCACGCATACCGCACCGGGCGCGGTTTAAAGGCAAGCATGCACGAATACGATCTGGTCATCATCGGCGGGGGCTTGGTCGGCGGCAGCCTGGCGTGCGCGCTGTCCGGCTGCGGGCTGCGTATCGCGGTCGTGGAGGCGGTACCGGCCTCGGCCGAGCACCAGCCGAGCTACGACGAGCGCGTCATTGCTTTGTCTTGGGGCAGTCGCCGGATCCTCGAAGCGATCGGCGTCTGGGCGGATATCGCCCCGGAGGCGGAGCCGATTCGCCAGGTCCATGTCTCCGATCGCGGGCATTGCGGGTTCACGCGGCTCGGTCCGGACGACGCGGGTGTCGAGGCCCTCGGTTATGTCGCCCCGGCGCGCGTGATGGGAGCCGCTATTCGCACCGCGCTCGCGTTGTCTCCCGATGTGGAGCTGCTCTGCCCGGCACGGCTCTCGTCGCACCGCGTCACGGCCGACCGGGTTGAGCTCGAGGTGCAGCACGGCGACGAGCGGCTGCGTTTGAGCACCACTCTGCTGGTTGCGGCCGACGGTGGAGATTCGGCGGTGCGACGGCAGCTCGACCTCGAGACCCGCGACGAGCGCTACGCCCAAGACGCCGTCATTACAACGGTTTCGCCCGATCGCCCGCGCACCGGAGTGGCCTTCGAGCGCTTCACCGACACGGGACCGTTGGCCCTGCTGCCGATGACGGGCGGACGTTACTCGGTGGTCTGGACCTGTCACGGCGAGGAGACGAGCGCGCTGCTTGCGCTGTCGGACGACGCCTTCCTGACGCGCCTGCAGGCGCGCTTCGGTTACCGGCTCGGGCGTTTTCTGCAGGTGGGTCCGCGTCGCGCCTATCCGCTGAAGCTGGTTCTCACGCGTAACCCGGTGCAACCGCGTGTCGTGCTGATCGGCAACGCGGCCCATACGCTCCATCCGGTGGCCGGCCAAGGCTTTAATCTGGGTCTGCGTGACGTCGCCGCCCTCGCCGAGGTCATCGCCCAAAGCGAGCGTGCGGGTGCGGATCTCGGTGGTCCGGCGGCGCTCTCGGACTATCGGGACTGGCGCGGTTCGGATCAGCCAAGCACCGCACGACTGACCGACCTGCTCGCCCGCGTCTTCGTCAACCCCTGGACGCCGCTGCGGCTCGCCCGCAACGCGGCCATGTTGGGTCTGGATCTCATCCCCCCGGCGCGCCACCGCGTGGCGCAGCGGTTCATGGGCGTGGGCGGACGCTTGCCGCGCCTCGCCTGCGGGGTCCCATTGGAGAAGACCGATGCACGAAACTGAGTCCATGTCATCGAGTGTTCCGAACACGACCGCGTCGCAGGAGGCATTGTTCGACCTGCTCGTGGTCGGTGGCGGAATGGTCGGATCCGCACTCGCCCGCGCCTGTTCCGGCAAGGGGCTGCGGATCGCGGTCATCGAGACCCGCGCGCCGCAGCGCGTTTGGCCTGCGGGGGAGATCGACCTGCGTGTCTCGGCCTTGAGTCGAGCCAGTCAGCGCATCCTTGCGCGCCTCGGCGCGTGGAAGCGCATTGCGGCCCTCGGCGCCAACCCCTATCGCAAGATGTGCGTGTGGGACGCACTCGGAGGAGGAAGCATCCATTTCGATGCCCAATCGCTCGGCGAACCCGATCTCGGGCATATCGTCGAGAACCGCGTCATCCAACTGGCGCTTTGGGAGACGCTTGAGTCCGCGCCGGACATCACCCTGGTCTGCCCCGCATCCATCGTCGAGATCGAACGCACTGAGACCGAATCGCGGGTGGTACTCGGTGACGGGCAGGTCATTGCGGGTCGCCTGCTGGTCGCCGCGGATGGGCGAGACTCGCTGGTGCGCGAGCTCTCGGGCATCGAGACCGAAGGCCAGGACTACGATCAGCGCGCGATCGTCGCCACCGTCCGACCGGGAGATTGGCATCAAGAGACCGCTTGGCAGCGCTTCCTGCCGACCGGACCGCTGGCCCTGCTGCCGTTGGCCGACGGGCGCTGCTCGATCGTGTGGTCCGCAACCGACGAGCGTGCCACCGAGTTGCTGGCGATGGATGATGCCGCCTTCTCGGCGGCCGTGACGGATGCCTCCGAGGCACGGCTCGGCCCGCTCGTCGTCGAGGGTCCGCGCGCCGCCTTTGCGCTTCGACTCCAGCACGCCAAACAGTACGTCCTGCCGGGGTTGGCCCTAGTCGGCGACGCCGCCCATGCGGTCCATCCCCTCGCCGGGCAGGGCGTGAACCTGGGTTTCCTCGACGCCGCCGAGCTGACCGCGGCGATCGATCTCGCGTTGGAACGGGGACGCGACATCGCGGGCCTTTGGGCGCTGCGCCATTACGAGCGAGCGCGCCGCGGCGACAACACCGCCATGCTCGCCGCGATGGATCTGATCAAGCGCACCTTCAGCAACGAAGTCCCGCCGGTTGCTGCGGCACGCAGCCTCGGTTTAACCCTGACCGACCGGATCGGCCCGATCAAGGCGCTCTTCATGGAGCGCGCGCTCGGTCTGGGGAGCGACCTGCCGCCACTCGCGCGTCAGCTGTAAAGCGCGCCCCGACATGCTTTTTCCGCGCCGATCGCTTAACCTTTGCGGCGCTGGCGCCTCCTCGTCATCCTTGCCGAAGGTTTTCGTTTTGGCGACCATTTCGGATCTTTCAGACACCGCGCAGCGGATCCTCCGCACGACCTGGCCGAGTGCGCCGTCGTGGAGCAACGCGGGTATCTGCCTGCCCGCAAGCGCCGAACGCGGACCATGAACGCTCGCATCGCATGGTGGCGCAATCAACGACACCTAAACCGCACCGGGCGCGGTTTAACGACAAGCATCTAAAGACAAGGGGACAGACATGACAGCCAAGAATGCGTTTTACGCACAATCCGGCGGCGTCACCGCCGTCATCAATGCCTCTGCTTGCGGCGTGATCGAAACCGCGCGGCTTCACTCGGTGCGGATCGGAAAGGTTTACGCCGGGCGCAACGGCATCATCGGGGCCCTGACCGAAGACCTGATCGACACCGGCCGCGAGTCCGACGAGGCCATTGCCGCGCTGCGCTATACGCCATCGGGCGCATTCGGCTCCTGCCGCTACAAGCTCAAAAGCCTGGAGGCCAACAAGCGCGAGTACGAGCGTCTGATCGAGGTCTTCAAGGCCCACGACATCGGCTACTTTTTCTACAACGGCGGCGGCGACTCGGCCGACACCTGCTACAAGATCTCGCAGCTCTCCGAGACCATGGGCTACCCGGTACAGGCCGTGCATGTGCCGAAGACCGTCGACAACGATCTACCGATCACCGACAACTGCCCGGGCTTCGGCTCCGTGGCAAAGTACATCGCCACCTCGACCCTGGAGGCCTCGTTCGACGTGCGCTCCATGGCGAAGACCTCGACCAAAATCTTCGTGCTCGAGGTCATGGGTCGTCATGCCGGCTGGATCGCCGCTGCGGGTGGGCTGGTCGAAGACCACGGCATCCCGGTGATGATCCTGTTTCCCGAGATCGAGTTCGACCAGGAGCGCTTCCTGGCCGCGGTCAAGCAGAAGGTCGAGCAGCACGGTTACTGCACCATCGTGGTCTCCGAGGGCGCGAAGTATCCCGACGGGCGTTTCCTCGCCGAGCAGGGCACGCGCGATGCCTTCGGTCATGCCCAGCTGGGCGGCGCGGCTCCGGTCGTGGCCAACATGATCAAGGATGCCACCGGCTACAAGTTCCATTGGGCGGTCGCCGATTATCTCCAGCGCGCTGCGCGTCATCTTGCCTCCAAGACCGACGTCGAGCAGGCCTATGCGATGGGACGGGCCGCGGTCCAGTTTGCCCTCGAAGGGCACAATGCCATCATGCCCACGATCAAGCGCGTAAGCCAGGACCCCTATCGCTGGGAGGTCGGCGAGGCGCCCCTGTCGGAGGTCGCCAACGTCGAGAAGTTCATGCCGCGCGACTTCATCTCCGAGGACGGTTTCGGGATCACGCCGGTCTGCAAGGAGTACCTGATTCCGCTGATCCAAGGCGAGGACTATCCGCCCTTCGAGAAGGGGCTGCCGAAGTACGTCACGCTCAAGAACGTGGCGGTCGAGAAGCGCCTGCCTGCGTTCGAGATCTGAGGAGGCTCGGGGGGCGATTCAGCCGCCGGCCTCCAGCCTCCTGGTTCTGGCTTCTCGTCCTTAGCTATTAGCTACCAGCTTCCGGGCTTCTGCCTGGTAGCTGGTAGCTGGTAGCTGGTAGCTGGTGGCTGGTGGCTGGTGGCTGGTGGCTGGTGGCTGGCGGTTGGCTCCGCTTAGCCTCGAATGCCGCGTCGATCTCGGCACAACGCCGGATGCGGTTTAGTCCGTGCACGATCATTGGGATTTCCCGGTACCGGATGGGCTACAATCGGGCGTATTCGACCTGATCCCGCCAACGCGACTCGCCGTGCATCGGCGAATCGGTCGCGTCCCGGCGATTCCATCCGAACCACAGAGGCTGACCCATGGATCCGAAGCGCGTCCCACGCGGCGATAATATCCCGAGCGAAATCAACGTCATCATCGAGATACCGTCGCATGCCGAGCCGGTGAAGTACGAGATGGACAAGGCGACCGGCGCAATGTTCGTCGATCGTTTCATGTCCACGGCCATGCACTATCCCTGCAACTACGGGTATGTACCGAACACCTTGTCCGCGGATGGCGACCCGGTCGACGTGATCGTCGTGACGCCTTATCCGCTGATTTCGGGATCCGTGATCAAGTGTCGTCCGATCGGCGTACTCAAGATGACCGACGAATCGGGAGACGATGCCAAAATCCTGGCGCTGCCGATCGATAAGCTTTTCAAGGGTTACCGCGAGATCGAGAGCTTCCGCGACATGCCTGCCCATTTGCTCGATCAGATCTCTCATTTCTTTGAACATTACAAAGACTTGGATGAAGGCAAGTGGGTCCGCGTGATGGGCTGGGGCGGCCGCGAAGACGCGCGCGAAGAGATCATGAGCAGCGTGAGAATGTTCGAGGAAGCACCGGAGAAGCCGGCATTCTGATGCGTCGTACCCTGTCGGTGTCTCTGCTGATCCTTCAGCGCCGCCACTGCGCGGATCGCAAATGCCGCTGACACATTTCGACGAGAAAGGTGCGGCCCATATGGTGGATGTGGGAGACAAGGATGTCACCAAACGCTGTGCCGTTGCAGAGGGGAGCATCCTGATGGAGCCTTCCACGCTTGCACGGATCATCAGCGGCGAGCACCGCAAGGGCGATGTGCTCGGCGTTGCGCGGATCGCCGGAATCATGGGCGCCAAGCGCACCGCCGATCTGGTGCCCTTGTGTCATCCGCTCAGTCTGACCCGGGTCGCCGTGGAGCTGGAGCCGCGGGCCGAGACATCAAGCGTTTACTGCTCGGCGACGGTCGAGACCAGAGGCTCCACCGGGGTGGAGATGGAGGCGCTCTGTGCGGTGCAGATCAGCCTCTTGACGATCTACGACATGTGCAAGGCGGTGGATCGGGGCATGAGTATCGAAGGTGTACGCTTGCTCGAGAAAAAGGGAGGGAAATCCGGACACTGGATGCGAGGCGGTGCGCCTGCCGATGACTGGAATTCCGTTGAGAGCGATCCCGTCCAAGGCGGCTCGGACGAGCCCGCCGCGTCATGGAAAAAGCGATGACCCAATTCGTGGAGTGGTCCGCCGCGCTCAGCGTCGGCATCGACGAGATCGACGCGCAGCACCTAGCGCTGATCGAGCTGATCAACGAGGTGCAGGATGCCGTCGTCGCGGGCCTCGAGCGGGAGCGCCAGCTCGAGGCGCTGGGGCGGCTCGCCGAGTACACCAAGATCCATTTCGCCGTCGAGGAGAGCCTGATGCGCATCTTCGGCTATCCGGATTACGAGCGCCATAAGATGCAGCACGAGGGGCTGATCCGAAGCATGCTGGACTTGCAGCGTCGGCTCGCCCTGGAACAGGACGCGCCGATCGACGAAGGACTGATGCGGCACCTCAAGCATTGGCTGCTCGATCACATCCTGCAAAGCGATCAGGATTACAGTCGTTTTTTTCTCGCCGCAGGTGCCCTGTCGCGACACCAAAAACCGTCCTGGGCGACGCGGATGTGGGACCATTTATACTTCTGCGGCTCCAAGTGTTGGAGCTAAACCGCGTCGGGTCACCACCTCTGCCCTTTGTATTGGCTCGACCCTGCATGATCATCCTGCCGCGGGAGTGGATGCGGTTTAGGCTGCTGATGATGTCCGAACGGATTCCGGCGTGGCGGCCTTGGTGTTCGCCGCACTATGTCTTGCAGGGAAACAGCGGCCTTTTCTCCGGCCCCAGCTTACGATGAATCCATTCTACCAACGCGCCCATTTCCTGACCGCTGCCGCACGGGTCGATCAATGCCCCGCGGACGAGGGCCGCGAGGTTGCATTCGCGGGTCGCTCGAATGCCGGCAAGTCCAGTGCGATCAATGCACTCTGTCACCAGAATGCCCTCGCGCGCACGAGCAAGACGCCCGGGCGCACGCAGCAGCTCATCTTTTTCGAGTTGGACGAGACGCGACGCTTGGTCGATCTCCCCGGCTACGGGTATGCCAAGGTTCCGGATGCGGTCAAGCGCGACTGGCAGCAGCACATGGCGGCCTATCTCGAGCAGCGCCGCTCGCTCGGCGGTCTCGTCGTCGTGATGGATATCCGCCATCCGCTGGCCGAGTTCGATCGCCAGATGCTCCATTGGGGCGGACGCGCCGATCTGCCGATGCTCGTTCTGCTCACCAAGGCGGACAAACTCAAGACCGGGGCGGCCCGCGCCACGCAGCATGCGGTCGAGCAGGCCGTCTCGGATATGGTGGGACAGGTCGAGGTGATGCTGTTCTCTGCCTTGAAGCGCCAGGGCGTGGAATCCGTTCAGCGATTGCTCGATCTCTGGCTCCAAGTGGACGCCGCGACCGAATCCACGGGTCCGTCGGAGCCTCGGACAAGGGACTGAGTCCAAAACGGGCAGACGGTGCCGGCCGGATCGCGCCGGCGCTCCGTCAGCCCGCGAGTTGTTGCCCGAGGTCAGTTGCCCATGCCCTGCGGGGGCGGACCCTGATCGAAGCCGGGTGCGCCATAACCGGGAGCACCGAATTCGGGCATCATGGGCGGATGCCCCATACCGCCACGCTCGCCTGGATAGGGCATGCCGCCGGGATAACCGCCCTGCGGACCGTAACCGTAGCCATAACCCCCGGGCTCATAGCCGCCGTGAGGTGGCATACGCGGCATCTCGGGCATCGGGGGAGGACTACCGAACAGTGCGCGGGCCGCCTCGATCTGTTCTTCGCTCATGGCCTCGACGGTTTTGCGATAAGCCTCGAATCGCTCTTCCATCTCCTTGCGACGCGCTTCCGCCTCGGCCCATGGCGGCGACTCCGGCATCTCGACCCCGCGCTCCGCCGCATCGGCACGCATTTGCTGCCAGTGCGCATCTCGCATCGCGCGGCGTTCTTCGGGGGTCATGGAGCGCATCTGCTCACGCATCTCTTGGCGTTGTTGGCGCATTGCTTCCATGTCCTCGGGCGACATGCCGCGACGCTCGGGCATGGCCGGCGGCTCGGGCATCTGCGGCCGATCGGTCGACTCCCACGGCGGCGTCTCGGGGAGGGCCAGGCCGATCTCGGCGGCACGCGCGCGCAACTCTTCGTAGCGTTTCTCGCGTTCGGCCATCATGGCAGCGCGACGCTCCTCGGCCTTGGCTCGGGCCGCCTCGCCGGGTGTGGGCGCATCGCTCGAGGCATCGGTGGATGCATTGGCCGGCACATCGGCCGGAGCCGGAGCCGCTTCGTTCGGGGGCTCGACCGGGGCTTGACTCGGTTCGCTCGCCTGCGGAGTGGCAAAAGCGCCTTGGCCGATGACGAGCGCCAGTGTTGCCGCGGAGACGAGCGGGATCATGCGAGACGTGTCGGGCATGGAGGTACTCCTCGAAGTGGTGATCGTCAGGGAAGTTCGGCGGATCCCTCGCCTTCGGCTCGGTGTCGCTCGACCGGGCAGGCGTGGCCAACCCCAATTCCTTAAACCTGCACCGGTTGTCGCCGTGCCCGTCTGGAATCAACGTCATTTTGCTTTTGCGGGGCGGGTGGACACCCCGAGACGAACGCAGCAACATCTCGGAGCTTAACCGATCCGTGACCCCGAGCGACACCCCTTCAGAACGGTGATCTGCATCATCCTGGATCCGGCAGTTGAGCGCTTCATGCTTCATTCCGAGGTTTGACCGCCTTGATGATCGCGCTCATCCGAGAGCGCACCGGCCGGGTGATGGGCGCAGCGACCCCCGGGCACGCCACGCGCCGGCTCCCCGGGTTAGGATTGGGCGGCGCGGGTTGCGATACCCCGAAATCGACGCGAGGAGCGTGTATGCAGATCGGCGACTTGATGAACATGAGCGGTGTGGCATTCGGAACCAGCGGTGCCCGCGGGTTGGCGCAGGCGATGACCGATCGGGTGTGCTACGCCTACACGGCCGGGTTTCTCGGTTATCTTCGCGCGAGCGGCGTGCTCGCATCGGATGCCGATGTCGGCTTGGGCGGCGACCTGAGACCCAGCACCGGCAGGATCCTGATCGCCTGTGCCCGGGCGGCGCTCGATCTGGGCTGCCGGCCCCGCTACCTCGGGCGTATCCCGAGTCCGGCCGTTGCTGCCTGGGGGCTGGCGCGTGGTGCGCCGAGCCTGATGGTCACCGGCAGCCACATCCCGGACGACCGCAACGGCATCAAGTTCAATCTGCCGACGGGCGAGATCCTCAAGCGCGACGAGGAGGGCATCCGCGCGCAGACGCTCCAGGTTGCAGAGACGCTCTTCGACGCGGCCGGCGCCTTCGTCGAAGACCAGTCCGCCGCGCTTCCGAAGGAGGATCCCCTCGCCTATCGCGACTACCTCGATCGCTATCTGGACTTCTTCCCTTCGGGTTGTCTCGACGGCCTCCATGTCGGTGTCTACGAGCACTCCAGCGTGGCTCGCGGCGCCTATGTCGATGTGTTGGAAGGGCTCGGCGCCCGCGTGACGCGGCTGGGATTCTCGGAGGTCTTTGTCCCTGTCGATACCGAAGCGATTCGCCCCGAAGACGTCGCTCTTGCGCGTGACTGGTCTGCGACGGGGAACTTCGACGCCCTGGTTTCCGCCGACGGGGACGGCGACCGTCCTCTGGTCGGCGACGAGACGGGAGACTGGTTGCGCGGTGACATTGCCGGGATCCTGTGTGCACGCCAACTCGGCGCCCGCGGGGTGGTGACACCCGTGAGCAGCAACACAGCGGTCGAGCGATCGGGCTGGTTCGAGACAGTGCTGCGCACCCGGATCGGATCGCCCTTCGTCATCGAAGGGATGCAGGATCTAGTCGACCGAGGCATGGACCGGGTGGTCGGATACGAGGCGAACGGCGGCTTCCTGCTCGCCACCGACATCGAGCAAGAGGGTCGAATCCTGCGAGCCTTGCCGACGCGCGACGCGGTCTTGGTCGCGATCGCCATCCTGCGCGCGGCCGTCGAGCAGGGGAAACCGGTGTCGGCCCTGTCCGCCGATCTCCCGCCCCGCTTCACGCGGAGCGATCGTCTGAAGGATTTCCCGACCGAGATCGCTCGGCAGCGTCTCGCCGAGATCCATCGCGGCGATCCTGCACGGGACAGGGCGGCCGCTCAGGCGGTGTTCGGCACCGCTTTCGGTCCGGTCGCCGCTCTGGACGTGACCGACGGCCTGAGGATCACCTTTGTCACCGGCGAGATCGCGCACCTGCGCCCCTCGGGAAATGCACCGGAGCTGCGCGCCTACACCGAGGCGGACAGCCCGGAGCGTGCCGAGGAGATGAATCGGATCTGCATAGAGATCCTCTCCAGCTGGCGTGCTTAAACCGCGTCCGGTATGACCCGCGCTCGTCGGCGGGTCGGCGTGGCCTCCCAGCAACCAACAGCCGTCGACGCGACGCGGTTTAAGGAATTTTGGAAACGATTCAACCGTAGGATGGGTAGAGCACAGCGAAACCCATCCTCCACGCACCAACGTCCCGTTCCCGCCACCGACAGAGCACAGCGAAACCCATCCTCCACGCGCCGACGTCCCGTTCACGGCACCGACAGAGCACAGCGAAACCCATCCTCCAAGCGCCAACGTCCCGTTCCCGCCACCGACAGAGCACAGCGAAACCCATCCTCCACGCGCCAAGGGCATCGGACCGAAACCCGGAAGCGCGGCGGTTTGGAGGATGGGTTTCACTGAC
>NZ_JAABRP010000111.1 GCF_011390875.1 Thiocapsa sp.
GTCCTCCGAGAAGAACCGCGCGAGCCGCGCAGCGCAGACGTCGGCCGAGATGCTGGCCGGATAGAGCCCGGTGCGGGCCTGCGCGATGGCGCGTGGATCGATGTCGGTCGCGAAGACCTGCACCTTGTAGGCTTGCTTGAGGGTCTCCAGATGCTCGCGCAGCAGGATGGCGATGGAGTAGGCTTCCTCGCCGGTCGAGCACCCGCAGACCCAGACCCGCACGGTCGCGCCCGCGGGCTTGCCGTAAAACAGACGCGGAATGACCTCTGCCTCGAGGGCGGCGAAGGCCTCGGGATCGCGGAAGAAGTTGGTGACGCCGATCAGCAGGTCGCTGAACAGGGCATCGATCTCCGCCGGATCCTGCCGGAGGTAGCCGACATAGTCGCCCTGTCGATCGATCCGATGCAGCGCCATGCGCCGCTCGATCCGACGCCGCAGGGTGGTCTCCTTGTACTGGGAGAAATCATGGCGGGTCTTGTCGCGCAGCAGGATGCAGATCTTGGTCAGGGCATTCTCGGAGGACGCCGAGGGGGCGATCGGCCGGGTTGCCTTGCCGAAGGCCTGTGCGGCATAGGCGATGAGGTGCGCCGGCATCTCCGCCGGGGGCAGGACGTAATCGGCATGACCGCTGGCGATGAGGCTGCGCGGCATGCCGTCGTAGGCCGCCGTCTTGGGCGACTGCGCAATCACCAGGCCGCCTTCGCCCTTGATCGCCCGTGCGCCCAGGGTGCCGTCGCTGCCGGTACCCGAGAGCACGACACAGATGGCACGCTCATGCTGGTCTTGTGCCAAGGATCGGAAGAAGAAGTCGATCGGCAGGCGCAACCCGCGCGGCGCCGTTGGCTCGAGCAGGCGCAGCGCGCCGTTGAACAGGGCCATGTCGTGGCTGGGCGGGATGATGTAGGCGCAGTCCGGCTCGACCCGCATGCCGTCCTCGACCTCCCGGACCTGCATGCGGGTGTAACGCTTGACCAGCTCGGTCAGGATGCTCTTGTGGTCCGGTGCGAGATGCTGCACCAACACGAAGGCCATGCCGGTCTGGATATCGCGCGGAATGGCCGAGAAGAATGCCTCGAACGCGGCCAAGCCGCCGGCAGAGGCGCCGATGCCGACGACGGGGAACGGCGGCGCGGCGCTCCGCTCGGGCGGCGGCCCCGCGTCATTCGGGGCCTCGGTCGTGTTGTTCGGGATCGGCGGCACGGGCGGCGACGACGGCACTGCGGGCTCGGGCGCGGCGCCGTTTGCCTTTGCCGGCGACGCGATGCCCAGCCCTTCATCCTCGGCGCGCGTCCTGGTCAAGGCTTGTCTCCATCTGGGATAATGCGATGATCGAAGTCGATCGACGGGATGCGTTCGCGACTTCTCCGGCCGGGGCCTACAGGTATCCGATCGCGAAGGCGTGACATTGGCCTCGTGGCTGATCTGCTCTCGACCTTACCGTGAAGTGTAGCGGAGACGCCGGAATTGCTCTGTTCGGAAACGCACATAAGGTGCGATGCCAAGCGTGCCGGGCGCGCGGAGCGGTGTCGAGATTCCGAGACCGTCCGAGATCATTTTCGTTGTCGTCATCGTCATCGTCATCGACCATCGATACGATGACGACAACGACAACGACAACGAAAGGTCTCGACAGATCTGCCGTGCTGCAGTGGGCTTTTTAGATGATTCAGAGTGTGGACTTCGGAGGAGCCCTGATGCCCAACGCCACGACGAACCCGCGCCAAAATCGTCTGCTGGCCGCGTTGCCGGGGCCCGAATATCGCAAGCTGCTGCCGCACCTGGAGCTGGTCCAGCTGGACCTCGGGGAGACGGTCCACGAGTCCGGGGGCAAGTTGCGTTACGTCCTTTTTCCCACCACCGCCATCGTGTCCCTCCTGAATGTCATCGAGAGTGGCGCATCCGCGGAGATCGCCGTAGTCGGCAATGACGGCATCGTCGGCGTTGCCCTCTTGATGGGCGGGGAGACCATGCCGAACCTTGCCATGGTGCAGAGCGCCGGGGATGCGTATCGGCTGAGTGCACCCCTACTCAGGCAGGCACTCACGCGTACCGGAGGACGTCGCCGAGCGGTCCTGCCGCCGCTGTTGCTGCGCTACACCCAGTCTCTGCTGACCCAAATGGCGCAGACCGCCATCTGCAACCGTCATCACACGGTGGACCAACAGCTGTGTCGGTGGCTGCTGCTCAGTCTCGACCGTCTGCCCTCCAACGAGATTCACATGACTCAGGAGCTGATCGCCAACATGCTGGGTGTGCGACGCGAGGGCGTGACCGAGGCCGCCGGACGCTTACAGCGAGCCGCGTTGATCACGTACAGCCGGGGTCGGATTACCGTGCTGGATCGACCCGGGCTGGAAGCGCGGGTGTGCGAGTGCTACGAGGTAGTCAGGAAAGAATTTCACCGCCTGCTTCCCGAGGTGATCCCCACCCGCGCGGAAGCACTTCGACGGGTCGCAACGATCAACGGCACTCCTGATTAGACAGATCCTTTAGTCAAAATTTGGGCCATGCCGACTGCAGCCCGCAAGCTTCCGAGATCCGCCCGATCTGTCCCGGCCAGATCCAGCGCGGTGCCGTGATCCACCGAGGTGCGGATGATCGGCAGGCCGAGCGTGATGTTCACCGCCTGACCGAACCCCAGGTGCTTGAGCACCGGTAGTCCCTGATCGTGGTACATCGCCAAGACCGCGTCGGCGTCGGCGAGCTTGTCGGGGACAAAGGCGGTGTCCGCCGGCAAGGGTCCGATCAGATGCCATCCCAGTCCGCGCAGCGCGTTCAGGACGGGCTCGATCACCTCGATTTCCTCGCGTCCCAGGTGACCGCCTTCGCCTGCGTGCGGGTTCAGCCCGCAGACCAGGATGCGCGGCTCGGGGATCCCGAATCGGCTCGACAGGTCCCGGTGGAGAATCCGGATGACCTCGGTCAGGTGCTCGCGGGTGATGGCGGCACTCACGTCGCGCAGCGGCAGGTGTGTCGTGACCAAGGCCACACGCAGACCGGGTGTGGCAAGCATCATGACCGGCTCGGCGCCGCAGCGCTCGGCGAGAAATTCGGTGTGACCGGTGAAGGGCAGTCCGGCGTCGTTGATGATGCCTTTGTGCACCGGGCCTGTCACCAGGGCGTCGAAGGTGCCCTCCAGGCAGGCGTCGCAGGCGATGCGCAGCGTCTCGAGCACGTAAGGCGCATTGGCGGTATCAAGGCGGCCCGGGGTGACGGCTTGCCGCAAGGCGACCGGCAGAACCGCGAGGTGTCCGGGCTGCACCGATGACGCCGGGGGCGCCGGATCGCCGGGCTCGAAGCGGTCGATGTGCAGCCGGAGCCCGAGCCGTTGCGCACGCTCGGCCAGAAGATCCGGGTCCGCGATTGCGACCATCGGCGTGTCCGACGGCCCCTGGGCGAGGCGCACGACCAGATCCGGTCCGATCCCGGCGGGCTCGCCGGGCGTGACTGCAATCACAGCTGCGCGTCCTCGTCGAGTCGGACCTCCACATAGGCCTCGTCGCGCAGCTGACGCAGCCATTCCTCGGTGGCCTCCTCGGCCTTGCGGCGCTGCAGCGCTTCGCGCGCCTTGAGCCGCATGAACTCGCCCTCCTTGTCCTGGTTGCGTCGCTCGATCACCTGGACGATGTGCCAACCAAAGGGGCTCTGGAACGGCTCGCTCACGCCGTTCGGAGGCAGGGCGTTCATCGCCTCCTCGAAGTCCGGAACGGTGTCGCCGGGATTCACCCAGCCCAGGTCGCCACCCTTCAGGGCGGAGCCGGTATCGTCCGAATTGGAGCGGGCGAGAGTCGCGAAGTCTTCGCCGCCGAGGATGCGCATGCGCAGCTGCTCCAGACGCCGTTTCGCGTCGTCGTCGGAGACCAGCTCGTTCGTGCGGATCAGAATGTGACGGGCGTTGGTCTGCACGACATCGTCCGGGGTGGCGGCCTTGATCTCGTTGAGCTTGATGATGTGGTAGCCGCTGGGGCTGCTCAGGGGGTCGCTGATCTCGCCCTCGGCCATGGTGAAGGCGAGCTCGCTCACCAGGCTCGGCACCGCGCCCATCTCGAACCAGCCCAGATCGCCGCCCTGCAGGGCGTTGCGCCCGTCGGACTCGGCGGCGGCGACTCGGGCAAAATCCTCGCCGCCGCGCAGCCGCGTGACCAACCGGGCGGCCTCGGCCTCGGCGGCTTGGACCTGCGCCGGGGTCGCGTTCTCGGGCAAGGCGATCAGGATGTGCTGCAGCCGGACCTGCTCGCGCTCGATGAGGCGGCTCGACTCGCGCTCGAGAAAACGGTCGATCTCCTGGTCGGTGATCTGGATCTTGTTGACCACCTCTTGGTTCTGGAGACGGCTGGTGACGATCTGCGAGCGGGTGTCTTCGCGGAAATCAGCGAAGCGAATCCCCCCGGCCTCGAGCGTGGCCTGCAGCTCTTCGAGACTCAGCCCGTTGCGCTGGGCGATGTTGGTCAGGGCCTCGTTGAGCGTGGCCTCCTCCACTTGGATCCCCAGGTCGCGAGCGCGCTGCGCCTGCAGGCGCTTGAGGATGAGCCGGTCGAGAACCTGCTTTTCGAGCTGGGGACGCGGCGGTGCAGCCGTGCCCGCCTTTTGCATCTGCGGCAGGATCAGGTCGATCTCGGTGTCGAGCTCGCTGCGCACGACCACATCGTCGTTGACCACGGCGACGATCGCGTCCAGCTCTTGGATAGGCACCTGGCTCGTCGCCGGCGCCGATGCGATCAGCAGGCACGCGAAGAGCGAGCCGACAGCGGCGCGGCGACGACAGGCGCTCGCTCGATGATATCCGCGTCTAGTCCGAGTGATAACCATAGATGCCTCGTTCCAGGAGTGTGTCGATCTGGTTTCCGAATGAGCCGAGTCCGGCGAGCTCGACCTGCAACATCAGGCTGGTGTTGCCGCTGTCGTTGCCGGTCTGCAGATGTTGACCAAGTAACCTCAGACGCCAGCAACAGCGGCCGAACTCGATGCCGGCAAAGGCCTCGACGGTCTCCTCGTTGAGCATCGAGTAGAGCCAGCGCCCGACAAGTTTCACCTGCGAGCCGATGGGCACCTGCAACGAGAGGTCGGTGTCCTCGTAGCGCAGGTCCGGCTGGTCGCCGTAATTGAAGCGGTAGGCGAGGTTCAGTCGGCTGCCTTCGCTGGGCGCGTATCTCAATTGGAGGACCCGTTTCTCCCAGGGTGCCTCGGTGTCGTTGGGGTTCCATTGCAGGCTCGCCCGGGCGCTCCAGTGATCGCTGATGCGGGCCGCGAATTCGCCGGCGACGGAGGATTGGACATCGTCTTCGACCGAGTCGCCGGTCAACTGAACGCGGCGATCCTCGAAGAAATAGATCTGACCGACACTGGCGCGGAACAGCTCACTGCCGGTTTGATTGGCGATGGTGCGTGAGGTCAGTCCCAAGGTGAGCCTGTTCTCGTCGCCGATGCGGTCGAACCCCGTGAAGCGGTTCGGGCGAAACAGGCTGGCGAACGAGAAGTCCAGCGGGGTGGTGTCGAACAAGGGCGCGTTCGATTGGTCCTCGAAGGAGGTCAGCACATAGTAGATTCGCGGCTCCAGGGTCTGCAGCGTCGGGGTGCCGAACCAGGCGGTGTCGCGCTCGAAGACGAGGGTGCCGTCCAGGTCGAAGCTGGGAATCGCGTAGGACTGGCGCGACGGCAGACCCTCGGCCTGGTCGACCAGGTCGTAGCCGGTGTAGTAGAGCCTCGCGCGCGGGATGATATGCCCGAAGCTGCGACGCAGCGGCATGCGCAGGGTCGGGACCGCGACCAGTCGATTGCCGTGAACGCGCGCCGAATGGTCGAAGAAGTCGTACTGGCCCTCGAGGTCGTACTCGATCAGGTCGTTCCAGCGTTGCGGAAAATAGTCCAGCTCGACGTGCGGCATCTGCCCATAGGGTCGGTTGGCCGGCGCGATTGCGGCATCGATGGTCTGAAACTGTTGCACGCGCGTGAGTGCACGCCAACCCTTGCCGGAGTAGTAGATGTCGCCGCGCTGGACGAGGTTGCGCAGGCTCGTGGCGTCCAGGCGATTGCCGAAATCCTGCAGGTACTGATCATCGGAGACCGATGCGAAATCGATCGCGCTCGACCAGCGCGGGCCGAGCCGCCCCGTTTGCTCGATGCGCAGGGCACCGCGTGTGCCGAGCTCGGTGGCTCGGCGGTCCTCGGGCAGGACCTCGGCGTTGATTTCAACCCTTTGAAAGCGATCGAGATAGCGCAGCTCCGTGCCCATCATCAGGCCGCGTGTGCTCATGATGCGCGGGGTAATGGTCGCGTCGATGTTCGGGGCAATGTTCCAGTAGTAGGGGATGCTGATGTCTGTGCCGGTCGTGTTGGACGAGCCGAAGCTCGGGATCAGGAAGCCGCTGCGACGCCGATCGTCGATCGGGAAGAAGATGTAGGGTGTGTAAAGTACCGGGATCTTGCCGATACGGATCCGGGCGTGGTGGGCATAGCCCATCCCGCTTTCCTGATTGAGTTTGAGATCGCGCGCCTTGATCGACCAGTCCGCATTGCCGGGTGGGCAGGTGGTGTAGGTGATGTTGCGATAACGGCTCTGCTGCTCCGAGAGGATCTCGGCCTCCTCGGCGGTGCCGAGCAGATTCGCACTGCCGGAGAGCCGATAGCGTGCCGTGCCGATCGTGCCCTGGCGGGTCAGGACATTATAATCGGCTTTGTCCCCTTGGATGCGAAGTCCGGGGGTTTCCAGGAAGACATCGCCACGTGCGTCGAGCCGCCCACTGCGCCGATCATAGGTCGAGCGATCAGCCAGCATGCGTTGATCGGCCTGCACGACGTCGACGCCGCCCCGCAGCTGAATGACCTCGGTATTGCGGTCGTAGTCGACGCGATCGGCGACGATCTGCACCGGGACGCCTGCGCTGCCCGTCGGGGCCGCGGGCCCGGTGAAACCGGCTGCGCCGGAGCGGGGTCCGCAGAACTCCCAGGGAAGGTCGGCATGCAGCCGTGGGTCCCAGGCCGCGGGGAGTTCAAGTGCGCGCGGTGCGAACTCCACCGCCGGTGCCGTTGCAACCGGATCTTCGGGGGGCACGAGCAGCGGCAGGGCCTCGTCCGTATCGCCCTGCGGATCCCGGCGGTCGAGGTCCTGTAGTCCATCGCCCGGAGAATCCAGCGTCAAAGGTTCGAGCGGCGGCAGCGCCACGGGAACGGCGACGGTCGAGACGCTCGAGCTCGGCACGGTCGGCGTACCGATCGGGGCATCGGGCGCGTCGACGGGGGGAGCGGTCGGATCGCCGGCCGGATCGGGGGTAAGGCCCGGGTTCGCGGCGGCCTCCGGGGCAGCGTTCATCTCTGCCGCGGGGCGTTCGTCCGCGACCGCGGTCGCGGCGACACAGAGAATGATGGCCAGTGAAACGAGGCGCACGTTGGGTGTCAGGTCGACTCAAGCCGTGAGCGGTCCAAGGTTGGGGTCTCGGATCGGTGGACGGGTTCGCATGAACCTGTAACCATGGCACATCTGTAGAAGCTCAGCAATCTTGAACCTGTCGCGGGCCGGTCGGTTCGCGGCGCCGACGTGACTGATCGGGGTGTCCGTGTCTGATCGATTCGAACGTATGCGCCTCTGGGCGGCGGGGATCTTGGGGTCGGAGGACTTCGAGCTGCAACCCGCCTCGTCGGACGCGAGCTTCCGTCGCTATTGGCGGGTCTTTCATGCCGGTACCACGCGCGTGCTGATGGACGCGCCACCCGATCTCGAGGACTGCGGACGCTTCGCCGATCTGTCGCGACGGTTTCGCGCGGCCGGGCTCAACACCCCCGAGATCCATGCGGAGGATCGCGCCGCCGGCTTTCTCATGCTCACCGATTTCGGCGACCGGGTGTACCTCGGTGAGCTGACCCGGGATACGGCCGACCGACTCTACGGCGACGCGCTGGGCGCCTTGGCGCTCATCCAGGCGTGCGGCCCCACGGATGACCTGCCGATCTACGACGAGCCCTTCCTGCGCCGGGAGCTGGGTCTTTTCCGCGAATGGTTTCTCGGCTCGCTGCCGGGTCTGGTGCTCACGCCGGAGGAGTCCGCGGCGCTTGCGCGCGTCGAGGATCGGCTCGTAGCGAGTGCCTTGGAGCAGCCGCGGGTGTGCGTTCATCGTGACTTTCACTCGCGCAACCTGATGCTGACGGAGACCGGTAATCCAGGCATCCTCGATTTTCAGGACGCCGTGGTGGGGCCCGTCACTTACGATCTGGTTTCGCTTTTGCGTGACTGTTACATCGCCTGGCCGGCCGAGCGGGTGACCGATTGGGCTTCGGGCTATTTTCACTCCGCCGTTCGAAGCGGCGTGCTTCAAGACGAGGGTCTCGGGCGTTTCCTGCGCTGGCTCGACCTCATGGGCGTGCAGCGCCACCTCAAGGCCTGCGGGATCTTTGCGCGTCTGAATCGTCGCGACGGAAAACCGCACTATCTCGCCGATATTCCGCGTACCCTGGGCTATGTCCGCGAGGTTGCGGGCCGCTATCCCGAGCTCGAGGGTCTGTCGCGGTTGTTGGACACGCGTGTCATGCCGTCGCTCGACGGCTTGCTTGCGACGGTATCGACCACCCGGGGCTGATGCTCGAGCGAGCGGTGCCTGCTCCGGCAGGTACCGCTGCCCTCGGATCACTCGGCGCTCGGCGGGCGGGCGTTGGTCGTGGCGCGGGTCAGGATGCGCTCGCTGCCGCGCCAGACCTCCAGGCTCAAGGCGGCATGAGGTCCTGCACCGGCAACTGCGTCCAGAAGATCCTGTACCGTGGCGACGTTGCGGTCGTCGATCCGGGTCACCACGTCGCCCGGCCGCAGACCCGCCTGCGCCGCCGGACTGTCGCGCAGGGTCGAGGCGACCAATACCCCGTGCCCCGCACGCAGGCCGAAGGACTCGGCCAGCTCCGGGGTGACGCTTCGCCCGCTCAGGCCAATCCACCCGCGCGTGACTTGACCCTGCGTGGCGAGAGCGCGCGCCACATCGATCGCGATCTCGGTCGGGATGGCAAAGCCGATGCCTTGTGCGGTGCCGGTCTCGGTGAAGATCGCAGTGTTGATGCCGACGAGCTCGCCTCGCGCATTGATCAAGGCACCGCCCGAATTTCCCGGGTTGATGGCGGCGTCGGTCTGGATAAAGCGCTCGATATTGGTGATGCCCAGCTCGCCGCGTCCGGTGGCGCTTACGATCCCCATGGTGACCGTTTGACCGACCCCGAACGGATTGCCGATCGCCAGGGCGAGATCGCCCACACGAAGAGACTGCGCGTTCCCGATCGGCGCTGCGGGCAGTCCCTGCGCATCGGCCTTGAGAACGGCAAGGTCCGTATCCGCATCGACACCGACCAGTGTAAGTGCGAGTGAGCGCCCGTCTGCAAGCACGGCGCTGATACGATCTGCGTCCTGCACGACATGACGATTGGTCAGGATGAAGCCGTCGGGCGAGAGGATGACACCCGAGCCTATACCGGTGCGGGAGGCGGCTGCCCCGGGTGGCCCATGGTGGTGTCCCGGATAGGGCGGCAGGGTCGTTCGCGGTGCAGCGGGCTCGGCTTGCGTCGCGAAGATGCTGACGACCGCGGGAGCGACCCGAGCAACCGACGTCGCGAACGTCGGCAGGTCGTCGAGCCGAGCCGGCACGGCGGTTCCGCTCTCTTGTGGCGGCGACACGCCCGGCCCGGGCGGGGCCAGCGACAACGTCAGCAGGGAACCCGAGGCCCCGCCGATGACGGCCGCAATCAGAAGGGTGGTTGGACCTGTCTTGATCATCCGATTAAGCTACGCAGCCACGGGGCCCCGGCGACGGAGGGCGACGGAGCCGAAACATCGGCCCTTTGACCGAGCGTCATTCTAAACCATGGTTGATCCTTACGCATTGGTCGCCTATTGCGATCGTTTTCTCGCCGCCGGTGATTTCGACGACTACGCGCCGAACGGCTTGCAGGTTGAAGGCGAACGTTCGATTGCGCGGCTCGTCAGCGGCGTGACGGCAAGCGCTGCCTTGATCGAGGCTGCGAGCACATGGGGTGCTGACGCGATTCTGGTCCACCACGGGTGGTTCTGGAAGAGCGAGGCCCCCTGTCTCGTCGGCATGAAGGGGCGGCGCGCAAGGCAATTGTTCAAGGCCGGGGCCAGCCTGATCGCGTATCATCTGCCACTTGACGCGCATCCTATCGTGGGCAACAACGCCGTCTTGGCTCGCCGGCTCGGATGGGTCGATGCCGAACCCGTGGCTGATCGCCGAGGACTCTTGTGGTCCGGGCGTTTAAGTCCCGGATGTTCGCCGGATGCACTCGCTGCGCATGTCTCCGAGCGTCTCGGGCGCCCCGCGACGCTGATCGACGCGGGCCGGGAGCGGATCGAGCGGATCGCGTGGTGTACCGGCGGCGGCCAGGGATATCTCGAGCAGGCCGCCGCGCTCGGCGTCGACGCCTACGTGAGCGGCGAAATTTCCGAGCAGACGACCCACGCCGCGCGTGAGCTCGGAATCGCCTTCGTTGCGGCCGGACATCATGCGACCGAGCGCTATGGGGTTCAGGCTCTCGGCGAGCACCTTGCAGAACGGTTCGGGTTGGAGCATCGGTTCATCGAGATCGATAATCCTGCCTAAACGTGGAGCGGCTTGGAGTCCGGGCCGCTTGGTCTTGACCGATCCGACCGGAATACAAGACAATGCCCGGTCGATTTTGTAGAGAATCGGTATATTCTGATCTTCCTTATTCATGACTATGCGTGAGCCGCCACCCGAATAAACCGTTCAGGGGGCTCGCGCCAGCCGGGGGTTAGTGGCTTATGAGCGCACAAGGCGTGAACAAAACCAGGCGGCGTGTGCTTGTCGCCGCGACCAGCGTGGTCGGAGCCGTCGGAGCCGGCTTCGCCCTCGTCCCATTTATCGCGTCGATGAACCCGAGCGCCAAGGCGCGTGCCGCGGGTGCGCCGGTCGAAGCCGACATCAGCCAGTTGGAACCGGGCGCGATCCTTCGCGTCAAATGGCGCGGTAAACCGGTTTGGGTCGTCAGCCGTACACCGGAGATGCTCGAGGCGCTACCGACACTGGACGGCCAAATGGTCGATCCGGCGTCTGCGGTGCCGCAACAGCCGGAGTATTGCCAGAACGCGACGCGCTCGATCAAGGATCAGTACTTCGTCGTGATCGGGATCTGCACGCACCTGGGCTGCTCTCCGACCTTTCGGCCGGAGTTCGGTCCCGACGATCTCGGCGCGCAGTGGCGCGGCGGATTCTTCTGCCCCTGCCACGGCTCCAGGTTCGACCTTGCCGGCCGGGTGTACAAGGGTGTTCCGGCCCCTACAAATCTGGTGATTCCCGTGCATACGTACATCAACGACACCACCATCTTGGTCGGTGAGGATCGAGGAGCGGCTTGATGAGCGCAGAAAAGTCCGAGAACCTCAGCTGGATCGATAAGCGATTCCCGCTGACGGAGACCTGGAAAGCACACCTTTCCGAGTATTACGCCCCGAAGAACCTCAACTTCTGGTCGTTTTTCGGCTCGCTGGCGATCTTGACGCTGGTGATCCAGATCGTCTCCGGCCTCTGGTTGGCGATGAGCTACAAGCCGTCGGCCGTGGAGGCATTTGCGTCGGTCGAATACATCATGCGCGATGTCGAGTGGGGGTGGTTGATTCGTTACATCCATTCCACGGGCGCGTCCGCTTTCTTCATCGTCATCTATCTGCACATGTTCCGCGCCCTGCTCTGGGGCTCCTACCGCAAGCCACGCGAGCTGCTGTGGATCATCGGCGTCGTGATTTATTTGGTGATGATGGCGACCGCCTTCTTCGGCTATCTCCTGCCTTGGGGGCAGATGTCGTTCTGGGGTGCGCAGGTGATCGTGAATCTGTTTGCGGCCGTCCCGGTCGTCGGCGACGATCTCGCGGTCTGGGTGCGCGGTGACTATGTCATCTCGGATACGACGCTCAACCGGTTCTTCGCTTTCCATTTCCTTTTGCCGTTCGTTTTGGCCGCTTTGGTGTTCCTGCACATCGTTGCACTCCATCATGTCGGCTCCAATAACCCGGACGGTGTCGAAATCAAGGAAGGTCCGAAGGGCAATCGCTGGAGCGATAAGGCCCCGGCGGACGGGATCCCCTTCCATCCGTACTACACGGTGAAGGATTTGGTTGGCGTGGTCGTATTCCTCGCGATCTTCTCGGCCATCGTCTTCTACGCCCCGACCATGGGCGGACTCTTCATCGAGGCGCCGAACTTCCAGCCGGCCAACCCCTTCCAGACCCCCGCGCATATCGCTCCGGTGTGGTACTTCACGCCCTACTACGCGATGTTGCGGGCGGTGCCGCCGATGTATGGATCCCAGTTCCCGGGCGTGGTCGTCATGTTCGCGGCGATCCTGATCCTCTTCGTGCTGCCGTGGCTGGACCGCAGCAAGGTCAAGTCGATGCGCTACAAGGGCCCGATCTTTAAGGTCATGACGGGGCTGTTCGCGATCTCCTTCATTGTGTTGGCCTGGCTCGGTCTGCAACCGGTGGATCCCTTCCTGACCCTGTTGTCGCAGATCTTCACGGCCATCTATTTCGCCTACTTCCTGCTGATGCCGATCTACAGCTCGATCGACAAGACCAAGCCCGTTCCGGAGAGGGTGACCTCATGAGAAAGCTGATCATTGCCACCCTGGTTCTGTTGTTGCCCGCCGTGGGCTTCGCCGCAGGCGGTCATGTCAAGTTGGAGAAGGCCGAGATCGATCTGAACGATCAGGCGTCGCTCCAGCGCGGGGCGAAGTATTTCGTCAACTACTGCATGGCGTGTCATTCGCTCAGTCACATGCGCTATTCACGCATGGCGGACGATCTGGGGATCGACGACAAGTCACTGCGCGAGAACCTCTTGTTCGGTGACGCTCAGCCGACGGACATGATGAAGAACTCGATGCGGCCTGCAGACGGCGAGGTCTGGTTCGGTACGGCGGTTCCCGACCTCACGTTGGTGACGCGCTGGCGCAGCCCGGACTGGGTCTACACCTACCTGAAGAGCTACTACGCCGATCCTTCACGGCCTTACGGCGTGAACAACGTGATCTTCCCGCTGGTGGGTATGCCTCACGTGCTCGGTGATCTGCAGGGGGTGCAGGAGGCGATCGTGGAAGAGCATGAGGGTCACGAGCCGACCATCGCCGGCGTTCAGCTCACCCAGCCCGGAAGCTTGGCCCCCGAGGAATACGACGCCATGGTGCGCGACATCACCGCGTTCCTGACCTACGCGGGCGAGCCGAGCCAAATGGAGCGGCGCAGGATGGGTATCTATGTCTTGCTGTTCCTCGGCCTCTTCTTCATCGTGGCCTTTGCGCTGAAGAAGGAATACTGGAAAGACGTCCACTAAAGGTCGTCGCACCCCGCATCGGTCTCGATCAATCGCGGCCGACGCGGGTTCTCTCCGTTTGACGGTTTGGGCGGAAGCACCTGCTTCCGTTCCGCTACTCCCGATGCTCTGTTCACTCATGAGCGCAATGCTCAAGGCAGCTGACCCGGATGGTCGGCGATACCTGTTCCTCGGGCCCGACCGGGCTTTGTCCACATGCTGGAGAAGGGAAGAATGGCTGTGGCTGCGAGTAGACGATCCGTGATGACGCTATTTTCCGATCCCACCTGTCCATACTGCCACCGTGTTCGGATGGTACTCGCCGAGAAGGGTATCGCGGTCGACGTGATCGATGTCGATGCGAACGACCTGCCGGACGAGGTGATGGATTTTAACCCTTACGGGACCGTGCCGACGCTTGTCGATCGGGATCTGCGACTCTACGAGTCACGGATTATCATGGAGTATCTCGACGAACGCTTCCCTCACCCTCCCTTGCTCCCTGTCGATCCCGTTTCGCGGGCCAGCGCGCGGCTGTTCATGTACCGCATCGATCGCGATTGGTACACCCTGATGGGCCGTATTGCCCTGGGGAGTCCGGAGGACGCGGAACAGGCGCGTAAGGAGTTGCGCGAGAGCCTGGCCGTGACGGCGCCGGTTTTCGGTGCCCATACCTTCTTTATGAACGACGAGTTTTCTCTGGTCGACTGCTGCATCGCGCCGCTTTTGTGGCGGCTGCCTGTTCTCGGCGTCGAGCTGCCGCCTCAGGCCGAGGCGCTGCGGGTGTACATGCGACGCATCTTTGCCTGCGACGCCTTTCGTAAGAGCCTCACCGAGGCCGAGAAGGAGATGATCGCGGACGTGTCCTGATGGAGGGCTCGATGGAAAGTGAGATCGACACGATGACCTCGACGAAACCTTATCTGATCCGGGCGATCTACGAGTGGATCCTGGACAACGATATGACGCCGCATTTGGTGGTGGATGTCCGTTATCCCGGTGTCCAGGCACCAAAGGAATTCGTCGAAGACGAGCGCTTGGTGCTCAATCTCTCGCCGAGTGCCGTGCGTTCTCTTGTCCTGGGAAACGAGCAGATCGAGTTCAACGCGCGCTTCGGCGGGGTGGCTCGCGACGTGTTCTTTCCCGTCGAAGCGGTGCTGGGTATCTTCACGCGCGAAAACGGGCAAGGGATGGTCTTCCCCGAGCTGGCCTATCCGCTTCCCGGCGAGCCCGAGATCGCTTCCGACGCGCACCTCGAGCAGGAGCGAAGCAAGCCGCGATCGGTCGGTCGGCCTCGGGGCATGAGCCCGAGCTCCCAAGAGCCTCAAGGACCCAAATTGCCTTCAGGTAAAGGAAAAGGTAAGGCCGGCGGTCCGACGCTGAAGGTCGTCAAGTAGGCTCTGTTCGGAGCTTGCTCGTCGATCGGCGCGAGCCGGATTCGCACGTACAACGGTTTCCTATCCCAAATGCCGAGGGCGCGCGGCGTGTCGTCCCCGGCGCGGTTCAGGCGTCCTGCGCCTGTGTCGGGAGGCCGAAACTCAGATCTTCGAGCGTCATTCCTCGCATGACCAGATAGCCGCTGCGGCGTCCGACGCCTTCCTCGCTGAAGTCGAAGCGATAAACACGACGCATCCTCAAGCCTTCCGAGCGCCAAGCGAGACCGAGTCGCCGCAAGGCAACCGTTTGATCCAGAAACTGAAGTTCCCGTTGTTTGCAGGCGCTCTTGCAGACCTCCGTTGCGATTTCGCGCGCGCGCATGCTGTCCAGCCAGAACCAGCCGAGTAAGAGAAGTAAAAAGACGGCGAGCAGGTTGCTCATGACGGGTCCTTGAGTGTGGCGGACGGGTGAGGGTGACGTCAGGTTCGCAGGAGGCAGACGTCCTCGCGATGTCGCGGCAGCCCAAGTCGCACGCTCTACCGGCAGAATCCGCGCATGGCGGCATCGTATGCGGTCACGGCGGCGAGCGCTTCGCAGGCTGCGCGGACGTGGGCCGACTTAGTATACTGACTGTCCTTCAACAACACAGGTGTGACCGAGATGAAGAGGCATGTCCTGTCGGCCGTCATCGTGTCATGCACGGCCATTTGGCTGGGTGCTTGCGGCCAGGACCAAGCGCCGGTCGAGGAGGCCGCAGCTCCGCCCGAAGAGAAGGCGACGATGTTTGACCAGGCGGTCGAGACGACCAAGGATGCCTCGGATCGTGTCGGCGCGGCCGCGACTGCGGCTAAGGATGCCGCCGCGGAGGCTGCGGCGTCGGCGATGGAGCAGGCCGGTGTCGTGCGTGATCGCACCGAGACACAAGCCAAGGAGATGATCGAGCAGGTCAAGAACTTCCTGGCGGAGGATAAGGAAGAAATGGCGCGTGAGGTCATGGACAAGCTGTCGGCCATGAAGGATTCGGTCTCCGATACATTGCGTGCCGAGATCGAACGTCTCGAGGCGATGTTCTCGGACGCCTAAGCAGCGGCTGCAGAAACCTTCGGGGCGTCCGTTTACCCGGGTGTCGGACGGGTCACCGCCGGCTGCGTTGTCGGCGCGGCGACGCAGCCGCGGTTTCCTCGCCGGCCGCGCGCGGATTGTTTCACTTGCCATCACTCGAGGCTCGGCGATCGCTGCACCGTCGCGTGGAAATGTCGGTTGGGGGACGCGTATGGCTTGGCTCTATCTCGTCGTTGCCGGCATCTTCGAATGGGGGTGGCCCGTCGGCTTGAAGCTCGGGATGACCGATTCGGGGCTACGCTGGGGCTGGATCGGTTTCGCCGTAGTCTGCATCGTGGCGAGCGGTGCCTGCTTGCTCGTCGCACAGAAGAGCATTCCCATGGGTACCGCATATGCGGTCTGGACGGGCATCGGTGCCGTCGGTGCCTTTGCCATCGGGATTCTCCTGTTCGCCGAGCCGGCGACCCTCCTGCGGTTTTTCTTCGTCGGCATGATCGTGCTGGGCATCGTGGGATTGAAGCTGGTCTCCGGTCCTTAAGTGCGAGGCTGCCTTGCCGGCTGCTCAGTCGAGGTGCCGAGTCGGCGGCTCGCGCTGAAGCTCCCTGATCTCGGGGCCCAGCATGATGGCGATCGGTCGCGTTTGCGGGTTGGTGTCCAGCGCGATTTTGAGCGACATGGTCAGGGGTACCGACAGAAACATGCCGACCGGCCCCAGAACCCATCCCCAGAACACCAGCGAGACGAAGACCACGAGGGTGGAGAGTCCGAGCCCGTATCCCATGATTTTCGGCTCCAGGATGCTCCCGACCAGGGTGTTGACCACCAAA
>NZ_JAABRP010000112.1 GCF_011390875.1 Thiocapsa sp.
GCTGCCCCGCCTCTCCGGCCTGGAGGTCCTGGCGCGTCTGCGCGCGGATCCGCGCACAGGTCTGCTGCCGGTGGTCATTTTGACCTCCTCGGACGAGGAGAACGATCGGATGCGCAGCTACGAGAGCGGGGCCAACAGCTTCGTGCGCAAGCCGCTGGATTTCGCCACCTTCGCGGAGACCGTCGCCCACTTGGGCAGCTACTGGCTGCTGATCAACCATCCGCCGAGGCTCTGAGCATGGGTCCGCCGAGATGAACGCATCGCCCGAGCCGCCACTCAACCTGCTGGTCATCGAGGACAACCCGGCCGATTTTCGTCTGCTTGTCCGCCATCTGCACAAGGAGGGCCTGGCGGCCGACTGTACCCGGGTCGCCAGCAACGAGGAGTTGGAGGCGGCCCTGACTGCCGCATCACCCTGGACGCTCGCGCTGGCCGACTACAAGATCCCCGGCATGGACTTCGTGTCGACCCTGGGGATGATTCGTGCGCGCTGCCCGGAGCTGCCGGTCATTCTGCTCTCCGGTACGGTGGGCGAGGAACGGGCGGTGGAGCTGCTGCACTGCGGGGTCGGGGATTTCGTCCTGAAGGACCACCTGATCCGCCTGGTCCCCGCAATCAAACGCTCTCTGCGCGAGACGGAGGATCAGCGCGCACGGCGGGACGCCCAAGCGGCGCTGCGCGAGAGCGAGGAGAAATACCGCATCCTCGCCGACTATTCGCCCAATTGGGAATACTGGCTGGCGCCCGATGGCGCCTACCGGTACGTCTCGCCTGCCTGTCGGGAGGTGTCGGGTTACGCACCGGCCGAGTTCTTCGCCGATCCCGGGCTCATGGACTCAATCATCCACCCGGACGATCTGAATGCTTGGCAAATGCATCGTCAGGGTTTGCTCGGTACGCATCCCGTTCCGCTGAGCTTCCGCATCCACACCCGCGATGGCGACGAGCGTTGGCTCGAGCACGTCTGTAAGCCGGTTCTCGACGAAGCGGGCCGTTTCATTGGTTGGCGTGGCTCCCATCGCGACGTCACCGAACGTCGTCGCGCCGAACAGAAAGTCGATTTTCTAACCTATCGCGATCCCTTGACCGGTTTGCCCAATCGCTCGCTGTTTCACGAGCTGTTGACCCGCGCGATCGCGCGTGCCGAACGCACCGGCACCGAGTTCGCGCTGCTGTTTCTTGACCTCGATAACTTCAAGACCGTCAACGAAAGCCTCGGTCACAGCCAAGGCGATCAGCTGCTGATCGCGGTAGGCCGGCGTCTCCGGGACGCACTACCCGACGGCAACGCGCTGGCGCGCATCGGCGGCGACGAGTTTAACCTGATCCTGGAACGCGGCCGGAGACTGCCCGGTATCGACCTGCTCGCGCAACACCTGATCGACGCCCTGAACGAACCTTTCATCATCGACGAACGGCACATCTATATCGGCGTCAGTATCGGCATCGCACTCTATCCCGCCGACGGCCAAGAGATCGAAACCCTGCAAAGCAGTGCCGACGCGGCTCTCAACCAGGCCAAACAGCAGGGACGAGGCATCCTGCGTTTTTTCTCGCCGGAGTTGACCACCCGGGCAAAGGATCGCCTCACGCTGGAGGCCGAGCTGCGACATGCCATCGAGGGCAACGAATTGCTCCTTTACTATCAACCGCAGACCGATCTGACGAGCGGAGAGACCGTCGGACTGGAGGCGCTGGTGCGCTGGCACCATCCCGAGCGAGGCATGATCCCGCCCGGCGACTTCATCCCGCTGGCCGAGGAAAGCGGGCTGGTCGTACCACTGGGGGACTGGGTGCTGCACATGGCCTGCCGCCAGATCAAGGCCTGGCTCGACGCCGGGTTGGCGCCGCGCCGGACTGCGGTGAATGTCTCCGCCGTCCAGTTGAGCCGGGAACACCTGATCGAGTCGGTCAAGCACGCGCTGCGCGAGACGGGGATTCCGCCCGAGCGGCTGGAGTTGGAGATCACCGAGAGCTTCGTCATCGCCGACCGCGAGCAGTCCTTCAAGGCACTGGCCGAGTTGCGCGCATTGGGCGTCCGTCTGTCGATCGACGATTTCGGCACAGGCTATTCCTCGCTCGCCTATCTGCAGCATATCGAGATCCATGAGCTCAAAATCGACATCTCCTTCGTACGCGACGTGACGACGAACCTCAGCAATGCCTCGATCGTCAAGGCCATCATCGCGCTCGGTCACAGTCTCGGATCCGAGGTCGTTGCCGAAGGCGTCGAAACGCAAGCGCAGGCCGACTATCTGCGCGCGCTGCATTGCGACCTGATTCAGGGCTACCTGGTCAGCCGGCCATTATCGGTGGAGGACATGACGCTGTATCTGTCGCGCTCCGGCGCAACGTCCCGAGACGCAAGCCGAGAAGATACCGACCTCGATCCGTCGTGCGCCGCGCGGGGCGTGCTCCAGGGGTCGTAGCGGCCATCGCCCCGCAGGTTTAAGGGTCGACGCGAGCTACGACGAGTTGACGTCCTCTAAGGAGCTGCGGTCGCGCCCGATGATGTTGCCGAGCGCCTCCTCAGACAGCCCGGCGTGCGGCCGGCGTTCAACCAGTGATCGATCTCCCGGAAAGCGCACAGCCCGTCCGCTGCACCGAGGCTGCGCCACCGGTTGTCCACATTTTTACTCCATCTTTCACGCCGGTTTCACGGCCGAATAACGGGCGGGTCATAGGCTTTCGTCAACACCGGAGCATCCCGGTGGATCAACCTACAGACGAGAGTTTGAGCGAGGAGGAATCGCAATGACCCGAAAAGATGCCCTCGGCCTTCCCATGAGCGGCGCCGATGCGACCGCGGCCGATCTCTACCACCAGGCGCTCCACGCGTTTCAATGCTATCGGGGCGACCCGGTGGCGATCACGGAGCAGGCGTCGAGCCGGAGTCCGGAGTTCGTCATGGCCCGGGTGCTCCATGCCTATCTGCATCTGCTGGGGACCGAGCCGGACGGATTCGCCGTGGCCCGCGCGGATCTGGAGGCCGCCGGAACCCTGCCGAGCGCGGCGCGCGAGCGTGCCCATCTGACCGCGGTACAGCACCTCGTGGACAGCGAGTGGCATGTCGCCTCGCGGATCCTGGAGGACATCGCCATCGACTACCCGAACGACATCCTCGCGCTGCAGGTCGGACATGTCGTGGACTTCTATACCGGCGCGTCGCGCCTACTGCGCGACCGCATCGCCCGTGCCTTGCCCTCGTGGTCGGCCGACATGCCCGGCTATCACGCGATCATCGGAATGCACGCCTTCGGACTGGAGGAGACGGGGCTTTACGCGCGTGCGGAGGCCGCGGGGCGGCGCGCCGTCGAGTTGGAGCGCCGGGATGCCTGGGCCTGGCATGCCGTTGCCCATGTCATGGAGATGCAGGGCCGCACGACCGAAGGCATCGCGTGGCTGCGCAGCGACTCGGATGCCTGGTCCGTCGACAACTTCTTCGCGGTGCACAACTGGTGGCACCTGGCGCTCTATCACCTGGAGTTGGACGAGGTCGACGAGGTCCTGCGGCTGTTCGACGGACCCATCTACGGTCAGCGCTCCAGGGTCGTGCTCGACATGATCGACGCCTCCGCACTCCTGTGGCGCCTGAAGCTTCGGGGTATCCCGCTCGGGGAGCGCTGGCAAGCCGTGGCGGACGGCTGGGAGCCGATCGCGGACGCGGGCAACTACGCCTTCAACGATGCCCACGCCATGATGGCCTTTACGGCTGCGCAGCGGCGAGGGGCCGCCGAGCGTGTCTTCGCGGCACAAGCGCACGCGGTGGACGGCTCGGACGACAAGCGTTTCTTCGTCCGCGAGGTCGGGTCACCGGTCACCCGCGCGATCCACGCCTTCGGCGAGGGCGACTTTGCCGAGACGGTGCGTCTGCTGCGACCCGTCCGGGATCGGGCCAATCGGTTCGGCGGCAGCCATGCCCAGCGGGATCTGCTCGACCTGACCTTGATCGAGGCCGCGGTTCGCGACGGACAGCTCGCCTTGGCACGGGCGCTGATCGCCGAGCGGATCGATCTCAAGCCGGACAGCGCGAGTGCGCGTGTCCTGCTCGCGAGAGCCGCCGAACCCCGCGTCCGGCAGGTTGCTTAAACCCTTCAATACGAAACGGCGCCGGGGTCTGCGCGACCCCCGGCGGCTGGAGTCGAAATCATGTCATCCGCAACGATTCAAGCGCTACAAACCCCCGGGCGGCCCACCACCGGCCCCGACACGGATGCCGTCATGCTTCGATCCGAGGAGAGTCCGACCGCCCGCTCGGATGGTTGGCCGGATGCGGGACAGGCCGACCTGTCCGCGGCGCCGCCCATCCGGCGCCTCGCCATCGTCATCCGCGACGACGCCTTCGACCGGCTCTTGACGCCGCTGACCTTCGCGTGGGAGATGGGCCGCAAGGGCGTCGAGGTGGACATCCTCTTCGTTCTCTGGTCGGTGCGACTCCTCACGACCGAGGGCGTGCGCGAGTGTCGGATGGATCCGCGTTATGCCCACCGCGAGGACTGGCTAAAGCAACGGCTGCGGCGGGACGGGGATCCGCTGGAGATCCAGGACTTTCTGAAGCTGCTCGTCTCGACCGGTCATGTCCGGCTGCATGGCTGTCGCTTGGCCGCCATGACGTTCGATGTCGCCGAAGACGACCTCTTACCCGAAGCCACGGGGATCGTGGATCCGGGCGTCTTTCTCCAGGAGATCGCCGCGCGGGCGGACCATTGTCAGTACTTCTGATCTAAACCGCGCCCAGCGCGGTATGGGGTGTTTTTGGATGGGATCGGCCCCGGCAGACTCGACGATTGCTGGAGCTGGCGCGGTTTAAAGGTTTAGCCGGGCCAGGGTCCATCGGGAAAATCGCGCCAGAGATCATCCGGAATGACCAGCCCGGCCCGGGCCAGCCCCTCGGCCCAGAAGTGCGCGTCCTCGATCCGGCTGAAGGGATTGACGTGCAACAGCCAGCGCATCGGCTCCTCCGCGGCCGGCTCGCGGCCCTGCATAATGTTGCGCCGAAACATCTCCCGAAAGGAGGCGAGATGCCGACGGGCCGCTTCCATCTGTCCGAGGTGGGCACTGGCTGCGGCCAGGTAGGCGGTGACATCGGTGGCCACGTGGGGTGCCTTCAAAGCGTAAGCGATCGCCGTCTCCAGCCGGCGGCCCACGAAGTTGGGATAGACCGCGTAGGCGAAGTACCAGTCGTCGTGATATGGGTTGAGGCGCATCGCCAGCTCGATTCGCTCGGCGCCCCGCTCGGGGCGCCCCAGGAAGGCATCGGCGATAGCCAGTTGCGCGAGCATGTCGGCATCGTTGGGGTTGAGCACCTCGGCGCGATCCAGGTGCTGCTCGGCGCGCGCAAATTCGCGGCGATACAAGAGGACCCGCCCGAGCACGAAGTGGGTGACATGGTCGGTCTCGTCCAGGGCGGCGCCGTCGCGCGCATGCTCGAAGGCCATGCGCTCGTCCTCATGCCAGCGTTGCCAGGCGAGACAGCTCCACTCGTTGAAGTAGGTCAGCGACAGACCCGAGTGGGCCCGGGCAAATCCCGGGTCCAGCTCGAGCGCCCGGCGAAACAGCGGTCGACCCTCGGCTAGGCTCTCGGGCGTACCCTGACGCAGTCGGGCCATGCCGCGCAGCCAGCAATCGTAGACCTCCAGGCTGTCGAGCGGCTTGCGCATGGCTTGGCGCAGCAGATCGCCGTCGATGCGGACCACCAGAGCCGCGGCCACGCCGCGGGCGATCGTATCTCGGGTCTCCGGAATGCGGGTGGTCGCGACCTCGTGACGATCGGACCAGAGCAGATGGCCGGCGCGCACATCCAGCAGCTCTGTGCTCAGGCGCACACGATCCTCGCTGCGTCCGAGGCTGCCTACGAGCAGATAATGTGCGCCGAGACCTTCCGCGATCTCGCGCGGACTAGCCTGCAGATCCGCCTCGGCGAAGGACGACTGCGCCGAGATCACCCGCAGCGACCGGAAGCGCGCGAGTGCAGAGACGACGTCCTCGGTAAAGCCACGGACGAAGTAATCGCGCCGTGCGTCCTCGGCGGTCTCGCCCGTATCCGAGAAGGGCAGGACCGCGAGAACCGGCAGGGCCCCGGACTCGGTATCCTCCCTGGCGGATGGGTGAGCGTGTGGCCGTGCGCGGAGCGCTCGCCGAAGCGCCTCGGTTGCGGCCGAAGGCGCGACACCCAGGCCCGCCGCCAAGGCCGCCCGGCAACGCTGATACTCCCGCATGGCCGGGCCCAACGCGCCGCGGTCGAGATGCAGGTGCATCAAGGCCTGATAGGTCTCCTCGGCGAGCGGCTCCAGCCGCACCAAGCGCTCGCCCAGATCGAGACTCGCCTCCAAGTCGCCCCGCTCGATATGCCGACCCAGCAGGGCCTGTAACCCGCGCAGCAGAAGTCGCCGCAACCGTTCCGCTTCCGTCGCTCTCCAATCCTCGAACGGCGCCTCCCCGATCGCGAGTCCCGCCAAGAACTCGCCCTGATACAGCCGCCCGGCCAGCTCAAGGTCGGCCGGAGATCCTGCGGCCAGCGCCCGCTCCAGGGTCCCTGCATCCACCTCGACCCTCGGCGACACGAGGCGAAGGCCTGGGCCTACCGTTTCGATCAGCATGCCGGACTCATCCTCCAGGGCCTTGCGAAGCTGCGCCACGGCTTGGCGAAGACTGCCGCGCGCCTGCGCCTCGGCGCTGCGTGACCAGAGCAGATCGGCGAGACGCTCGCGCGTGATGAGGGTGCCCGGCGGCATCGCGAGGATGGCCAGGAGTGCAGCGGCCTTGCGGGTCGGCAGCGTGACGGGTGCGCCGTCGCGCTTGAGCGTGAAACCGCCCAGCAATTGGATGTGCAGTCGCGCGCTCATGTCGCTCTCCGCCTCTCAAACCCGTTGGGCAACCATCAAGGCCAGGTCGCCCAAACCGCTCTCGGGTGCGGCGAGTCGACCTTCGGCTCGATAGGCGCGGATGGTCAGGTCGGGAAAGAGCGTGATCAGCTCGTTGCGGGCAAGCCGGTAGGCCGGATTGGTCGGGCCGTGGGTGCCGCGGGACTCACGCGAAAAGGTTTGATAGAAGAGCAGACCGCCCGGACGCAGAGCGGCGGCGATGCTCGGGGCCAGATCGCGATCCAGGAAGTGCGCGACCACGATCAGGTCGAAGCTCTCCGGACTCGGCGGCAGTGCGGTGAGGTCGCGGACCCGGGCATCGAGGTGCAGTCCTTGTAGTCGCGTCGCCTCCCGGAGCCGCGCGACGGCGGTGGGGGACAGGTCCCATGCCGAGACCCGGAAACCCCGCTCGGCCAGCCAGAGCGCATTGCCGCCCAGTCCGCAGGCAAAGTCGAGCGCGCTGCCTCCATCGGGGATCAAGTGCGGCCATTGGCGCAACACCAGGGCCGGTTTCGGGATCGCTGTCGCGCCTTCGTAGCGTGCGTCCCAAGAGCGGGCGAAGTCTTCGGGCATGTTTGGCGGGCTTGGATGGGTCATGGCTCGAAAGGGATCACTCCGAAAGGTTCGTCTGCGCCGGTCAAAGTCCCAATCTCGCCAGGGTTGTGACGAGCCGTTGTTGCTGAGTCTAGCCGACGGAGAAACGACGAAATGCCCGGCGGGGAATCATCCGACTTTCGGCGTTTTTTCGTCAGGACAATTTGTGCCGATTCGCCTAAGCCTTAAGACAACCCCCGCAGTCCGGCAAGCCCGATGATGCATCGCGTCGGACTCGGACGGCGGGATCTGTCGACCACCGACGAGGAGGACACGACCATGACGAAGCTACCCCTGATTGCCTGCCTGTCGTTCGCAACGTTCGAAGGCTTGGCGATGTGCACACCCGATCCACCGGAAATCGGCGACATCGGCCCCGTCTCGGAGCTGGTCTGTCGCGACTTGGAAAAGCGCTTCCCGGACTCGATCACCGCGGTCGAGAATCGGACCATCCGCTCGCCCGAGCGGGTCGAGATCCTGGTCTCGGTCGACGGCAAGTCGATGGTCCTCGGCTATGAGCTTGAGGGGTTTGTCTGGGAGCACGCCCCGTTGAACGAGCGGTCGGAGGAGGGGTTTGCGGCGGTGGAGACGAGCGGCCGATAGCGGTCGACACCGGGGCGCCTTATGCCCCCGGCGTCTTGAGCGGAAAGGCCTTCGCATAGCCTGCGCCGAGTCGGGGATCGTCACGCTCTGCGATTACGCCCTCCAGCCGCGCCCGCAGCCGAGCGTTGTTGCGATAGGCACCCAGCTCGGCAATCGCGACCTCGGCGCTCGCGCGATCCGCATCCGCGACAATCGAGACGAGCCAGTCGAGCGCCGCCTCGCTGCGGTGCAGCGCCGCCGCCCGCAGCAGTAGATGCTCCGCGCTGCGCTTGAAGGGCTCGGCGTCCCAACGCTCGCGCAGAAGATCCAAGGCGCCGTCGAGCCGCGACTCCCCGAGCGCGAGGGCGGCGAGGCCATTGATCTCCATGCTCGGCGTCACGAGGAAACCGCCCACGAAGTCGAGCGCATCCTCCCCGGCCACCTGCAAGAGTGCGACAAGACAGTCGCCCGTGACCTCCGGCTCCGGATCGCCGCCGAGCGCCTTGGACCGCAGCACCGCCTCGGCCGCCAAGGGTTGCGTGCAGGCAATCGCACGCGCCGCGCCGCTGCGGGCATGGGGCTCAGGGTCGTGGAGCAGGTCGACCAGATGGATCAGGGCACGCGGATCGCTCGTGGCCGCGAGCCCGATGGCGCAGCTCACACGCAGATCGACGGCCGTATCGACGCTGCCGCCCCACACCGGTTCGGGTTGGCGATAGTGGATGCCTGCGATGAAGAAGCCCGCATCCTGACTGTCCAGCGCGACCAGCGCGCGTGCGATCGCGCCCTTGGCACTACAGCCCGGGTCGCGCTTTGCGGGATCTTCCAGGAAACGGCGATAGGCCGCGTTCAGGTCCGGCTCAAGCGCATAGATCAGCCGATCACCGGCGAGGTCCGCGGCCTTGGCGACCATCAGGCGATGCCGATCCGCCAATGCTCCCCGAGCCGCAGCCAGCACACGTTCCGGGGTTTCCCGATCACAGAGAGATCGGAAGGCGTCGATCTGGTTGCGGATGTCGCGGCGTGAGGCCATGTGCTGATTCCCTCAACCGCGAAGGCGACGACTATCCGGGGCCGCAAACGCTTTGGATCGGCCTGCAACGCGCCGCCGACTTCGTGCTCGCGCTGCAGGCGCAGCGCGACGCCAGCGGAGGTTGTTGGTAATAGCATGCCGAACTGGCTGTGGCCACCCGCATCGAAGCGCTTCCCCTCCTCGAACATCACGTGCTACCCGTTCCAGCTGCCCGAGGCATCGCAGTTGGTGTAAGCCGGCGTACGCCAGGCTCTTCGCTCAGCGGATGGTTCGTGGACTATGTCGTTCGTGGTAGGCCCGGATCACCGCCTTGACCTCTTCGGGGTGGCCAGTCTGCTCCATCTCGACAACCGCCTCGCGTAAGAAGGCCGGCAAATCTGCCGGCATGTGTTGCGCCATTCGATCGAAGGCACACTCCATTAGCTCGGTGTCGTGACTGCGGATGGAGACACTGCCCAACGCGATGTGCATCAGGCGCGACGATTCGGCGGGCTCGATGCCGGACTCCACGCTTGGGCTGAAGGCAATTAGCGCCTCTTCCATCAAGTAGCCGAGCGTTGCCAGCCGCTCGGGCTCAGGGGTCTCGTCGGCCAACGCGGCGAAGGCATTCGCCACGGGCTCCAGACCTTCGAGCTTGGCACCGAAGCGGGCAATCGATACCGCCAGGCCGGCGACCGCATGGTGCAGTTGTTTCAGCTCTTCGAGAAAACCGGCGGTCTCCAAGTCCGCGACCAATCCCGTGGTGGCAAGCAGAAGCTGGTTGCCGGCGACCTCGATGTCTTCGGCGGAGCCCATCGGCGTGCTATCGCCGTCCATGTTCACCTGTGTTCCGTCGCTGCTTACGCTCACGGCGAGGTTGACGAATTTAACCAGTGCGTAGCGCATGGAATGGGCGCGCGCCTGGGTCTCCGGATCATCGGGATTCGCTTCGGCCAAAACATCGATCGCTGCGCTAATGACGCTACCGATGCTTTCTATTGCTACGTTACCTTGGCTCATGGGTCAGGGAGTCCACAGACGAATGAAGGGCAAATGCCTACAGGCCGTTCGCGCACCGCCGCGCTTTGGAGTGATGCAAGTAGTTGGCGCACAACAGACGCCAGTCACACAATCCCTACAATTTCCGGCAGCAAACAGTCGGTCGTCCGCTCAGTATAGGATACACAAACCCCTTTTGCCGTTCGCTCCTCCCCGAGTGGCGGCCTCGGTGATGAAAGCGACGGCACGCGCAACGTCCGGACGCACGAATTTCGCCGGTCGGAGTCCGAAGTCGCGCGGACAGCCGACGCTCGCCCTATCAAAGAGTGACATACACAGTCCCGGAACCCTTGAGTCAATGCCGACCCGTGCGTTCCGTGTACGTCGCGTCAATTTCGCGACCGAGGCCGCGCGAATTCGGGTATGCGAAAGCGCTTGCGATATGCACTCGGGGCAAGGCCGGTGGTGCGTTTGAACAGGCGCCGGAAGAAGGCCGGGTCTTCGTAACCAACCCGCCAGCTGACCTCGTCGATCGACGCGTCGGTCCGTTCGAGCCGACGCTTGGCATCGTCGATCCGCAGGCGCTGGACGTAGGCGATCGGCGTGAGGCCGGTCGCACCGAGGAAACGCCGCTTGAAGGTACGCTCGGCGAGCTTCGATCGCCGGATCATCTCCTCCACCGGATTGGCAACCGAGAAGTGGTCGCTCAACCAGTGCTGCGCGCCCTGGATCTCGCCGTCGCCGTGGTCTGCCTTACCCTCGAAGACGATATAGGGCGCAAGGCCGTCCTGATGCCATTGCAGCGCGAACAGGCGCGCGACCTCCTGCGCGACGGTCGCGCCGGCCTCACGGGCGATGAGGTAGAGCACCAGGTCGTGCCAGCTCATGGATGCGCCCGAGGTCACCAGCTCCTCGCGCAGCCCGGAGACGACGAGGACCTGCTCGGGATGAATCGGAACGGCCGGATAGGTGGCCGCGAACGCCCGCGCATAGCCGAAATGCACGGTCGTATCCTTGCCGTCGAACAGTCCTGTCTCGGCCAAGAGGAAGACCCCGGAACAAGCCGAGCAGAGCATGGCGCCGCGCTCGTGCATCCGGTACAGCCACTCGACCAGACCGGGATAGCGGTCCTTTTGCCAACCTTGCGGGCCCAGCAGCACCGAGGGGACGATCACGATATCGCTCGTCTCGATGGTCTCGATGGCGCGTTGCACGTCGATCGGAATTCCGCTCGCCAGCTCCAAGGCACCCGCGGCCTCGCCCACGATCTCGATCTGAAAGGGTGCCGGCTGACCCGGCCGGGTCAGCCCCATGAGCGCGACCCCGTTCATGACATCGAAAATGCCGGCGAGCGTCGAGACCACCGCGTCCGGCAATGCCACGAGGCTGACGTGCCGGGGACGCGATCCGCAGTGAGTCGCTTGTTCGGTCATGGCGTATGGCCCTCTCGACGCAGGCGGTGCACGGTGGCACGAATGAACCGATTTTAGGCGATTCAGGCTCTTCTGCAGATCGGGGTCCGCGGCAATCATGGACGCGTCGTTTGAGCACGCCGAAATCGCAAAAGAGGAACCGTCCTATGAACGCAACCCAGATCGATCAGACGAAGTTGGAGTCGTTTGTCATGCGCGCCGTGGGCGACCTGTCCTCCGCCTACGGCGGCGTTATGGTCAGCCTCGGCAGCAAGCTCGGACTCTACAAGGCCATGTCGGGCGCCGGCCCGCTCAGCGCCCGTGAGCTCGCCCACCGTACCGACTGCGCCGAGCGCTATGTGCGCGAGTGGTTGAACGCGCAAGCCGCGGGTGGCTACGTGGACTACCACGCCGTCAGCGAGACCTACGAGCTCTCGCCCGAGCAAGCGATGGTGCTGGCCGACGAGGACAGCCCGGTGTTCATCCCGCCCGCTTGGCAGGTGCCGGTCTCGATGTGGTTCGACGAGGAGCGGACCCTCGAGGCCTTTCGCACCGGCGGGGGCGTCGCCTGGGGCGATCACGACGGTCGCCTGCACTGCGGTGTGGCGGCCTTCTACCGCAACGGCTATCGGGGAAGTCTCGTGTCGCAATGGCTGCCCGCGCTGGACGGCGTCGTCGAGAAGCTCGAGGCCGGCATCGCGGTCGCCGACGTGGGCTGCGGTCACGGTCACTCGACCGTTCTCATGGCGCAGGCTTTCCCGCGGTCGCGCTTTCATGGTTTTGACGTGCATGCGGCCTCGATCGACGAGGCGCGGCAGAACGCGGCCGATGCAGGCGTCGCCGAGCGCGCGCGCTTCGACGTGGCGCGGGCCGTTGACTACCCCGACAAGCAATACGGACTCATCTGCTTCTTCGACTGCCTGCACGATTTGGGCGATCCGGTCGCTGCGGCCCGCTATGCCGCCAGGGTGCTGGCCCCCGGCGGCACGGTGATGCTGGTCGAGCCCTTCGCCCACGACCGGGTCGAGCACAACCTGTCGCCGGTCGCCCGCCTGTACTACGCGGCGTCGAGCACGATCTGCTGTGCCCATGCGATCTCCGAGGGCGGCGAGCTCGTCCTCGGCGCACAGGCCGGCGAAGCCAAATTGGCCGAGGTGTTCCGCAAAGCCGGCTTCACCCACTTCCGGCGCGCGGCCGAGACGCCCTTCAACTTGATCCTCGAAGTGCGCCGCTGACGGCCTCGGAGAGACGGGGCCGGGCAACAGGTCCCGTCTCGCCGCACTCGAGCGACAAGCGAGCGATCAAACGTGGCCGGTACCCGAGGTGTCGGACACTCGAGCGGAGCCGGAATCAGCGAATTCAGAACGTCGAGAATCACTTCGCTCACCAAACCGCGGTGGAGCTCCATAAAACCGTCGGTGCCGAGGCAGACTTGGCACTGCAGGGCGTCCCACACGCTCGACGCTCGACCCCGTCGGTCGCGATGGCCGCGGAGGCGGCGCGGGCCGTTCACGCAGCGCACTCCTTCGGGCCAACGCAGGGCACGGACGGTCTCGAAACATTTGGCGTCGTCGTTGAGATTCCGGATGTTCAGCATCGGGCGCACTGTCTGGCTACTTCAAAAGGGACAGTATTCCGTCCCCACGACCCGCCTCGCGCTGGATCCAGTGCTCTCCACGGCTCCCCGCCTCGACTCTGTCGGGAACTGTCCGGAATGCATAAAGAGCCATATTTTGATGCGATTGCCCTGGTGCCCGCGATCCTTCCACGGCAATGCCACCGAGCCATTGGGCACGTAGGCGCGACATTCTGTCCCATTGGACAACTCATTTCGCGGCCATTTTGTCTCGGCGTTCGAGGCGGCACCGCGGCGATGCGCTTCTGCCTCACGACGAAAGAAACGACTCTGGCGGCTTGCATCCAATGCGTCACCGGTCGCCGGCGAGCGATCCGTTGCGCTGATGAGTACATGGCATCGATCGTGCTTAGTGATGAAGCGGGGAAGTCATCAATGCCTATCCGGAGTGCATCGATAGAACGGTCGCAGTGTCATGAGAGCCGAATTGCCGAAAGGATCGCAATGATGCGTCCAAATTTGCGCCGGAGCATGCTCTGAGAATTCCAGGATGGACATATTCAAAGTTCAATGCATCTATTCGGCTAGACTTGCCCCGCCGTAATCGCAGTGCCGGCTGGATGCCTCAACCGCGGCTGGCTCCATCGCGTGTGAGCCTGGTGCTCCCTAACCTGGCCCGCAAAGGCCCGCATTTGGCCGTAGCCGGTCGCTACCTCGACAATTCATCGGACAGGCCATAACGATGCATATCAGTATCCTCCTGGTAAGTCTTCTCGGCATGGGGTTCATTGCTGCGGTATTCGGCTTTGTCGTTCTGAATTCGGGGCCACGGGACGAGGACTTTGGCGGCATTGCCAAACGAGGCTACTTCATTCGGCTCTGGTGGTTCATAGGCCTTTGCGCCGCCGGGGTGCTCGTGAGCGTCTGGTCGCTCATCCCGTTTCCACTGCAGGCATCCAGCGCCGAGTCGCCCAGGATTATCCAGGCGGTCGGTCGGCAATGGTCATGGGAACTCGCATCGAACAGCGTCGAAACCGGGGAGCCTGTCAGGTTTCGCGTGACCTCGCAAGACGTGAATCACGGATTCGCGATCTACGGACCGGACGACAAGATCGTCGCACAAACACAGGCGATGCCGGGCTATTTCAACGACCTCGACGTCACCTTCGAGCACGCCGGCAAGTATCGCGTGCTCTGTCTCGAGTATTGCGGTGTGGCGCACCACGCCATGGTTGCCGAGATCGCCGTCACGGAGAAGCACTGAAATGACCACGACTGAACTACGATATGCAACCCCCGAAGCGCAGCGCGCGCCGGTCGTCAAACTCTACCTCGGCATCGGTCTGCTGGTCTTCGCCGGGCTGATGCTGGTCGGCGCGCTGATGCGGGCGGCACAGGGCGCCACGATGCTCACACTCGCCCCCGATGTTTTCTATCAGTTGATGACCTTGCACGGCGCGGGGATGGTGGGCACGGCTGGATTGGCTGCGCTCGCCGTCAATTGGTACTTCTTGAGTCAGCACGTGCAACTGAATCCAAAGATCTTTCTGGCCACGCTGCTCTTGTCCCTGGTCGCCGTCGCCATGATCGTCGGCTCCATCCTGATCGGTCATTTCGCCGCCGCGTGGACCTTCCTCTACCCCCTGCCCGCCTTCTCGCTCGGACAATGGAGCAAGGGCGCGGCACTGACCTTCGTCGGCGGCCTCCTGCTGCTGGGGGTCGCCTTTCTTTTGGTCTACCTCGATATGGGCGTCGCCATCGTGCGTCGCTACGGCAGCATTGCCCGTGCCTTGGGGTTGCCGATGCTGTTCGGCCGGGAGCCGATCGACGCAACGCACTCGCCTACGGTAGTGGCCAGCGCTATGGTGCTCATCGTCAATGTCGCCGGCATTGCCGTGGGCGCGATCGTCCTGATCATGACGATGCTACATCTGATCTACCCGGCGCTCGCCCCCGACGCGCTGCTAATGAAGAATCTTATCTTCTTCTTCGGCCATGTGTTCATCAACGCAACGATCTATTCGGCCGTGATCGCGGTCTACGAGATCTTGCCCCTGTATGCTCGACGCCCATGGCGTGTCTCGCGACCCTTTCTCGCGGCATGGCTCGCGGTGACACTGATGGTGCTGGCGGTCTACCCCCATCATTTGCTGATGGATTTCGCGATGCCCCCCTGGATGGCGATCATGGGACAAATCGTGTCCTATGCCAGCGGCATCCCCGTCCTAGTGATGACCGCCTTCGGGGGGCTGATGCTCGTCTACCGATCGGGCATTCGCTGGGACGCCGCCTCAAGTCTGCTGGTGCTGTCACTGTTCGGCTGGGCGGCGGGAATCATCCCGGCGGTGATCGACGGCATGATTCACGTCAATCTGGTGATGCACAATACCCTCTGGGTGCCGGGCCATTTCCATTTCTATCTGCTGCTGGGCGTCTTGCCGATGGTGCTCGGATTCGCGAGCTACCTATGCGCCAACGGCCAGCAGGGACGTACCGGGCTTGTTGCGGTGGCGGTCTATGCCACTGGAGGTACCCTGCTCTGCCTGAGTTTTCTGGTGTCGGGGGCGCTCTCGGTGCCGCGTCGCTTCGCCGTGCACGAGGAGAGCTGGCAGTGGCTCGGCAACGTCGGCGCCCTGTCCGGCGGCATCGTCCTGATCGGAACCCTGATGATCGCCGTGCCGATTCTGCAGAAGCTGCCGCGCGCGCGGCTGGCAAGCACAGGAATCGGCGCACGCGCATGAGTCCGCGCACCCTGCTCTCCGTGGCGTTGGCCCTGTGTCTGATGGCAGGGCTGCTCTGGCATAGCACCGCCGGTCTCTCCGCATTCACCTATGAGACCTTGCGCCAGACCCAGGCCATGCGCCAACAACCGCCGGTCTCCGACTGGCAATTGCAGGACGACCAGGGCAACCTCGTCCGGCTTTCGGACTGGGACGATCAGGTCCTGCTGGTCAGTTTCATCTTCACCCGTTGCACCGCGGTCTGCGGAGCACTCGGGGTGCGTTACCGTCAGCTCCAGCGCGCCATGGAAGCCGCTGGCTCGAACGGGGTTCGCCTGCTGTCCGTCAGCATCGAACCCGCGCACGACACGCCCGAGCGTCTCGCCGAGTATCGGCAACGCTTCGGCGGCACCCGCACGTCCTGGACCATCGCGCGCCCGGCCGACGAGCAAATCCTGAGCACCCTGATCCGCGAGACCGGATTGCGCGTCATCCCCGACCGCATCGGCGGTTTCGCGCACAGTGACTCGCTCCATTGGATTCGAGACGGCCACTTGGTCCGCATCAGCGCTTGGACCGACCCCGCGCTCGAAGGCTTGATCACCGATGACGGATGAACGGTGGCGGCAGTGGCCGCTCGCACTCACCGTGGCGTTCTGTGTCGCCGGGCTGATTCCCGTCACGGCGAGACTGTTCGAAGCGTCCATGCAGACACACCTCCTGTTGCAGATGCCGCTGCTGGCCTTCTGCGGCGGTTACTGGGTCTATCGCTCCGAGCAACTGCAGACGTGGCTGGAACGTGCGGATCCC
>NZ_JAABRP010000113.1 GCF_011390875.1 Thiocapsa sp.
GCCGATGATCGCGGGCGTGGAGCAGCCCTTCACCTACGGCGACCTTCAAGCCGAGATGGACCTGATCAATCGGGCCTATATCGAGGTGATGACCGAGGGCGATGCCAAGGGCCGGATCTTCACCTTCCCGATCCCGACCTACAACATCACCGCCGATTTTCCGTGGGACAGCGAGAACGCGGAGCATCTGTTCGAGATGACCGCGAAGTACGGTCTGCCCTACTTCCAGAACTTTCTCAACTCGGAGCTCTCGCCGAACATGGTGCGCTCCATGTGCTGCCGGCTCCAGCTGGACCTGCGCGAGCTTCTGAAGCGCGGCAACGGACTCTTCGGTTCGGCTGAGCAGACCGGCTCGCTCGGTGTCGTCACCATCAACTGTGCGCGGCTCGGATACACCCATCGCGGCGACGAGGCGGGGCTGCTGGCGCGGCTCGATACACTCTTGGACCTCTCGCGCAACAGTCTGGAAATAAAGCGCAAGGTCATCCAGCGCCACATGGACGCCGGGCTCTTCCCCTACACCAAGCGGTATCTGGGCACCCTGCGCAACCATTTCTCGACCATCGGGGTGAACGGGATCAACGAGCTGATCCGCAACTTCACCGACGATGCCGAAGACATCACGACCGCCCGGGGCCACGCCATGGCCTGCCGGATCCTGGATCATGTCCGCGCACGGATGGTCGAGTTTCAGGAATCGACCGGCAGCATGTACAACCTGGAGGCTACTCCCGCGGAGGGCACGACCTACCGCTTCGCACGCGAGGACAAGAAACGCTTCCCGGACATCCTGCAGGCCGGCACGCCGGAGACGCCCTACTACACCAACAGCTCGCAGCTGCCGGTGGGCTACACGGACGACCCCTTCGAGGCGCTCGCGATGCAGGAGGCACTGCAGACGAAATACACGGGCGGGACGGTGCTGCACCTCTACATGAACGAGCAGATCTCGACGACCGACGCCTGCAAACGGCTGGTGCGCCGCGCGCTGGAGAACTTCCGCCAGCCCTACATCACGGTCACGCCGGTGTTCTCGATCTGCCCCAAACACGGCTACATTGCGGGCGAGCACGAATTCTGTCCGGTCTGCGACCGCGAGCTGATCGCACGCAAGACCGCGGCGCTTGAAGAGACGGCGGGGTAGGTCGAAGCACAGGCTCACGAAACGCCCGGCCGCTCGACAGAGCAACGAACAACACACAACTCTTCGAAACGACATCAGGAGCGAGACCATGACCCATCAAACCATCGAGCTGAAAACCGAAGAACGCACCCGTTGCGAGGTCTGGACGCGCGTCATGGGCTATCACCGCCCGGTTTCGGCCTTCAATGCCGGCAAGCGCGCCGAGCACGCCGAGCGCTGCTACTTCACCGAGACACCTAACGGATCCGCAATCCGCGACGAGCGCCGCGCAGCCGCCTAGGTCTTCGCGCCGCATTGCGCCGATCGACCTATCGAATCCATGTCTCGACAAGCACCCTGCCCGAGCGACGTCGATGGTTCGCACGCTGGGGTCTCGGCCGAGTCCGGACAATTGCGGATCGGCGGATTCGTTCCGCTGACGACGATCGACTACCCCGGCGAGCTCGCCGCGGTGATCTTCCTACAAGGCTGTCCTTGGCGCTGTCGCTACTGCCAGAATGGTTCCTTGATCGACCCGAGCGCGGCCCCGGTCATCGGCTGGTCGCAGATCCGCGGTTTTCTCGAGCGTCGTCGCGGGCTGCTCGACGCCGTCGTCTTCAGCGGCGGAGAGCCAACCCTACAGTCTGCGCTCGGCTCGGCCATGACCGAGGTCCGTGGTCTCGGATTCAAGGTCGGCTTGCACACCGCGGGCCCCGCGCCGAAACGCTTGGCACGGCTCTTACATCTTCTGGACTGGGTGGCCCTAGACATCAAGGCGCTGCCTGAAGACTATCCCGCGATCACGGGTGTCCCGCGATCCGGCGAAGCCGCTTGGGAGAGTTTGTCGTTGATCCAGGCATCGGGTATCCCGCTGGAAGTCCGCACGACGATCATGCCGCACTGGGCCCCGCCCGACCTCGAGACGCTCGCCGCAGCACTTGCGCTGCGGGGTGTACGGCAGTATGCCGTTCAGGCGTGCGACACCCGCCATACCCTGGACCCTCTCCTCGGTCCCTCCGTAATCCCGCTCGCACAGCTCGCCGCTGCCATCGATCCCGCAGCGTTCGACCGATTCCTGCTGCGTGGTCACTGAAGCGTCGGGCGAGATCGGCACGCCAGACGCGCTCAGGATCGATTCACCTCGCCGTTACGGCCCAGCATCACGCCGAGCGCATCGGCATCGATCGGACGGCTGAACAGATAGCCCTGCGCGAGGTCGCAGCCTTGCTCGACCAGGAAATCGCGCTGCTCGGTCCGCTCTACTCCCTCGGCAAGAACGCCGAGGCCAAGCGCTTGGGCCATCGCGATGATGGCACGTGTCAGCTCCGCATCCTCCTGATTGTCGGGTATGCCTGCGATGAAGGTCCGGTCGATTTTGAGGACGTGGAACGGAAACCGGCGCAAATAGCTCAACGCCGAGTAGCCGGTCCCGAAATCGTCGAGCGACAACCGAATACCGCGGCGATCCAGATTGGCCAGCAAGGTACCGATGGTGGGACGGTCACGCAGCAATACCCCTTCGGTGATCTCCAGCTCCAGCAGACCTGCGCTCAACCCCGAACGGCTCAGCGCCAGATCCACTTGCTCGGAAAAGGACTCCGGCGCTTGCAGCTGCAAGGACGACACGTTCACGGCGACCCTGCACGGCGCAATCGACTGCCAACGCGCCGCAGCGCAGCAGGCGCGCTCGAGGACCCAGCCGCCGATATGTTGGATCAATCCGGCGTCTTCGGCGACAGGGACGAGGAGGTCCGGTGCGACGGCGCCGAGCTCTTCGCTGGTCCAGCGCAAAAGCGCCTCCGCGGCAACGACGCGCCCGGTGCGCAGATCGATCAAGGGCTGGTACAAGAGGGCAAGCTCACCGCGCTCGGCGGCGTGCCGAAGGAGATTCGCCATCGACAAACGCTCGCGGATCTGCACGTCGAGGCCGGGGATATAGAAGCTGTAGCGCGCCCGCCCGGCGTCCTTGGCCTCCTTCATCGCCAAATCGGCATTCTTAAGCAGATCCTCTGCGCTCTTGCCGTCGCTCGGACTGATCGCGATCCCCAGGGACGCCGTCAGGAAGAGTTCTCGACCCTCGATGGTGAAGGCCGCCGTGAAGAGGCCGAGCAGCGCCTGCGCACGCTCGGCCGCATCGACGGGATCGCGAAGATCGGGATAAATGACGAGAAACTCGTCGGCTGCAAGACGCGCCAGGGTATCGCCCGCCGAGACCAGCTTACTAACCCGCTCCGCGGTCTGCACCAGGGCTTCGTCGCCCGCGGCGTGCCCCAAGCTGTCGTTGACCCGTTTGAAGTGGTCGAGATCCAAATAGAAGACCAACACCCGATGGTCCTCGCGCGCGGCGATCATCAGGCTTTGTTCAAGTCGGTCCATCGCCAGGGTGCGATTGGGAAGGCCGGTCAGGGAATCGTAGTTGGCCTGGTAGATCAAGCGGCGCTCGTATTCCTGTCGCTTCTTGATCTCTTCGCGCAAGCGTTCGTTGTGCTCGCTCAGTTTGCGCCGCTGAAGTCGCGCGACATCCATCCGAGTCTGCAATACGAGATTCTGCCGCTGCGCCCCGAGCAGCATCCACCCGCCGGTCAACAGGGCCACGGCCAACAAAACGAGAGCAAACAAGAACCAGCGCGACGTGAGGAGACGCTCGTCGAGCGACGCACGCTCGAGGCCGACCAAGAAAAAGGGTGTTCCCGACACCTCGATCGGTGCTCCGACCGCGCCCTCGATCTCTGCAACCTCTGCGGCCGAGCGCAGCAGTCGATAACGATCCAGGCCACTGCCCGCGGGATCGAGTCCGACCAGCGCGGCCAACGCGGTCCGCTCGTTGACCCAGGCGACCAAGGTCCCGCGTCCGCGCTCCGACATGACGACCGGGGCCTCGACCAGGATGGCATCGGGGTGCTGCGGCGCATCGACAACCAATCGGACGTGGCTCGGGAGACCTGAATCCAAAGCGAGCCATGACTCCGCCGCCGGCGGGTCGGCCGACGTATCGACAAGAATCGTTCCGTCGGCATCGAACAGGGCGATTCGATCGAAGAAAGGCCCCGCATCGACGCGCTTCTCGCCGACGCGCTCGATCAGCACCCCTCGGATCGAGACCAAGCTCGCGTGCAGCCCGTACTTCATCGACATACCGAGGTCACGATTCACGAAAAAGGACTGAACCGCCTGATCACGACGAAGATTCGCCAGATCACCGAGACGCTCGGCGTAGAAATAGCTCAGGGCGTTGGCGTGGAGCCGGGCATCCAAGGCATGGCGGGCGCTGGTGGAATGACTCAGGCGCTCTTGGGCGACCCAAGTGGTGACGAGCAGCAGCGCGAAATAAACGATCAGCGCAATGCCGCCGGCGATGGTCGGAGACAGCAACCAGCGTCGGCCGCGGTCCTTCCTGCCCCGCGGATCGGACATGACGGATGCTGCCAAAGGATCGCTCCTCCCTGCTTTTCAACGAGACACCGGACCCGAATCGCGGTCCACCCCGAGACATGCCGACCGCATCTCCTCTCGTTGCGATGGCCCGCCATCGAGTGTACTGCAGCGGCGGGCGATGGGAAGCTCCGAACACCGACCGATCATGGAACTGTGAGGTCGGTCGCAGAAATCGCACCGGCCGACATTCAGCGCTCGCCGGGACCGGTTGCCGCACACCCGCGGCTTTGCGCGAATGGGTCAACGAGGTAAGCGGAACAACCTCCGGCATCGCTTCAGTAAACAGTCGAAAAGCTGATCCGATGCAACGCTTTATTCGACGCGCAGCAAGGCTTCGCTTCCTCGATGCGAAACCACATCTTTGGAGTTCGAGGGGGAGAGTAAGAATTGGGGATCGACGACGCCGACGAACAAGTGTGCTCTCGTGGCAATCCCCATTGAGGTTGCAATTCCGATGCAGGCGGTCCGACGCGGTCACCGCCTCGCGACGGGGCATCCCTGCCCCGTCGAAACCCCGGATATCCGATATCCTACAGGCAGCTCAATGCCATCAAGGTATCCGAGCAGCGGGGCGAGAGTAGACGCGATTCCATTCGCTCTCGTTGGGTCGTTTGGCTAGAAGCCATATCCCAGAGAAATCACATAGCTGTGCACGACCAGCGCAACGATCAGGACAGCGAATAGAATCGGCATCAACCAGACCGCAGGATTGACGACCAACCAGACCTTCCAATCGTCTTCCGGGTTTTTCGGTTTATTGACTTCACTCATCACAATCACCTTTTCGTGTCAAAAACGGATTAGAACCAAGGGTTGGCCGCGAGGACGAACAGATGCACCACCGCGGCGATACCGACAAATGCCGTATAGGTGATTTTGAACTGCTCGTGAAATTCCTTCGCTTGCTGCTCGGTCAGACCCGACAAGGATTGCTCAGCCATCGTTATATCTCCAGGAGGAATGATTGAAAAACCTGTTTATCCTGGCTCGCCGGTGACCCGTTCGGTCAGAGGCGTTGCCGAGATTTCGATTATTCAGCAACCACGGCCGGTGCTGCCTCGACTGCGGCCGGTGCTTCGGCAACCGCCTCGACCGGATCGAAACCGATGCCGAGCGACCACGCGTAAGCATGGACCATCAATGCCACGGCCAGTACCGCGAACAGGATGGGCATCAACCACACCGCCGGATTCAACACCAGCCAAATCCGATAGTCCTTCTCAAGCGGCTTGTAGTCGAATACGTTCATGGATGTCTCCTCTTAAGAACCTAAAACCAAGGATTGGCCGCGATCACGAACAAATGCACGAGTGCCGCAATGCCGACGAACGCGCTATAGGTGATCTTGAACTGCTCGTGAAACTCCTTCGCCTGTTGCTCGGTTAAACCGGAAAGGCTTGCCTGTTCAGCCATGGATCGGCCTCCAACGTATGGGTAGTGCCGGACCTCGAGGGTTCGGCTGCTGCTCTCTCTCGCGGCGATCACCGTCACGAGAACCCGTTGCCCTGGTACACTGGGCGGGATCACTTAGAACAAGCAAGCTAAGTTACAGTACCAAGCAAGCTATAATACTTGCTGTTCCTAGTAATCTTACGTGTCATCTTAGCTTGACATAGCAAGTTGTCAAGCTAGTTTTACATCAATTTTCCAGGTCTCTTTCAAAACCCGATGCCGGGCGATCTTCGGATCTCGGACTGGATTAAGATGCGAGACAATCGCTGGTGTGTCGCATTGCGGCTCACCGAAAGATGGGCAGTGGCGCGGCCCGCGCCGAACCGGTGCGGTGACTGCGATCCCGCGGAACAAGGCGCGTGCGTTGGAGCGGACGACATCCATGCAGACTGAATTCCCGAACGAGACCGGACAAACGGGCATTGCAAAATGCCGCACCGGAATCCGAGGTCTCGACGAGATCACCGGCGGGGGGTTGCCGCGCGGGCGACCGACCCTGATCGGCGGCGCGGCGGGTTGCGGCAAGACACTCCTGGCGATGGAGTTTGTCGTACGGGGCGCGCGCGAATTCGATGAACCGGGCGTATTCATGGCCTTCGAGGAGAGCGAGGAGGAGTTGATCGCCAACGTCGAATCGCTCGGCTTCGCACTCGACGCCCTGGTGGAACAGAATCGAATCCTCCTCGACGGCGTGCGGATCGAGCGCGGCGAGATCGAGGAAACGGGTGAGTATGATCTGGAGGGTCTGTTCGTGCGTCTCGGCAGCGCAATCGCCGAGATCGGCGCCAAGCGCGTGGCGCTGGACGGGGTCGACGCACTCTTTGCCGCCCTGCCCAGCGAGGCGATCGTGCGTGCAGAGCTGCGGCGTCTATTCCGCTGGCTGAAGGATCAGGGTGTGACGGCCGTGATCACCGGCGAGCAAGGCGAGAAGACCCTCACCCGGCATGGTTTGGAGGAGTACGTCAGCGACTGCGTCATCTTCCTTGACCACCGCATGACCAACCAGGTCGCCACCCGCCGTCTACGCATCGTCAAGTATCGCGGCTCCCGCCACGGGACCAACGAATACCCGACGCTGATCGACCAGGAAGGTTTCAGTGTCCTGCCGATCAGCTCGGTGAGTCTAAGCCACCGGGTCTCTCGCGAGTACGTGTCCACCGGCATCCCGAGACTGGACACCATGCTCGGCGGCGGGGGCTATTTCAAAGGCAGCAGCGTCCTCCTCTCCGGCACCTCGGGTGCGGGCAAGAGCAGTATCGCGACAGCGTTTGCCGACGGCGTCTGCCGCCGGGGCGAACGCTGTCTCTTTTGGTCCTCGGAGGAGTCACCCGACCAGATCCTGCGCAACATGGCCTCGATCGGATTCGACCTACAGCCATACATCGACCGTGGGCTGTTGGTCTGCCACGCCGTCCGCCCGACCCTTTACGGACTGGAGAATCATCTGGTCAGCCTGCACAGGTTGGTCGAGTCAATCCGTCCCGCCGCGGTGATTCTTGACCCGATCACGAACTTCGCCGCAGTCGGCGACACCGCGGAGGTCAAGACGATGCTCACGCGGATCATCGACTTCCTGAAAGGTGCCGGCATCACCGGGCTGTTCACCAGTTTGACGCAGGGGTCTGAACCCTTTCATTCGGAACGGACCGACGAGGGCGTCAGCTCACTGATCGACACCTGGCTGATGCTGCAGATGGTGCAATCCGCCGGCGAGCGCAATCGACTACTCTATGTCCTGAAAAGCCGCGGCATGGCTCATTCCAATCAGGTCCGAGAGCTGGTGCTGGACAACGAGGGAATCCATTTGTCCGATGTCTACACGGGGACCGGCGAGGTGCTCACCGGTGCGGCGCGAATCGCGCAGGAAACCCGTGATCAGGCCAACAACGTCGCGGCTCGGAAGGCCCATGTGCGAGAACAACGCGCCCTGCAGCTGAAGCGCCGAGATCTCATGGCACGAATTCAGTCGCTGGAGGCACAGCTCGTCGCGATCGATGAGGATGCAGCGTTTGCGACGGCAGAAGAGGCCCAACGTGTCGTGAACGCCGCGCACGATGAAGCCGCCATGTTTCACGCGAGGGGCGCGGACTGACGCAGAGGCTATCGACGATGAATCAGACCGACACAACCCTGCACGGTCCGGACGAGGCGGGGCCAGGCTGGTGCTTGCGACTCTATGTTGCGGGCCAGAGCCCGCGCTCCCTGCGGGCCTTCGAGAACCTCAAGGCGCTCTGCGAGACCCACCTCGCCGGTCATTACGACATCGAGATCGTCGATCTACTCGAGAACCCGCGACTCGCCCGCGGCGACCAAATCGTCGCGGTGCCGACCCTGGTGCGCAAGCTGCCCGAACCGGTACGCAAAATCATCGGAGACCTTTCAAATACGGAGCGGGTGTTGGTCGGCCTCGACCTGCGTCCTCGCAGATGAACCTCAACCCGTCGAGCAGAGGAACGCTATGACCGCGACACGTCACCCCTCCTCCGGGGTCGATTGCTTGGGCCCGGCGCCCATCCAACCGGAATCGCCGCGTATCGATGACGCAGCCTATTCGAAGCCAAGCGGCGGTCACGTCCTGACCCTCTATGTCGCGAGCCTCACGCCACGCTCGGTCGCGGCAATCCGCTCGGTCAAAGACGTCTGCGAGAGGCATCTGCAAGGCCGCTACGACCTGGAGGTCATCGATATCTACGAGCACCCGACCTTGGCCAGAAGTGAACAGATCGTGGCCGCCCCGACCCTGATCAAGAAGCTTCCGCTGCCGCTGCGCCGCCTGATCGGCGATATGGCCGACGAGCACCGCGTCCTGGTGGGCCTTGACCTGCGGCCCAAGGACGAGGTTGGCGGAACCCCGGATCACCCCCTCGACTGATCGCATGCCGCCCCATCGGAGCGAGGGTTGCGAGATGACCCCGAACGCCGCCATCGACCGGCTCAAGGAGGAAAACCTCGAGCTGCGAGCCCGCCTCGAGGAGGCGGAAGACGCCTTGCGCGCCATCCGCGAGGGCGAGGTCGATGCCGTCATCGTGAGCGGCAGTCAAGGCGACCGGGTGTTCTCCCTCATGGAGACCGAAAACCTCCACCGACTCATGGTCGAGACCATGAACGAGGCGGGCCTGGCGATCTCCCCGGATGGACTGCTGCTCTACGCCAACGACCGGGCGAGCGCGCTGCTGAAGCGGGAACGCAGCCACCTCTTGGGCCACCCGATCATGGAGCTTGCCGCCCCGCACGACAGCGAGCGCTTACGACACCTCCTGGAGGCATCCGGGCAGGGCATCGCCGATGATCGCGTGGTCTTTCTTGCCGCGGACGGTGCGGCCGTTCCCATGCATCTTTGGGCGAGCCGGCTCGACCGCCCGGCGGGTGCGATCATCTGCCTGGTCGGCACCGATCTCAGCCGTCTGGAGGCCGATCGGGCCCTCGTTACCCAGCTCGAGGAGCAGCAGCAGGCCCTCAGCGCGTCGCGCGCCGAGGCGCTCGACCTGATGGCACAAGCCTTGGCGGCGCGCGAGCAGGCTGCACAGGCCGCCCGTGAGCTGCGCGAGAGCGACCGTCGCAAGGACGCCTTTCTCGCCGTGCTGTCCCATGAGCTGCGCAACCCGCTTGCGCCGATCCGCAACGCCCTCGAGATCCTCCGCTTGAGCCATGTCTCGGCCCCGGCCGCCGACGAAGCGAGGGCGATGATGGCGCGCCAACTTGCCCATCTCGAGCGACTGGTCGACGATCTCCTTGAGGTGTCGCGCATCACGCACGGCAAGATCGAGCTGCGCAAGGAGCCGGTCGCTCTTGCAAGCGTCATCGACAGCGCCGTCGAGACCGTCAGGCCGCTGATCGACGCGGCCGGCCAATGCCTCGTGGTCAACCTTCCGCCAGAGCCGCTCTGGCTGGAGGGGGATCCGACCCGCCTGTCGCAGATCTTCGGCAACCTATTGAACAACGCCGCGAAATACTCGGATGCCGGGAAGGAAATCCGGGTCGAGGCGAGAACGGTCGACGGCGGTGTCTTGGTCTCGGTGCGGGATACCGGGGTCGGCATCCCTGCCGAGCTCCTGCCGCGACTGTTCGATATGTTTTCCCAGGGCCATCCGAAGCCGTCGATTGGCCGGAGCGGCCTGGGGATCGGTCTGTCGCTGGTGCGTAAGCTCGTCGAGCTGCACGGCGGTCGCGTCGAGGCACGCAGTGCCGGACCGGGCCAGGGTAGCGAGTTGACGGTGTTTCTGCCATTGCTCGCCCGAGAGGGCGCGGCGGCGCCGACCGAGCATCGCGTCATTGCCGCCCCGGCAACTGCGACACAGACCTCCCGCATCCTTGTCGTCGACGACAACCGGGACGCCGCGAAGAGCCTGGCGATGCTGCTCGAGCTCAAAGGTGCCCAGATTCAGGTCAGCTACGACGGACCCTCGGCCCTGGCGGCCTTGGAGCAGCACCCCGTGGACGCCGTGGTCCTCGACATCGGCATGCCCGGCATGAACGGCCTGGAGGTGGCCCGCCGGATCCGCGCTCGCCCCGAATATCGCCGAATCGCGTTGATTGCGATGACCGGATTGGGCGAGCAGGCGGATCGACAACGCTCGCTCGATGCCGGGTTCGATCGGCACTTGGTCAAGCCGATCTCCTTCGAAAGCCTCGATGCGGTTCTCGGTGATCTGCGTGATCGGCGCGATCTGCGCGATCGCGACCGGCCACCGCACCCTCTGCATCCGGATCCCGCAACGATCGAGGCCCGCGCCGCCCCCCTTCTCCACGACCTGGCTCAGCCATTGAGCTCAGCCGGGTGCTATGCCCTGGCGGCGCGAGCCCTCGCCGCAGGATCCGAAGCCGACACCGCTCGCTTACGCGACGCGCTGAGCGGAATCGATCAACAGATCAGGCTTGCGGGCACCATTATGGAGCGCCTTCGCGAGACGCTTCGCAGCCCCGCGAACACCGCGATCGACAACCCGAGCACGGGTGACGATTCCAAGCTCCCCGTGGGAGGGGGGGGAGGGGGCAAGGGCGACGCATTGTCCGCTGCGGACACGGTATAATCGCCCGGTCCCGAACGCCGGACATCAGTGCCGGCCACGCCCGGAATCGACGACGGAGGTGTCCGACCTTAGGAGATCCGAATGACCATCGAGCCGATTGCCTACATCGTCGACGACGATCCCGCATTGCGCGACGCGGTGTGCGCTCTGTTGGATTCGGTGGCCATCCGCTCGAGCGCATTCGCCGATGCCGAAGAGCTCCTGCAATCCGGCGTGCTCGCGCAGCCCGGACCCGCATGTCTGCTCGCAGACGTCCGGATGCCCGGCATCAGCGGGATGACCCTGCTGGAACGGCTGCGCGATTCGGGGATCGAGATCCCGACGATCGTGATCACCGGCTACGGGGATATCCCGATGGCGGTGCGTGCGATGAAACTCGGCGCCGTGGATTTCATCACCAAGCCATTGAACGCTCAGGCGCTCTTGGAGCTGGTGCAGAACACCCTGTACAACGCCGGCGCTGCGCTCGGACCCGATGCCGACGTCGATGCGACGCTGCGACGCTATCGTGCCTTGACACCCCGAGAGCAGCAGGTCTTTCAGGCACTCACAGTGGGACAAACCAATCGGGTGATCGCCGACACGCTCGGCATCAGCGTGCGTACCGCGGAGTTTCACCGCGCGAGCGTCATGAAGAAGATGCAGGCAAAGAACCTTGCCGATCTGACACTCGCACGCGTGACCATTCAAGATCGCCTTCCGAAGGAACCTGCGCGCGCTCCCTGACCGCAGCTTAGGGCACGCTCGACCCTCATTCGATCCGTGCGCGTCGCGCCGATGCGGCGCAGAGCACATCTCGGCATCCCGGGCAGCATGGAAGTTGCCGTCGGCGCAGACGCGTGCGCGCCCGCGCAATTGAGTGAAAGGGTCAACTACCCCACCTCTGGCTTAACGGGATGCGGATCCCATCGGACATGAGGATAACGTGCGCGACATCCTGCTGATCGACAACGGTTCCAAGCGAGCCGATGCCACGCTGAGCCTGAGACGGATCGCGAGCGGACTCGCCGAGCGTCTCGGCGAGTCCGTCCACCCCGTCTCACTGCTGCACTCCGAGCGAATCCCGCCGAGCGAGCTGCACGGGCAAGCCGCCGACACCTTCGAGTCCTTTCTGCGGCGTCGCCTGAGCGAGGACATTCGACGCTTCTTGATCCTCCCGCTCTTCTTCGGTCCGAGCCGGGCCATCAGCGACTATGTCCCCGAGCGCATCGCGGCCCTGCAAGGCGATTTCGGCCCTTTCGATGTCCGGATCGCGCGAGCAATCTGCCCGCTGCCGGCGGGCGAGCCCGACTTGGTCGAGATCCTTCTGGAGCACATTCACGGCGCCGCCTCCGAGCAGGGCATCGCGCCGCGCCGGATCCTGCTGGTCGACCACGGATCTCCTATACCCGCCGTTACCGAGGTGCGGCGTTGGCTTGCCCGGCAGTTGGCGCAACGGCTCGCCGACGACTCCGGCCCTCACGTCGAGCTCGGCGAGGCCGTCATGGAACGGCGCTCCGGAGCGGAATACGACTTCAACGGAGAACTTCTGGAGGATCGTCTGCGCGCGCTCGCCGCGGAGGACGTCTCGACCCCGGTCATCCTCTCCATGTTGTTCCTGTCGCCCGGACGACATGCCGGACCGGGCGGAGATATTACCGAGATCTGCTCGGCTGTCGAACGCGACCATCCGGGCTTTCGTGTTCATCCCTCCGCGCTGGTCGGCGCTCATCCCCGGCTGCTCGACATCCTGACGGCGCGGATGGCGGAAATGGATGCGGCACCCGCCGCCGGGACCGACATCCTGGAGCAGACTCGGTAGGGCTGTCGGCCGCCAGCCCTTGCCCAAGTGCAAGGGTGCCGGACGACAAGTGCCGTCACGGGCCGGATGCAAGACACCCTCCAACACGTGCGGATTGGCCAACACGTGCGGATTGGGATCTCGGCGAAGATCAACGTCCCCTTCGGCTTGGGGAACGATCCAATCTCGCGCTTGCGTGTTCAACGCGTTCTGCCGATCCACACCACCGCCCCCGCTAGGCCGCCCCACCATCCCCGAACGCGTCGTGCCGCCGTGGCTGAAATTGCGTGAAATCACACACCTCTCGCCGGATTTAACATAGATCAAGTCCCCAGCCAGCGCCCTTTGCTAGCTTGACCCAGTCGAGAGACCGGTTCGAGATCTCGTTCAATGGCACCGGAGGAGGACACATGAATAAAAAAACGCAACGTTTCACGACCCTGGCCACGGGAGTCGTCCTCGGTCTCGCGGCCGCAGGGTCAGCCTGGTCGGAGGACACCCTGAAGGACGTCATGGATCGACGCGGCCTGACCGAAAAGGATCTTCTCGCCGCGGCCAAAACCTATGTCCCCACGGGTGGGCGTGACGAATTCGTGGTCTTCGCCTCCGGTGGACAGTCCGGACAGGTGATCGTCTACGGCATCCCATCGATGCGACTGCTCAAGTACATCGGCGTCTTCACGCCCGAGCCCTGGCAGGGATACGGCTTCGACGACGAGTCCAAAGCAGTGCTCGAGCAGGGGCGTACCCGCGGCAAGGATCTGGTTTACGGCGACACCCATCACCCGGCGATCTCCGAGACCGACGGCGATTACGACGCCAAATACGTCTTCATCAACGACAAGGCCAATCCACGTATCGCGGTGATTGATCTGCACGACTTCGAAACCAAGCAGATCGTCGTCAACCCCTTCTTCAAGTCCTCGCATGGCGGCGCTTTCGTCACGCCGAACACCGAGTATGTCATGGAGGCGGCTCAATACGCCGCCCCGCTCCTTGACGACGGTTTCGTACCGTTGGAGGAGTTCAACGACAAGTACCGCGGAGGCCTGACGTATTGGAGCTTCAATAAGGAGAAAGGCCGTATCGAGCCGGAAAACTCCTTTACGCTCGAGCTCGGACCCTACAGTCAGGACCTCTCGGACGCAGGCAAGAAGGATAGTTACGGTTGGGGCTTCACCAACTCCTTCTGTACCGAGCGTTATGTCGGCGGGATCGAGCGGGGTCGCCCGCCTTTCGAGGCAGGGTGCTCTTCCAAAGACACCGATTATCTGCATGTCACCAATTGGAAGAAGGCCGAGGAATTGGTCAAGGCCGGCAAGGTGAAAAAGGAAAAGGGGATGTACTTCATCCCGTTGGAGCAGGCGATCGCCGAAGGTCTGCTCTACCTGGTGCCTGAGCCCAAGAGTCCGCACGGCGTGGATGTCACACCGGACGGCAAATTCATCATCGTGGCCGGCAAGCTCGACAGCCATGTCTCGGTTTACAGCGTCGAGAAGATCATGAAGGCCATCGAGGAGGGCAATTTCGAGGGTCAGGATCCCTACGGCGTGCCGATCATCCCGATGCAGGACGCGCTCCATACCCAGGTCAATCTGGGGCTGGGTCCGCTGCACACCCAGTTCGATTCCAAACCCTGCGTCGCCTATACCTCGCTGTATGTGGACTCGCAGGTCGCAAAATATGACTACTGCGAGGGCAAGGTTCTCGACAAGCTGTCGATCCATTACAACATCGGCCATCTCATGACGATGGAGGGCGATACGGTCAACCCGCAGGGCAAATATCTGGTAGCCCTGAACAAGCTCTCGATCGATCGTCATCAGCCTGTCGGCCCTCTGCATCCGCAGAACCATCAACTGATCGACATCAGCGGCGACAAGATGCAGCTCATCTACGACATGCCCTTGCCGCTCGGCGAGCCCCACTATGCCGCCGCCATTCGTGCCGAAAAGCTGCAACCGGCGGTGCGCTACAAATCCGGTTGGAACAGTCGGACCGATGAAGTGCATCCCAATCGAACCCGCGCCGGCCGCGAGACGACCGAGCGGACCTGCGATGCCGGCGGCAACTGCACCACGCGTATCATGGGTACGGTGATTCGCTCGCACATCACCCCCGAGATCATCGAGGCGGAGGTCGGCGACCAGGTCCATCTGCATCTCACCAACCTCGAACGTGCACAGGATCAGGTGCATGGTTTCGCGCTCTACGGACAAAACGTCAACCTCTCCATCGAGCCCGGCAAGACCGCGTCGTTCAGTTTTGTCGCCGACGAGGAAGGCGTCTTCCCCTACTACTGCACGGAGTTCTGCTCCGCGTTGCATCTCGAGATGCAGGGTTATCTCTTGGTCCGACCGAAGGGCTATCAGGCAACCGAGGTCTCGATGGTCGAGGGAACTCTGTATTCACAAGCCGACTACGACACGCAGGTCAAGACCAACATCGAGACGCAATCCGTCATCGACCAGGTCGTCGCCTATATCACAGCTCGAAACTTCCAGGACTTCCCGACCGCGGTCGCGCTCGTCGAGGATGCGACCGACCAGCTCGGCTTCGCACAGGAGTCCAAGAAGAAATCCGAGGACGCCGCCGCCAAGGCCGACTGGCAGAACGCCATGCTCTGGGCCAATCAGTGGTGGCAGTATCAGGTGAAGGCTGCCGACCTAGGCCTGCGTGCGAAGAACCTCCTGGATGAGGAGGGCGCGACGGTCAACCAGTGAAGTCGCGTCATTGACCCGGATCGGGATCCCGGTCAATGACAGCTTCTCGACAACCGCAATCGGCTAATCGCCGGAGAGTCCACGATGAACGCCTTGAAGTCCGTTCTCATCTCGATCTCGATCGCCGCGGCGACAACGGCATCCTTGCCCGTTCTCGCAATGGATGGCGCCGAGCTCTACGTCACCAAGACCTGTGTGGCCTGTCACGGCAAGGACGCCAACACACCCATCCTGCCCATCTATCCAAAGCTCGCGGGACAAAGTCCGGATTACGCCTACAACCAAATGGTGGATATCAAAAGCGGTGCCCGCAGCAACGGCATGACCGCAGCGATGAAGGGTGTCATGCACCTCGTCAACGAGGAAGAGATGCGAGCCATCGCGAACTGGCTGGGCACGCTGAATTAAACGCTCGCCGTTCAGCGTCACTCACAACACCCATCGCTTGTCCGGAGCTCGTGTCCCCTCGCGGTGCAAACATGCTCAATCTCAACAAACAAGATATCGAAGCGACTCACATCACCTTTCGCCGCAATAAGAGTCGTTCGAGCTCGATTCGGAGTATGTCATGAATCAACGTCAGCTTTTTCAAGTCGCGATCCTGGCCGCAGCCGTCGGAACAGCCGGAACACTCTCGGCAGAGGAGGCGAGCGACGCAGACCGCGTCCATCGTGCCGAGCCCGTCGATTGGAATCAAGGCGGAGGCGAGCAGGACGCAGCCTTGCATCTCGAGCCGGACATCGAGAACGGGATGGATGTTTACGAGGTGTGTGCCGCCTGTCATCTGCCCGAAGGCTGGGGCACGCCGGATGGAACCTTTCCGCAATTGGCGGGACAGCATCGCGGTGTCCTGATCAAGCAGATGGCGGACATCCGTGCACAGAACCGTGACAATCCAACGATGTATCCCTTCTCGCTCCCGCAGTCGATCGGCGATGCACAGGCACTGGCCGATGTCGTTGCCTATATCGAAAGCCTCCCGATGAACCC
>NZ_JAABRP010000114.1 GCF_011390875.1 Thiocapsa sp.
GCGTCGGCTTCTCGCTCGATGACTTCGGAACCGGCTACTCGTCCTTGTCCTATCTGAAGCGGCTGCCGCTCGATCAGTTGAAGATCGACCAGTCGTTCGTCCGCGACGTACTGACCGATCCGAACGACGCTGCGATTGCGCGCACCATTGTCGCCCTGGCACAAACACTCGGCCTCGGCGTCATCGCCGAAGGTGTCGAGACGCAGGCTCAGCGAAGCTTTCTCGTCGAGCACGGATGCCACGCCTTTCAGGGATATCTGTTCGGACGACCCGGCGGCGCCGAAGATCTGCTTGCGCAGTCGCAAGCCGTGATTTGATCTGCACGGGCAAGTCCACGCGGGGGCGCCTGCAGCTCGACGGTGGTATCCTTGTGGCGAGCGAGGCACCGTCCTCACGTTCAGGCAGTCGCGTGCATGAATCTTCTCTTCGTCGTTCTCATTCCCTTCATCGGGGCCGGTTTGGCTGCGTGGATCTCGCGCTTCGGGCGGCTGCAATCGGCCTGGATGGCCGGCGCCGTGGCCCTGGCCGCCCTGATTGCACTGGCACCAAGCGTGACCGCCCCGTTTCTGGGCGAGACCCTGGTGCAACGTATCCCCTGGATACCCGCTCTGGGACTCGACCTCGCCTTCCGGCTCGACGGCTTGGGTCTGCTGTTCGCCCTAATGATCCTGGGGATCGGTCTGCTGGTGATCCTCTACGCGCGCTACTACCTGGCCGAGCGCGACTGTATGGGCCGGTTCTACGGCTATCTGCTGCTTTTCATGGGCTCGATGCTCGGGATCGTCCTGTCGGAAAACCTGATCCTGCTGCTGATGTTCTGGGAGCTGACGAGCCTCTCGTCCTTCCTGCTCATCAGCTACTGGCAACATCGCGAGGATGCCCGAACGGGTGCCCGCATGGCGCTTGCCGTCACGGGGCTGGGCGGACTCGCCATGCTCGGCGGTTTCGTCCTGCTGGGCGAGATGGTCGGAAGCTACGATCTTTCCGTGGTCCTCGCCAACGGCGACCTAATCCGATCCGACCCACTCTATACGCCGATGCTGGTGTTGATCCTGCTCGGCGCCTTTACCAAATCGGCGCAGTTCCCGTTCCACTTTTGGCTGCCGCACGCGATGGCGGCACCCACGCCCGTGTCGGCCTATCTGCACTCCGCAACCCTTGTCAAAGCGGGTGTGTTCCTGCTTGCACGTCTGTTCCCGGCACTTTCGGGCACCACCGAGTGGTCGGTTCTGGTCATGGGCGCAGGGCTATCGACCCTGTTGATCGGCGCCTATTTCGCCCTCTTCAAGCATGATCTGAAGGGTCTGCTCGCCTATTCGACCATCAGCCATCTGGGCCTGATCACGCTGCTGTTCGGCATCGGGACACCGCTCGCCGCAGTGGCCGGGGTCTTCCACATCATCAACCACGCGACCTTCAAGGCATCGCTCTTCATGGCCGCGGGCATCATCGACCACGAGTGCGGGACGCGCGACATGCGCCGCATCAACGGTCTCTGGCGTTATATGCCCTACACGGGGACGCTGGCGATGGTCGCCGCCGCAGCCATGGCAGGTGTCCCGCTCTTCAACGGGTTCCTCTCCAAGGAGATGTTCTTCGGCGAGACGGTCACCTTCTCGGCGAACCATTCCTGGGAGTGGCTCCTGCCCGGCGCCGTCGTCGTCGCGGGGATCTTTGCCGTGGCCTATTCGCTGCGCTTCATCCACGACGTCTTCTTCAACGGCGACCCGGTGGATCTGCCCAAGACCCCGCACGAGCCGCCGCGCTGGATGAAGGTGCCGGTGGAGATCCTGGTCGCGATCTGTCTGCTGGTCGGGATCCTGCCGGCCTTTACCGTGGCGCCGCTGCTCTCGGTGGCGGCGACGGGCGTGCTTCAGAGCGCCCCGCCGGACTACGATCTGGCCATCTGGCACGGCGTGAACGCCGCACTCATCATGAGTGTGATCGCCTTGATCGGAGGTATCCTCATCTATGCCGGACGGCGGCCGCTGTTCAAGCTCGCGACCAGGCTCGAAGGGCTCCTCGATGCCAAGGCAGTCTTCGATTGGCTTCTGAAGGGACTCCTCGCTCTGGCCGGGGCCGTCACCCGCACGCTGGATACCGGCTCGTTGCAGCGCATGCTGCTCGTCTTCATCCTCTCCGCGCTCACCCTGGGGACGATCGGCTTCCTCGGCGGCGGAGCGTCACTCACCGGCGAGCGCGCACTCTTGCCCGCCGATGCGGTAAGCGTACTGGTGACACTCGCACTCCTCGTCGTCGCGCTCTGGACGGTCTTCCTGCACCGCCGACGCCTGACCGCATTGATCGTGATGGGTGCGCTGGGATTGCTGGTCTCGCTCATCTTCGTGAAGTTCTCGGCGCCGGACCTCGCCCTGACCCAACTCTCGGTCGAGGTGGTCACCATCGTCCTGCTGCTGCTGGCGCTCTATTTTCTGCCGCAGTACAGCCCGGCCGAGTCGAGCTGGCCGCGACGCATCCGCGATATCGGGGTGGCCGGCTTGGCCGGCGGTGGCGCGGCGGCACTGACCTGGTCGGTCCTCACCCGGCCTTACGAGAGCATCGCGGATTACTTTCTGGAGAACAGCGTGCCGGGAGGCGGAGGCGGCAACGTCGTGAACGTCATCCTGGTGGATTTTCGGGGCTTCGACACCCTGGGCGAGATCTCGGTTCTAGCGCTGGCGGGGTTGGGGATCTATGCGATGCTCAGGGATCTGCGTCTGCCCGGACCTGCGTGCGACGCACGCGGGCGGCCCTGGAACTGGGACATGCACCCGACCATCATGGCGGCGTTGACGCGCCTCCTGCTGCCCCTCGCCCTGCTGGTCTCGGTCTTCATCTTCCTGCGCGGACACAACCTGCCGGGCGGCGGTTTCATCGCCGGGCTCATCACCGCGATCGCCTTGATCATGCAGTACTTGGCGAACGGCGTGGAATGGACGCACAGCCGCATGACCTCCAATCTGCATCCGGTCATCGGCGCCGGGCTGCTGATCGGGTTGCTCACCGGATTGGCGAGCCTGGTCTTCGGCTATCCTTTCCTGACCTCCGCCTTCACGCATGTGCACTGGCCGGTCATCGGTGACTTCGAGCTGGCTTCGGCGATCGCCTTCGACCTCGGCGTCTATCTCGTGGTGGTCGGGGCGACACTCCTGATCCTGGTGCATCTCGGCCTGATGCACAACGCCAGCCACCCGGGCGAGCAGGAAACGTCGGAGCCGAACCATGCTTGAGGAACTGTCGTCGATGGAAGCCCTGATCGCCGTGATCATCGGTGTCTTGACCGCCTGCGGGGTCTATCTTGCACTGCGGGCGCGCACCTTCCCCGTGGTCATCGGACTGACCCTGTTGTCTTACGCCGTGAATCTCTTCCTCTTCATCACCGGGCGCCTGACCGTCGGTCTACCCGCGGTGATCTCGGATCAGGCCGCCGGCTATGCGGACCCGCTGCCTCAGGCGCTGGTGTTGACCGCCATCGTCATCAGTTTCGCCATGACGGCCTTCATCATCATGCTGGCGCTCAAGGCGCGTGCCGAGCTGGGAACGGATCAGGTGGATGGGCGACTCGACGCCGAGGACGCCCGTGACGCTCGGGGGGGAGAGCACGGATGAACCATGAGGTCATCGCACCGGTCCTCTTCCCGCTCTTTGCGGCAACCCTGTTGCTGCTGTTGCGGCGCGTCATGCCCTTGCGCACGCGACGCAGCCTAAATCTTGTCGCACTTGTCATCCAAATCCTGCTGGTGTCGGTCCTGGTCAAGAGTGTCCTCGGGGGCGAGATCCTGGTGTATGCGCTCGGCAACTGGCCGGCGCCCTACGGGATCGTCATGGTCGCGGATCGTCTGAGCGTCTGGATGCTGCTCGTCACGAGCCTGCTCGCCTTCTTCGCCATGCTCTACGCCGTGCGTGGCACGGATGCCGGAAGCCGGCACTTCCATCCGCTCTTCCAGCTCCAGTTGTTCGGTCTGAGCGGTGCCTTTCTGACCGGCGATCTGTTCAACCTCTTCGTCTTCTTCGAGATCCTGCTGCTCGCCTCCTACGCGCTGTTGCTGCATCGCGGCGGGGCGAATCGGGTGCGCGCCGGGCTGCACTTCGTCGCCCTGAATCTGGCGGGGTCCACGCTCTTTCTGTTCGCGGTCGGCACCCTCTACGCCATCCTCGGGACGCTCAACATGGCGGATCTGGCGGTGAAGGCGGCAGCGACCCCGCCGGAAAACCTCGGCGTGGTGCGTGCGGCCGGGCTCCTGCTGTTTGTGGTCTTCGCGCTCAAGGCGGCCCTGATCCCGCTCTATCTCTGGCTGCCCGCGGCCTATTCGTCGACATCCGCACCGGTGGCCGCACTCTTCGCGATCATGACCAAGGTCGGCGCCTACAGCATCCTGCGGGTCTATACCCTGATTTTCGGTGCCGAGGCTGGTCCGGTCGCGAATCTGATCGGCCCCTGGCTGTTGCCGCTCGCGCTCGCAACCATGGCGATCGGCACCCTGGGCGTGCTGGCCGCACATGAGCTGCGTCGACAGGTCGCCTATCTGGTCGTGGTCTCCGTGGGGTTTCTGCTGACGGCCTTCGCACTGGGGACCGAGGCCAGCATCGGCGCCGGTCTCTACTACTTGGCGCACACCACCTTCGCCGCGGCGGCCTTTTTCCTCTTGGCTGACATCATCGCCATGGGGCGCGGCACGCTTGCGGATCGTCTGGATCCGGGGCCGATCATCGCCAACGCCAACCTGGTCGGTGCGCTCTTCTTCATCACCGCTATCCTGGTCACCGGGCTGCCGCCGCTCTCGGGGTTCGTGGGCAAGTACATGGTGCTGAGCGCTGCGGTGGACCTGCCGAGCATGCCTTGGGTGTTCGGCGTGATCCTGACCGCCGGGCTCTTCGGCGTCATCGCACTGGCGCGCAGCGGCAGCCTCTTGTTCTACCGCGCAGAGGGGCCGATCGAGCGGACCGGCGCGTCCGGTCGCCACGCCATCGGTCCGAATTGGGGCCGCCTCTTGCCGGTCATCGGACTGCTGCTGCTCTGTGTCGCGCTGGTCGTCTGGGCCGGACCCTTGTTCGACTACACCCGCGCGACCGCCGAGCAGCTCCTGCAGCCGAGCCTTTACATCCGCGCCGTGCTGGGCGAACCCCAAAGTTGATGAGCGGAGTCTATAAGCGATGAACCTCAGGCTGCTGCCCCATCCGATCCTCACGCCGGTTCTGGCGGTCATCTGGCTCCTGCTGGTCAACAGCCTGTCGCCCGGTCAGATCCTTCTGGGCCTGCTCCTGGGATGGGCGATCCCGGTCTTCACGCTGCGCTTCTGGCCGGAGCAGGTCAGGATCCACAAGCCCCTGACCTTGATGCGCTTTTTTGCGGTCGTCATGTACGACATCCTGATCGCCAACCTCGCGGTCGCCGCCCTGATCCTGGCCGGGCCCAAGCACGTCAAGCCGGCCTTCGTGCGCATGCCGCTCGACTTGCGCACGGATCTCGGGATCAGCCTGCTCGCCAACACGGTCTCGTTGACGCCGGGCACCGTCTCGGCTTGGCTGAGCCCGGACCGCAGCCATCTGGTCGTGCACGGGTTGAAGGTCAAAGACCCCGACGCCCTGATCGCCGAGATCAAGCGCCGCTACGAGGCACCGATCAAAGAGGTCTTCGAGCCATGCTGAGCATCGCCGTCTCCATCGCCTTCGCACTGGTTTCCGCAGCGCTGCTGCTGAGCCTCTGGCGCCTGCTCCGGGGGCCGGACAAACCGGACCGCATCCTGGCGCTCGACACCCTCTACATCAATACCATTGCCTTGCTGGTCCTGCTCGGGATCCATCTGGGTAGCTCGCTGTACTTCGAGGCCGCGCTCCTGATCGCCATGATGGGGTTTGTCGGTACGGTGGCACTCTGCAAGTATCTCCTGCGCGGCGATATCATCGAGTGATGAAAGCGCGTCTCTTGGTGGACTTCTGTAATATTCGAGGGAATCGCAAACGTCGCCTGCATTTGTACACGTCGGAGTCGACGCGCTTTCATGATGTTTAATTTTTTGATTTTCATTCTTCAATCGCGTCGACGCCATGCTTTCAGGAATCCACGTGGATCCGATGCGGCACACCCTCTTTTGATCACGGCGAGGACGCGATTGAATGCTTGAAATAACGTTGTCGGTTCTGATCGTCGTCGGTGCGCTCTTCACCTTCATCGGGTCTTTGGGACTTGCCCGGCTGGGCGATTTCTATACGCGCCTGCATGGCCCGACCAAGGCGACGACGCTCGGCGTCGGTGCGCTGCTGATCGCATCGGTGCTTTATTTCAGTACCCGCGACGAGGGGCTCAGCCTGCATGAGATCCTGGTAACCCTCTTCCTCTTCATCACGGCCCCGGTCAGTGCGCACCTGCTCGCCAAGGCCGCGCTGCATCTTCGCGTGCCCTCGATTGCACCGCCCCCGGCCGAGGCCGAAGATCCGTTGGCCGACACCCGCGCCCGGGCCGGCGACTAGATCCGGCTAAGCCTTGTCGGCCTGTGGCTCTGCGACCCTGGCAACCCTCGAGCGCGACCATCATCGGCCATGATCATCGTCGGCATCGATACCGGAGGGACCTTCACCGACCTGGTGCTCTGGCGCGACGGCTCGGTCCGGACGCATAAGGTCCTCTCGACACCGGCGGCGCCCGAGCAGGCGATCCTGCGCGGGATCGCCGAGCTTGGCCTTGATCCCGCAGCTTTGCACGTTATCCACGGGAGCACCGTGGCGACCAATGCGGTTCTCGAAGGCAAGGGTGTCCGCACACTTTATGTCGCCAATCACGGGCTCGGCGATCTCTTAACCATCGGTCGCCAAGCGCGACCCGACCTCTACGATCTCCAGCCCCCGGCACGTCTCCCGCCGGTTCCCCCCGAGCTCTGTGTCGAGACCGGCGGACGTCTAGGCGCCGACGGCCAGTGGGTCGAACCCCTGACCGCGGCCGACCTGGGCGCGCTGAAGGCGACGGTCGCGCGGCTCGCCCCGGAGTCGGTCGCGATCAACCTGCTCTTTTCGTATCTGGACGACAGTGCCGAGCGGGCCTTGGAGGACGCAATGCCCGAGGGCCTATTCGTCGCGCGCTCCTCAGAGGTCCTGCCGCTTGTCGGCGAGTACGAGCGTGGGATCGCCACCTGGATCAATGCCCGGATCGGACCCGTCGTCGCCCGCTATATCGGGCGCCTTGCCGACGGCCTGTCTGGGGCGCGGGTCTCGGTCATGCAGAGCAGCGGGGAGGCGGTCACGGCGAGTCAGGCCGCCCGGCACACCGCGCGCCTGCTGCTCTCGGGTCCTGCAGGCGGACTTGCCGGGGCGGCCTTCGCCGCGGCGCAGACCGGTGGTGCGCGGTTGCTGACCTTCGACATGGGCGGGACCTCCACGGATGTCGCCGTAGTCGACGGCGAGCCGCGTCTGACCACCGACGGGCGAATCGCCGGCTTCCCCGTCGCACTGCCGATGGTGGACATGCATACCATCGGAGCCGGCGGCGGATCGATCGCGCAGCTCGATGCCGGCGGCATGCTCTTGGTCGGACCCAAGTCCGCCGGGGCCGACCCGGGACCGGCCTGCTATGACCGCGGCGGACGCGAGGCGACCGTGACCGACGCAAATCTAGTGCTCGGACGGCTCGACCCGAACGGTTTCCTCGGCGGGCGGATGCAGTTGGACGCGGACGCCGCCCGTGCTGCACTCGCACGACTCGCGCACGCCATGGGGCTCTCGATCGAGGAGGCAGCCCTGGGCGTGATCCGTCTGGCCGACGAGCATATGGCCCGTGCCCTGCGGGTCATCTCGGTGCGGCGCGGCCTGGATCCGCGCGATTTCATCCTGACCTCGTTCGGCGGTGCCGGCGGTCTGCATGTCTGCGCCTTGGCCGAGGCGTTGGGCATGACCCGCGCCCTGGTCCCGGTGCATGCCGGCGTCCTATCCGCTCTCGGGATGCTGGTGACCCCGGCCGGGCGAACCCTGACCCGGACGCGCCTCGGACTGCTCGCCGAGGCCGGTGATGGCGAGATCGAGGCGGCGCTTGGCGCGCTCGCCGAGTCCGGGATCGCCGAGCTGGAGCAGGAGGGCGTGGCCCGCGCTGATCTGCGTGTCGAGCACTCGCTCGATCTACGCTATCGCGGCCAATCCCACACGCTCAATCTGCACTGGGATGGTGTCGCGGGGACCATCGCCGCGTTTCACGCGCAGCACCGGGATCGCTACGGCCACCGGCTCGATCTGCCGGTCGAGCTGGTCAATCTGCGGGTGCGCGTACGCGGCCCGATCCCGAATCTTGTGTTGCCGCCGATCGGCGTGTCCGGCCGAGGGAACCCGACGGGAAGCTCCGCTGCTTACGGATGTCCGACGCCGGTCACCTGCTGGACACGTGAGGACCTCGGCCAAGGGCACGGGCTGCTTGGACCGGCGATCATCGCAGACGCGCTGGCCACCACCTGGCTCGCCCCCGGCTGGCGGGCGGATCTGGACGCGGTCGGGAACCTGATGCTACAAAGGGCGGTCGCAATAAAACCCTAACCGGACAACGGCAAAGGGCCAGATCGCCACCGGCCACGCCCGGATCCGCACACCACCACTTCTTCAGGACATCCATGACGCCCTACGGATTGCTCGACGTCGACATCTTGTCGGCCGTTCTCATCACTCTCGGCATGACCCATATCACCATCGTCGCCGTGACGGTCTATTTGCACCGTGCACAAGCACATCGGGCGCTCGATCTACATCCGGCGGTCTCGCACTTCTTTCGATTCTGGCTCTGGCTCACGACCGGGATGGTGACCAAGGAGTGGGTCGGCGTCCATCGGCGTCATCATGCCAAGTGCGAGACCGTCGAGGACCCGCATAGCCCGCAGGTCTTGGGCCTACGCAAGGTCTTGGGCGAGGGCGCTGAGCTCTACGCACAAGCGGCAAGCGATCGTGCGGCCGTCGAGCGCTACGGCCAAGGCACCCCGGACGACTGGATCGAGCGTCGGCTCTACAGCCGCTTTTCCGGGCAAGGCGTCGCGCTGATGCTGATCCTGGATATCGTTCTCTTCGGCGTCTACGGAATCGTGATGTGGGCCGTTCAGATGCTTTGGATCCCCATCTTCGCTGCCGGTGTCATCAACGGCGTCGGGCACTATTTCGGCTATCGCAACTTCGAGCCGCCGGATGCCTCTACCAACATCGTTCCCTGGGGCATCCTGATCGGCGGCGAAGAGCTGCACAACAATCACCATGCCTTCCCCAGCTCGGCGCGGCTATCGTCGAAATGGTGGGAATTCGATATCGGCTGGATGTATATCCGAATCCTCAAAGCTCTGCGGCTGGCGAAGGTCCGCCGGGTCGCACCCAACCCGCAGGTGGTCCCGGGCAAGTCGCAATTGGACCTCGAGACCCTGCGTGCCGTGATCACGAGTCGGATGCACGTCTTTGCGCGCTACGGAAAAGAGGTGATGGTCCCGGTGTCGCGCGAGGAGCTATGCCGTGACGCGGAGCACTGCAGACGATTGGTCAGGCAAACGCGAAAACTGCTTCTGACCGAGGGTCAACGACTCGACGTCGCCGCTCGCAGCCGTTTGGAGCAGATCCTGGCCAAGAATCAGACGCTCGCCACCGTCTATCAGTTTCGCGAGCGCCTGCAGGAGGTCTGGGACCGCAAGACGCCCAGCCAGGAGGCATTGCTGAGCGCGCTTCAGGATTGGTGTCAGCAGGCCGAGGCGACAGGGATTCAGGCGTTGGAGCGGTTCTCCAGGAACCTGCGCGGTTTTGCACTCACACCGACGCTCGCTAATTAAACCGCGCCCTGCGCGGGATGCGAGGTTTTTGGATGGGATCGGCCTCGGCAGACTTGACGAACGCTGGAGCTGGCGCGACCAAGACAGTCCAACACACGACGCATACCGCGCAGGGCGCGGTTTTGGTCAACGCCGGGTGTCGTTCCGGGTGGTCAACTCCTCGAGCAACCCGTCGATGCCGCGACGCTGCGCCACCGAGGTGAACTGGTTGCGGTACGAGGCCAGCAAGCTGATCTCCTGAACCGCCACATCGTAGGCGCGCCAACGTCCGTCGCTGTAGGCCATCCGATAGTCCACTCGCACGGGCTGCCCGCCCGGCTGCTGGATCTCGGTGCGAACGAGCGTGCGCGTGGCGCCCGGCTCCAGCTGCATGGGGAGGAAGCGGATATCCCAGGAGCTGAGCGCGTCGAGCGCGGAGGCATAGGTCTGGATCAAGAGCCGCTGAAACTCCGCTTGGAACACCCGACGCTGCTCCGGCGTCGCATCCCGCCAATAGGGTCCGAGCGCTAAGGCCGAGACGCGCGGGACGTCCACATGCGGCAAGAACAGCTCGTCGACCAGACGATGGACGTAGCCAGGGTCGGACCTGAGCAGATTCCGATCCTCGCGCAGCACCCGCATCAGGCCGTCCGAGACCTGCTGGATGATGCGTTGCGGCTCGTTGAGCCCGCTGTACGCCGTCGCCGGGACGAGCACTGCGGATTGGAGCAAAAGAAGCGTCGCCCAGAGGGCGCGGTATTTCACTGGGGTCATAGGTCGATATCCGATCCGGCTGCCTGTTTTCCTGTGAGGGTATACTTCGACACCGCGTCCGGCGAAGGGGTTTCATGCCCGCTCGACGACATTCGGACCATCAGTCGTGAAGGAGAGACCCATGACGAACCCTCAGCGGTCCCCTCAGCCAACCCAGGCCGAGCTGAAGGACTTCTTTCTCAAGGACCGTTTCGCCGCACACGTCGGTATCGAGCTTCTGGAGATGGCGCCGGGCCGGGCCAAGGCCAAGCTCGAGATCCATGATCACCACCGCAACGCCGTCGGAGTCGTCCACGGCGGAGCCATCTTCAGCCTTGCCGATCTGGCCTTTGCGGTCGCGTCCAACTCACACGGCACGGTCGCGCTCGGGATCAACGTGACCATCTCCTACATGACGGCCGCACGCGGCGGATCACTCGTCGCCGAGGACGAAGAGGTCTCGATCAACGCCAAGCTCGCCACCTATCTGATTCGCATCCTCGACGAGGAGCAGACGCTGATCGCGCTCTTTCAGGGGACGGTGTATCGGAAACGCGAGGCGCTGCCGGTAAAGGAGTGACTGCCAGCACGAAAGACTCATAAAACCGGCCGGTAGGGAGGACGAGCGAGAGCGAAGTCAACCGAACCCAGCGCGGGCGCTGAAGGACTCACACCGTCAGGTATTGCTTGACGAGCTCCTCGCTCAGATCTGGCATCGCCCCGCTCGCCATCAGCCGTCCGCGGTCGAGGATGATGAAACGATCGGCGACGCGGCGGGCGAAGGGGAGCTTCTGCTCGACCAGGATGACGGTGAGGTTTAAGTCGGTCATGAGACGGCGGATGATGTCGCCGATCTCATGGACGATGTTGGGTTGGATGCCTTCGGTGGGCTCGTCGAGGATCAGGAGCTTGGGGTCGATGACGAGCGCCCGGCCGATGGCCAGCTGTTGTTGCTGACCGCCGGAGAGATCGCCGCCGCGACGCCCGAGCATCTCTTTGAGCACCGGGAAGAGCTCGAAGATGTAGCCCGGGATCTGTTTGGCGCGATCGGGCCGCGCGGCGAGACCGATGCGCAGGTTCTCCTCGACGGTCAGCAGCGGGAAGATCTGCCGGCCTTGCGGGACATAGCCGATCCCAAGTGGTGCGCGACGCTCGGCGGTGAGTCTGGCGAGATCCTGGCCATGATAGCTCAGGGAGCCGGACCGTAACGGGAGGAGCCCCATGATGCATTGCATCAGTGTGGTCTTGCCGACGCCGTTGCGACCCATGACGCAGGTGCACTGACCCTGCGGGATCTCGACATCCAGATCCCAGAGGGTGTGGCTCTCGCCGTAGAACTGATTAAGTCCCGAAATCGCAAGCATATTGAATCGCGTCCGAGGTGATGATCAATGTCGTCATGTGCCGCCGCGTCGATGCCCCGAAAAACCTCGGAGTCGACGCGATTCAAGATAAGGAAGGATTCAAAAACAACCGAAACAAGTAGGATGGGTAGAGCGAAGCGAAACCCATCCAGCCCGCGCCAAGCGCATCAGACCGACACCCGACAACGCGGCGGTTTGGAGGATGGGTTTCGCTGACGCTCTACCCATCCTACGTGTTCATCAAGGCGTTCACCTTGTTTCTGAATCGTCACTAAAAGAAAAAAATTCCTAAAACGCGTCCCCGCTGAGGTCGTGGGCTCATCAGCGGTCCGCTCAAAGCGATCACATCGCATGTTGCTCAAGTCGCGTTTTAGCCGGGCAAGAAGGTGCCTCGGATTTGCGCCTGGTCCCAGGGACAGCCCTCCGGAAAGGCATCGTAGTCCAGCGGCGTCTCGGCAACGGCGAGGTCGACCGCATCCGGATAGGCGTCGCGAATGATCTCGTCGAGTTTAGCGGCCAAGCTCGGGTTTTCGTCCAGCAGCTTGGCGATCGCGCGGCGTTGGGTGTTGATGGTCGCGCGCCAGGATTTGCGGCTCGGATACTCCGGCTGGTACTGCCATTTGAGAAGATGGCCCAGCAAGACCGCGAGCCGACTTTCCAATGCACGGCGTTCCCGCTTTCCCAAGTCCTCGATCTCCTCGACGAGGTGCATGACATCCAGTCGCCCGTACTGACCGGAGCGCAGCAGGCTGGCCTGCTCTCGCGACCAGGCATAGAAGTCTTGATCGTAGTCCGTCGTCATCGCGTGGCCTCCGAGGGCGTTCGCGCGCATGGCGCGCCGTCTCGAACAGGATACAGGAGGTGATCCCCATCGGGATTACTCCCCCAGATAGACCTCGACCACGCGCGGGTCGTTCTGCACCTCGTCCATGCTGCCTTCGGCGAGGACCGAGCCCTGATGCAGGACGGTGACGCGCTTGGCGATGGAGCGGACGAAATCCATGTCGTGCTCGACGACCACTACGGAATGCTTGCCCTCCAGCGAGAGCAGCAGCTCCGCCGTGCGGTCCATCTCCTGGTGTGTCATGCCCGCGACCGGCTCGTCGACCAGCAGCAGATGGGGATCCTGCATCAACAACATGCCGATCTCGAGCCATTGTTTCTGGCCGTGCGAGAGTGCGCCGGCCTCGCGCTGGGTCTGTTCCTGAAGACCGATGATCCCCAAAACCTCGTGGATGCGGTCGTGTTGCTCGCCGCTGATTCGCGCAAACAGGGTCGGGAAGACGCGTTTGTCGCCGGCCATCGCGAGCTCGAGGTTCTCGAAGACGCTGTGGGACTCGAAGACCGTCGGCTTCTGAAACTTGCGGCCGATCCCGAGCGCGGCGATCTCGGGCTCGGAGAGTCGCAGTAGATCGATGGTCCGCCCGAAATAGGCGCTGCCCGTATCCGGACGGGTCTTGCCGGTGATGATGTCCATCATGGTCGTCTTGCCGGCACCGTTGGGGCCGATCACGCAGCGCAGCTCGCCGGCGTTGACGTAGAAGTTCAGGCTATTGATCGCCTTGAAGCCATCGAAGCTGACGCTGACATCTTCCAAATAGAGGATCACGCCCTGGCTGACATCCAGCTCAAGATCCAGCATGGAGTACATGAAGCTCCATTGCCGGTCCTTGCGCATGGATTCGCGGAGCTGCTCGACCGGTTTCATGGTGCCGCCTCCGCCCGAGGCCCGGCAGTGGATCGCGATCGTCGCCAGGTCCTGATCATGCCGACCAGGCCCGCGATCCCTTTGGGCAGGAAGAGTGTGACGATGACGAAGAGCGCACCCAGGGCGAAGAGCCACGCCTCGGGGAAGGCGCCGGTGAAATAGGTCTTGCCGTAGTTGACCAGGATGGCGCCGATGACGGCGCCGTAGAGCGTCGCCCGACCGCCGATGGCCACCCAGATCACCAGCTCGATGGAGTTGAGCGGCGAGAACTCGCCCGGATTGATGATGCCGACCTGCGGGACATAGAGCGCCCCGGCCACGCCCGCGAGCATCGCCGAGAAGGTGAAGATGGCGAGCTTCACCCGATCGACCCGGTATCCGATGAAGCGGGTGCGGGCCTCGGCGTCGCGGATCGCGACCGCGACACGCCCGAGCCGCGAGGTGACGATCCAGCGGCAGGCCAGATAGCCGAGCGCCAAGGCGCCCGCCGAGGCGAGGAAGAGCCCGATCCGGGTCGCATCGCTCTTCAGATCGAAGCCCAGGATGTCCTTGAAGTCGGTCAGACCGTTGTTGCCGCCGAAGCCCATCTCGTTGCGGAAGAAGGCGAGCATCAGGGCATAGGTCAGGGCCTGGGTCATGATGGAGAGATAGACACCGGTGACCCGCGAGCGAAAGGCGAGATAGCCGAAGATGAAGGCCAAGGTCCCGGGGACCAGGATGGCCATGAGCGCGGCGAACCAGAAGAGGTCGAAGCCCTGCCAGAACCAGGGCAGCTCCGACCAGTTCAGGAAGACCATGAAGTCCGGCAGCACCGGGTGACCGTAGACCCCGCGGTCGCCGATCTGACGCATCAGATACATGCCCATCGCGTAGCCGCCGAGACCGAAGAAGGCGGCATGGCCCAGACTCAGGATGCCCAGATAACCCCAGACCAGATCGACCGCGACGGCGAGCAGCGCGTAGGTCAGATACTTACCGAGCAGGGTCACCGTGTAGGTGGAAACATGCCAGGGGCTGGACTCGGGCACCACCAGATTCAGGATCGGTACCACGACCGCCACGACCAGCAGGACGGCCAGCATCGCCTGTCCGCCTTTGTCGCCCTTCATGATCCTGACCACACCCATATCTCAAGTCTCCGAAACCAGGCAAAACGCACTGTGTGGCCGGGCCGGCGCAGCGTCAACCGACCTTCAAACTCACCACGGATCTCTGAATCCGATTGACCTCTTTACCCGTCCGCCGCGCGTCCGCGTTGGGGGAAGAGTCCCCGCGGGCGCTTCTGAATGAAGAGGATGATGAAGACGAGCACCAGGATCTTGGCAAGCACCGCGCCGGCCCAGGGCTCCATCAGCTTGTTCGCAACGCCCAGGGTCAAGCCGGCAACCAGCGTCCCCCAGAGATTCCCGACCCCGCCGAAGACCACGACCATGAAGGAGTCGATGATGTAGGCCTGCCCCATGTTGGGGCCGACGTTGGTGAGCTGGGACAAGGCGACACCGGCCACCCCCGCCACCCCGGCGCCTAGCCCGAATGTGAGCGCATCGACCCGCGCCGAGCGCACGCCCATCGAGCGCGCCATCGCCCGATTCTGAGCGACCGCGCGCACCTGCAGCCCCAAGGCGGTGCGCTTGAGGATCAGCAGCAGGGCCACGAAGACCATCAAGGCGAAGATCAGGATGTAGAGCCGGTTGTAGGTCAGGGCGAGCGCCGGATTGATCTGAAGCGCACCGCTCATCCAGGACGGATTTTGCACCGCCACGTTCTGGGCCGAGATGGTCGTGCGCACCAGTTGCTGAAGGATCAGGCTGATGCCGAAGGTGGCCAGCAGGGTTTCGAGCGGTCGGCCGTAGAGAAAGCGGATGACGGTGCGCTCGATCAGAACCCCGAGCAACCCCGCGACCACGAAGGCCGCCGGGATGGCGACGAACAACGAGTAATCGAGGAATCCGGGCATCGCCAGCTGGACGAGATAGGTGGTATAGGCCCCGATCATGATCAGCTCGCCGTGGGCCATGTTGATCACGCCCATGACCCCGAAGGTGATCGCCAGACCGATGGCCGCGAGCACCAGGACCGAGCCGAGACTGAGCCCGAAGAAGAGCGTCTCCGCCGCCGCGTTGAGCTTGAGCTTCTGTTCGATCGCGGCGAGTGAACGCTCGGCAGCCGCACGCACCTCCGGATCGGGCTCGTCATTCAGTAGCTTGGTCAGGGCGTTTCGCGAGTCCGGATAGAGACTCCCGGAAAGCGTGTTCACTGCGACGAGCCGGGCCGCGGGATCCTCGTCGCGCAGACTCGCCAGCGCCAGGCTCAGATCGAGATAATCGCGCACGCGCTGATCGTCCTCGCGCTCGAGCTGTTCGCGAACCGCCTCGAGGACGATCGGGTTGGCATCACCCAGCATTTGCTGCGCGGCCTTGAGACGAATCGCCGGATCGGGACTCGCCAGCGTGAGGGCGGCAATCGCCGTGCGCAGTTGGTTGCGCATGCGGTTGTTGATCGTGATCTTCTTCACCGCGCCGCGCTCGACCTCGCCGAGATCGCTGCCGTCGAGTGCATCGGTGAGCCGGTACCCGCCGGGAGCAGGTGCGACCAGGACCGGGCGCCGATCGGACTCGCGGGCAAAGAGGTCACCGCCCAAAAGGGCTTCGAGAAGCGTCGCCGCGCGCGGGTCCCCGCCGGCGGCGATCACATCGACCGCGGCCTGCTTGACCTCGAACGAACGGTC
>NZ_JAABRP010000115.1 GCF_011390875.1 Thiocapsa sp.
TGACCAACTGACGCACGTTTGCAGGGATGGAGCGACATCTGCGGATGTCGCGCCTGACATGTTTCAACGCTTGACCTGAACTCGCCTCGGGTCGACGCTTCGGTCCGAATTCGGGATCACGCGGGGGATGAGCGAGGCCCCGGCCGAAGGCAACCCTCGAGGTTGCTCGGTCGGGGTAGACGCCGGCCCGGCGATGCTCGCTCGACCGGGCCTTACTGGATTAGGGATGTCCAGCGCCCGGCGGAGGCATCTGCATCGACATGTCGCGCTCGCCGTAGCCCTGCGGGATCTCGAAGATGTCGGCAGGGATGGCCTCCTTGCGAATCACGGTGACCTCGGTCTCGGTCTCCATCGTGGTGCCCATCATCTCCATCTTGGTCTTGGTCAGGATGGGATAGCCCTTGATCTTGCTCATCTCTTCACGCTGGGCGACGCCGGCCGGTGAATTGGCCAGCATGCCGCCGGGGCCGGAGAGGCTCATCATGTCGGTGTAGCGGGTCACGTCGAGGTCCACGTCCTCGGTTGCCCAGATCTCTTGATCCACACCCATCATGCCGGTTTTGGTGACCCGATACTGTTTGGTGTCCCAGTCCCCGATCTTCTTGGTCTCGCCGGTCGCCTCGACCTTTACGGTCATCTCGCCCATCATGGCGCGCATCTGCTCGGCGGCCGGGCCCGACATGCTCTCCATCACGGACTTGACGTCGATCGGGAGATACTCCTTCTCGGCGTGATTGATGAAGACGATGGTGCCGGCCGTCGGATCCATGATCATGTCGGTGGCATCGGGGCCCTCGTTGACTACCTTCATCTTATCGTAGGCCAGGTAGGTCTTGGACAGGTCTTCGCTCGCCGCTTCTCCCATAACACCCGAGCTGCGATTGATCGTCTCGACGTAATAACCCTCGTCGTCCGCGATCGCTGCGGACACCGGCAGCAGTGCCGCCAAAGCGAGGGCGAGCCCGAGACGACGGGTCATGACCGGCTGACGCCCGATGCTCGAGCCTTGCTGATTCATCATGCTTATTCCTCTGCGGTGACTGGATTGTTTTCGATGCGCCGAAACGACGGCGCAGGCGTCCAAACGCGCAAACAGGGTAATCGATGGAGCGCGCGTCCGGATAGGACTATTCGCCCAGATTGCGTCGGTCGAGCACCCGCTTGGCCTTGCCGACGAAGCGCTCGATGCTGCGCGGCTCGACCAGGTCGACATGGGCGCGGATGCCGGCGACCGTGTTGATCTCGCGGCTGATTCGCTCGCAGAGCGCCTGCATGCGGTCCATCCGGTCGGAGAAGAGCTCGGGTCGGATCTCGACCTTGACGTGAACCTCGTCGAGCGTGCCGGGTCGGGAGACCTCGATGAGATAGTGCGGCGTGGTGCCCTCCACACGCAGCAGCGCCTCCTCGATCTGGGAGGGGAAGACGTTGACGCCGCGGATGATCAGCATGTCGTCGGTGCGCCCGGTGACGCGGCTCATGCGCGTCGTACGTCGCCCGCAGGCACAAGGCTCCCGATAGAGGCGCGCGATGTCGCGCGTGCGATAACGGATCAGCGGCATCGCCTCGCGGGTGAGCGTGCTGATCACCAGCTCGCCGGGCTCGCCTTCCGGCACCGGCTCCAGGGTCTCCGGGTCCAGACACTCGACCAGGAAATGATCCTCCTGGATGTGCATCCCGGTGCGCTCGGGGCACTCCCCGCTGACGCCGGGACCGATCACCTCGGAGAGACCGTAATTGTTGAAGGCGGCGATGTCGAGCTGATCCTCGATCTCGCGCCGCATGTCCTCGGTCCAGGGCTCGCCGCCGAAATGGCCGAAGCGGATCGGTAGAGAGCGCGGATCGATCCCCAGCTCGCGCGCCGAATCCGCGATAGTCAGGGCATAGCTCGGGGTACAGATCAGGACCTCGGGATCCAGGTCGCGCATGATCTCGATCTGGCGACGCGTGTTGCCCGCCGCCGCCGGGATGATGGCCGCGCCGACACGCTCGATGCCGTAGTGCAGTCCGAAGCCGCCGGTGAAGAGGCCGTAGCCGAAGGCGACCTGAGCGGTGTGCTCGGGCCTGAGCCCGCCGGCGACCAGGAAGCGCGCGCAGAGATTCGACCAGGTTTCGAGATCACGCGCCGTATAGGCGACGAAGGTGGGCCGCCCGGTCGTCCCGGAGGATCCGTGGATGCGGGCCAGATCCTTGCGCGGTACGGCCAGGAATCCGAGCGGCTGCTGGCGGCGCAGATCGTCCTTGGTGGTCAAGGGGAGACGACGCACGTCGGCGAGCGAGCGGATGCTGTGCGTCCCGATCTCGCGATGGGCGAAGTGATCGCGGTAGAAGGGCACCCGGGCGACCCGCGCCACCAGCTCGCGCAAACGCTCGAGCTGCATCGCCTCGATTCCGTCACGCGGCAGGGTCTCGGCATCCGGATCCCAGATGCGGTGTTCGGCGTGCCGATGGGCCTGATGAGTCTGCGCGGCCATGATCCTCGATCCGTTGATAAGTGTGCCCCGGCGCGGAACCTGCCGAGCCGATAATCGATATTCAAGCCCGAAGCTCGAGCCAGGGGCCGGGCAGGGAGCACGGGTAAACGCGACGTCCGCTGATCTCCGTGCCACCGTCCGGCGGGCCTTGTCTTATATCTGCGGCCATTGCGGCACTTGGCGCCGAGCGCCACAGGGCATGCGCGACACCACGGAGCGGGTGTCACGAGTCGCTAAAGGTTGGTGGCCGGTCTAATGAACGCGGGTGTCCGATGGACTGCGCTGCGCTTGTTCACCCAACCTCATCCCGCAATCGATCGAACATCCTGAACCGCGTCTGCCGCCGCGGCCGCAGATTCACGCAAGCGCGACCCCACTCGACGAGAGTGCATATCCCAAAGGGACGTGGTTCAGCCGGAGACAACGCTCAGCAGCTCATCCCCATCCACCACATGCAGCCCCTTCTCCACCAGAACCTGGATCGCCCGATCGGGATCCTCGAAGCGGAAGATTAGGATCGCCTTGTCGTCGCGCCGCACCGAGAAGGCATACATGTACTCGATGTTCAGTCCGGCACCTTCCAGAACCGCCAGCGCATCGGCGAGGCCGCCCGGCCGATCGAGCACATCGACCGCGACCACCTCGGTCAGGTTGACCACCCATCCGGCGTCCTCCAAGACCTGCTTGGCCTTGTCCCATTCACGGACGATCAGGCGCAGGATGCCGAACTGTGCGGTATCCGCGAGCGAGAGCGTCAGGATATTGATGCCTTCCTTCGCGATCGCCTCCAGAGGCGCACCGAGGCGTCCCGGGCGGTTCTCCAGAAAGAGCGAGAGTTGTTGCAGCTTCATGCTTCGCGTCCCCGTGGTCTTCTGATTACTTGAGTGGTTTGTTCGGCGGCCGAGTCATCCGAGCGGCTCAAGGGACGCGATTCAGCGCCGATCAATCACCCGCTTCGCCTTCCCCTCGCTGCGCGCGATGCTGCGCGGCTCCACCAAACGCAGTCCGACGCGGATGCCGAGGATGTGCTCGATTGCCTTGGCCAGACGCGCACGAACGTCCTCGAGTGCGCGGATCTTGTCGCTGAAGACCTCGGGCGTCACCTCGACCTCGACCGTCATCTGGTCGAGACCCTGATCGCGGGTGAGGATGATCTGGTAGTGCGGGAGCGTGCCCTCGACCGCCAGTAGGGCCGCCTCGACCTGGGACGGGAAGACGTTCACGCCGCGGATGATGAACATGTCGTCCGAGCGCCGCCCGATGCGCCGCATGCGTCGGATGGTGCGCCCGCATTCGCAGGGCTCGCTGATCAGCGAGGTGATGTCGCGTGTCCGGTAGCGGATCATCGGCATTGCCTTCTTGCTCAGGGTGGTGAGCACCAGCTCGCCTTCCTCGCCGTCGGGCAGGGCCTCGCCCGTCTCCGGGTCGATGATCTCGGGATAGAAATGATCCTCGAAGATGTGCAGACCCTCTTGGGCCGAGCATTCGCTCGCCACGCCGGGGCCGATGATCTCGGACAGACCGTAGATGTCGTAGGCCTTGATGCCGGCGGCGGCCTCGATGTGATCGCGCATCCCGTCGGTCCAAGGCTCGGCCCCGAAGATGCCGGCGCGCAAGGGAAGCGCGCGCAGATCTACGCCCAGCTCCGCGGCGCGCTCGATCAGATAGGTGAAATAGCTCGGGGTGCAGCAGAGTGCGGAGACGCCGAAGTCGCGGATCAGCATGATTTGGCGGTCGCTGTTGCCGCCCGAGATGGGGACGACGGTCGCCCCGAGGGCCTCCGCGCCGTAGTGGGCGCCGAGTCCGCCGGTGAAGAGCCCGTAGCCGAAGGCGTTTTGCAGGATGTCGCCGCGGTGCAGCCCGCAACAGGCGAGGGTGCGCGCCATGACTTCGGACCAGACGCCGACGTCCTCGCGGGTGTAGGCGACGACGATCGGCTTGCCGGTGGTGCCGGAAGAGGCATGCAGCCGGACCACGTCGCTCATGGGCGTGGCGAAGAGGCCGAAGGGATAGGTGTCGCGCAGGTCGGCCTTGACCGTGAAGGGGAGCTGCTGGATGTCGTCGAGCCGTTGGATCGAGTCCGGGGTCAGGCCGCGCTCTTCCATCCGTGCGCGAAAGAGCGCGACATTGTCGTAGGCAAGCGACACGACCGCGCGCAGCCGTCGCAGCTGCACCTGTACGAGCGCCGTCTTCGGCAGGAAGTCGGGCGCGCTGGCCGGGTGAAAACCGCCCTCGGCGTCGTTCCAGAGCTCTGTCAGCATCTTGGTCCTCGCTTAAACCGCGCCCGGCGCGGTTTGTGATGTTTTGGGATGGGATCGGCCTGGCAGACTCGACGATTGTTGGAGGTGGCGCGGTTTGAAGTATTAAAAGAAATTTTAAATTCTAAACCGCGTCTCACCGGGATCAAGGATATCTCCGGAGCCAAACGTACAATGAAAACCACGCATTTCGCTCTGGACGCGGTTTAGCGCGGTTTAATGGTGTCGGGCGATCGAGCCCTTGAGCGCGGCCTCGCGACCCAATGCGAAGGCCTGGTCGTTGACCTTGTGGAGCTTCTCGGCCAGATTGGCGTAGATGGCCGCCATCCAGTGCTCTTGGGGGATGTCCAGCACCGTGGAGACGGCGCCGAGCAGGGCGACATTGAGGCTCTTTTTGTTCTTGAGAGCGCCTTCCGGCAGCAGGCCCGGATCGATCAGGACCCCCCCGGTGCGCAGCATCGGGCGATTGATCTCGATCTGGGTCGCTTCCAGGACCAGCAGGACGTCCGCCTCCCCGGCCGGGACCATCGGGCTGAGGACCTGCTCGCCGTAGCGCACGTCGCTGCTCACCGAGCCGCCGCGCTGGCTCATGCCGTGCAGCTCGCTCTTCTTGACATCGAATCCGGCACGAAACGCCGCCTCGGCAAGCATATCGGAGGCCGTGAGGACCCCCTGGCCGCCGAGTCCGGCGATGACGATGTTCTTCACCTTCTCCATCAGTGTCTCTCCGATCTGAATTCAGTCCGCGATATCTGCGGAGCAGGTCTGCCCACGCGCCGACTCGGCCGCGGCCTTGTCGTAGAAGCGGATCTTGGGTGCGGCCAGGACGCAGGGCTGGCGGGTGATCAGGAGCGAGGTCTCGGGTTTGGCGAGCAGCTCGGCGATGACGTCCTTCAGCGAGACGCTCTTGTCCGTCGTCTCCACGACCTGCACGTTCTGCACGCCCATGGCGCGCGCGATGCCCTCGAAGCTGAGCTTGTTGGTCGTGGAGTGATCGAGCAGGCGTCCGGTCCCCGGATGCTCCTGAAGGCCGGTCATCGCGGTCGTGCCGTTGTCGAGGATCATCACCAGATGGCCCGTCGCCGGCGGGTTGTAGACCATTTCGGCGATCCCGGTGAGGCCGGAATGCACGAAGGTCGAGTCCCCGATCACGCTGACCACGCGTCGCGCCTGATCCTCGGGCAGCACATGGCGCAGACCCAAGCCGACGCCGATGCTCGCGCCCATGCAGACGCAGGTATCCATCGCCGAGAAGGGCGGAAGGACGCCGAGGGTGTAGCAGCCGATGTCCCCGGAGACGATACAGCCGAGCTCCCCGAGCGCTTGGAACACCTCGCGGTGGGCGCAGCCCTGACAGAGCTCGGGCGGCTTGCCCTTGGGCGGGACGGGCTCCGGGCTGGTGTCCCCGACCAGGATGCGGCGCACGCGTGCGACATCCAGCTCGCCGAAGCGATACATCTCGGGTTTGCCTTCGGCCGCGATGCCGGCGGCGCGAAGCGCGTCGACCAAGACGGGATCGCCCTCATCGATGACGAGGAGACGCTCCACCCCTTCGGCGAAGGCGCGGATGCGCTCCATCGGCAGCGGATAGGTCATGCCCAGGGTCAGATGGCTTGCCTCCGGGGCCGCCTCGCGTGCATGCACGGCACAGATCCCGGTCGAAATGACCCCGAGCTCGGCGTTGCCGACATCCAGCCGGATCGGGCCCTCGGCCTCGTTCCAGGCGGCGATCTCGGCGAGCTTGGCGCGCAGGCGATGATGTGCCGGCTTGGCGTAGGCGGGGATCATGACGCGCGTCGGGATCTTGCGCTCGAAGGACGGATCGGCCAAATCCGAGACCGGCGCACGCGGCTCCACGATGGTCTTGGAATGACAGACCCGCGTGGTGATCCGCAGCAGGACCGGGATCTTCCAGCGCTCGGAGATCTCGAACGCCAAAAAAGTGAAATCGTAAGCCTGCTGAGAATCGATGGGCTCAAGGGTCGGAATGGCCGCAGCGCGTGAGTAATGCCGGTTGTCCTGCTCGTTCTGGCTGGAGGCCATCCCGGGGTCGTCGGCGGAGACGATCACCAGGCCGCCCTCGACATCGGTATAGGTCGCGGTAAAGAGCGGATCGGCCGCGACGTTCAGCCCGACATGCTTCATGGTCACCAGGGTTCGCGCCCCGGCGAAGGCGACTCCGAGTGCGACCTCCAGCGCTACCTTCTCGTTCGGCGACCACTGTGCGCGCCCGCCGAGGCGGTCGAAGGTCTCCAGGATCTCGGTCGAGGGTGTGCCGGGATAGCCGGTCCCGAGGCGCACCCCCGCATGAAGGGCGGCCAGGGCCACCGCGTCGTCACCGCTCAGTAATTGCCGTTCTGCCGTCGTCATCGTCGACTTACTCTCTGTCAGGCCGTCACGAATCCCACATTATCCGCATCATTGTTGCCCTGCAGCAAGCCGAGTGGGTCAATTGCCGTGTCGGTGGCATGGTTAGGCCCTTTCGGGTTGGCCGTTTCGAGCTCGCTGGCCGTCAGGCCAGCGGAAGAGGACGACTGCAAGTCGTCGATCCAGGGGGCTTCGCGACCGGCTTGGCCGGGTCATCGAACGCGGGTCACAATAGGCTCGGCCGCTCCGGAACGCCCGGACGTGGGTCTTCATTTCAATCGATCGGGAGCTGCGCGATGCACAAGTGCCCCTTCATGTCGTTTCCATTGATTCTTGCTGCAACTGCCGGTCTTGCGCAGGAAGGCGTTCAGGATGCCGACCTCGCCGAGGCGAAGGCGCTGGTGGAGCGCTTTGGGACGACGCTGCAAAAAGAGCTGAAGGCGGCGATGACGGATGGAGGCCCTCAGAATGCGGTGAAGGTTTGCCGGGAGCGTGCCCCCGCGATTGCGGCCGAGATCTCCGAGGAATCCGGCTGGACGGTCGGCCGCACGAGTTTGAAACTCCGCAATGCCGAATTGAACGCGCCCGACGCGTGGGAGCGCGCGGTGTTGGTGCAGTTCGACGAGCGCAAGGTGGCCGGCGAGGATGTCGCGACCATGACGGTTGCCGAGGTCGTCGAATCCGACGAGGGCAATCGCTTGCGTGTCATGAAGGCGATTCCGACCGTTCAGCTCTGTCTTTCGTGCCACGGCAAGATCGTGAATGCCAACGTGGGCGTGGCCCTCGCGGAGAACTATCCCGAGGATCAGGCGCGAGGCTACGAGGTGGGCGACGTTCGCGGTGCATTCACGCTTTCCACACTGCGCTGATCTTTAGGGGCGAATTGATTCGCCTCGACACGTCCGCAGATCCTTTTCCGAAACCGACCTAAGCCGCGCCGGCTCCGACAGTTGTCGGAGCCGGCGCGGTCAAGTCAATCCAACACACGACGTATATCGCAACGGGCGCGGTTTAACCGCGACGCGCCAACAGGGTCCGCCCGTCGTCGGCCTTCAGGATCAAGGCGCCGGTAGGATCCACTTCGAAGGCTCTGATCCGAGCAAGCAAATCGAAGACGTTGCGCTCCTGATCCATCAGGGCGGGCGCGCAGGCCATCATGGTGGTTGCCGAGAGTGCGAGTGTCAGCGTCTCGCCGGTCAGGGTGTATTCGCCCTGATAGGTATTGCAGGAGGCCCGACCCCAAAGACGTCCGTCGGCGCCGAAGTTCAGCGTCACGCGGGAACGATCGATGATGCCGCCTCCGCCGATGTCCTCGACGACCCATTCGGGTCCCTGCAGCAGCGCGGCCGGGTCACCGCCGCAGCCAGCGAGTTTGCGATCGTCAAGCTGGATCTCGACCGTCGCGGGATGCGGCATGCCGCTCATGGTGTCCACACAAGGCCGGTCGAAGATGCTGACGACGAGGTCGCCGTCTTCGATCAGATTGCGATAGCGGCGCCCGTCCTCGAGCAGCTCCTGCTCGGTCAGCGCGACATTGATCCGGGTCTCCCCCATGTCCGTGTTCAGCTCGACCCGCTTGTCGGTGAGCTCGAGGCTCCAAAAAGGCTCGTTGCCGGTGGCGCGAAAGGGTGCCGTCGTGGTCTCGACCGGGATACATTCCGGATAGGCCGTGCCCGCGATCTCGAGCATCCCGCGATCCCCCTTGCCCCAGAAGGATGTGGTCGGATCCGCGAGTGCGACATAGCGGGCGCCCGAGCCCGAGACCGCTTGTCTCAGATCAAAGGTCCGATCGCCGACCTGAAGGCGCATGCGATCCTCCAGAAACCCGACACGGATTCGCTGGTCTCCGCAGACGAGCTCGCTCGCGAAGGGGATCGGCTCGTAGGGGCTCATCATGATGGTCCCGAGATCGAGCGACTCGACCGAAGGATCGAGCGGGACCTCGTCCGTGATCCAGGCCGCCAGACCGCCGGACAGGACCGCGCCGCGGACTGAATAGGACTGGTCCGGGATCAGCGCGGCCCGCTCGACGACGAGTGCGAACGGGATCGGGACCTGGCGGCCATCCAGAGCGATTCTCTGTTCGGCGACCAAGCGCCCGCCCGGCACGGTCGGGTCGCTGAGCTCGACGATTGCCAGGGCGTCCGGCGGCAGGGCGATGCGCGCCCTGTAGCTCAGTGCCCCGGTGATGTGCAGGCTCGATGTTTCATCCCCGCCTTCGGGCGCCCCGGCGAAGACGGCCTGTGCGCCGACGATGAAGGCCAGGCATGGCACGAGGAACATGAGCGTAGTGCGACGGATCAGCGACATCGGGCGGTCTCCTGGGCGATGGAATCGGAGCTCGGCCGGCCGATCGGCGCTTGACGCGAGTCTCGGTTCGGATGGATTGTTCCGAGCGATGCGGTCGTGCAGCGATCACTGCACCGTCTGCAGGGCGATTCTGCCCTTGATTCCCCGAACGTTCCAGGGCGAGACGCCCGGTCGGCAATTGAGCGTAAACCGCGCCCGTTGCGGTATGCGTCATCTGTTGGAGTGGCTTGGCCGCGCCAGCTCCGACGGCTGCAGGAGCTGGCGCGGTTCAGCCCGCTCCCGCGAACGACCCGGTGGGCCTCGGTCACGCCGATTCACCATCCACCCGAGAATCACACCCCGATCATGTCCAGCGAGCCGAGCACCGACGCGTCATCCTTCTCGCCCGATCTCGATGCGATCTACGAGGAGCTTCAGCTGTTTCGCGCCGGATTTTCGACGCTCGCGATGGCGACCCGCGGTCCGGACGGCGAACCCGAGGCGAGCTACGCGCCCTATCTGGAGGTGGACGGCGACCTCTACGTCTTCGTGAGTGCGCTTTCGACGCACACCGCCAACCTGATCGAAACGGGCCGGGTCAGCGTGCTCTTCATCGAGGACGAGGCGGCGGCCGCGCACCCGTTCGTGCGTCGACGGCTCACCTTCCAATGCCGGGTCGATGAGATCGCGCGCGACAGAGATGGGTACGAGGGCGTCCTTGACCTGTTCGAGACCCGCTTCGGCGGACTGGTCAAGACCTTGCGCACCTTGGCGGACTTTCATCTCCTGCGATTGCATCCGGAGCGCGGGCGCTATGTGAAAGGCTTCGGCAAGGCGTTCGCCATCGACGACGTCGAGCTTGCCCGCATCCGGTATATCCGCGAGAGCGGTCGTCGCGTTGTTCCGGGAGGCGATTCCGCAGTCTGAAGGCCATCGCGCTCCGCGCGATAGCGGCTCCGTCGTTCAGCCCCGAGTACCGCGGATGGCCCAAGCCACGTCCGCCGCTTGGCGGTTGCCGGCGACATCATGTACCCGAAAGACCTTCACGCCGGCCAGGACGCCGATGGTCGTGGTTGCGCAGGTTGCGGGCATGAGTGCGGTAAGGTCGGGCTCCCGACAAATGGTGCTCAGGAAGCGCTTGCGGCTTGTCCCGAGCAGAACGGCCGGCCCGAGACGGACCAGTTCGTCCAAACCGCCCATGAGCGTGAGGTTGTGCTCGAGCGTTTTGCCGAACCCGATGCCCGGGTCGGTCAGGATCTTGTCCGTCATCACCCCTGCGGCCAATGCCGCGTCAATACGCTCGGCGAGAAAGTCACGAACCTCTGCAACCACATCGGCGTAGCGCGGATCCTGCTGCATCGCCTCGGGCGTCCCTTGACGATGCATCAAGACGATCGGCACGGCTCGTTCAGCCGCCAAGGCGAGCATGGCCGGATCGTCGCGTCCGGCGGAGGTGTCGTTGATCCAGTCGGCACCGGCGTCGAGCGCGGCCTCGGCTACCCGAGCGGAGGTGGTGTCGATACTGATCGCCGTGCTTCTGGGTACGCATTCGCGCAGGCGCAGGATCACCGGAATCACCCGGCGCTCTTGCTCCGGGGCGGGAACCGGCTGCGAGCCGGGGCGGGTGGACTCCCCGCCGATGTCGATGATGTCGGCGCCCTCGTCGATCATCGCGAGGGCATGTTCCACGGCAACGGCGGTTTCCGAATAACGGCCGCCGTCGGAGAAACTGTCGGGCGTCACGTTGAGGATGCCCATGATGAGGGGCGGCGTGTCGTGGCCCGACGGCGTGCTGTTCATCTGCCTGACTCCGGTCGATTGGTTTTGACCTTGCGCGGGGGATGCGTGCATGATCCCGACGCGTTGCGCGGCCGTTGAGCATTGTGCGTGGATCTCCCCCCGAAGGATAACGCGGACTCGGCCTTACGCATCTATCGGGATCTCGGGCTGGGATCGGAACGAAGCCCGCGTCGAGGAGCAAACGGAAAGGGTATCGAAATGAGCAGTCTCAGGCTTGGTTTGATCAGCGCCATCGCGAGCGTCGCGTTGGTCACGGGTTGTGCGACGGGTGGGCAGTCGGGCAACTTGCCGACCGTGACGAACCCATCCGAAGCCGCAAACATCACGCTCTATCGAGACGGATCGCTGGCCGGCTGGTTCGCTACCATGCGTGTCGTGCTCGACGGCCAAGAGATCTATCGCATCGGGCGCAACGAGGCGTTTTCTCTCACGTTGGATCCGGGACAGTACCTGCTGACCCATACGCTCGGTTTCAACGAGTGCCGCCGCGTCATCTGGGCCGAGCCGAGACAAAATCAGCGGATACGGTTGTCGCCCACATGTACTTAAACCGCGTCCCCTTGGCCACGGTCCTGGGTTGAGCGGGGTTCACTGTGTTGGATTCCACGAGGACTGTGAGGGACGCGGTTTTAAGGAAAATCATACGAACCATTCGGGCGGCATTCGTCGGATCTGCGTGAGTCGGCCGCGTCCGCCGCAAGCCCTGCCTAGCCGTATCGGACCTTAATCCGACTGACCGAAAGCGCACGCCGGCAATCGTCGCGAAGCGGCGATACCCCGGGATCGACGACTTGCAGTCCTCTTCTTCCGCCGCCGCACTGACGGACGACCGGGAGCTGAAGATCACTTTTTCTTCGGCTTACAGACCGTGAAGCCCTGATCTTTACCCTTATCCTTTGCCTCAACATATCCGCTGGGGCATTCTTCGCCTTTATTGACCTTGCAGTTTTGGCTCTTGCCGGCTTGTTTACAATCGGGTTCGACGATTTCAGGGGGGGTAACGGGTACGACGGGCACGACAGGTTCGACAGGTTCGACAGGTTCGACAGGTTCGACGGGTACGGCGGGTACGGCGGGTACGACATTCTCGCTTTTTGGTCCGCACCTTTCACTATCCCGACAAGACGCCGGCATATACCGCGTTTCGATATCCGGGCTATAACAACACCAATCGATCGCGCCGCCACGCTCCGTAGCAGCCAGGACAACGCTTTTGCCGCTGAGTTGCGGAATGACAGTATTGAACGTCACCCAGATGTCGCCGCGCTCTTCCTCAACGTCATCTTTATTAATGGTGACCTCCTTGACATGCCGGCTATTTATCTGCTCGGGCTCGGGCAGTCCCGCCTCGGCATTGTTTAAGGGCAAGCTCTTGTTGCTGTAGGCGGACACCACCGCGATCTTGGCCGCCGACGCGAAGCCGATCCCCTCGCTGACCTTGCTGCGAACGGTATAGTCCTGATATGCCGGCAGTGCGATGGCGGCGAGGATACCGATCACGGCGACGACGATCATGACCTCGATCAGGGTGAATCCCCGGATCGGCGTCTTGTTGCTCTTCCGATTGATTCCGTGCATGTCTTGCAGCCTCCTCGTGAAAGGCGAGCATTGTTGATCCGTTCGTCGTTGATCCGTTCGTCCAAAATTGGTTCGATGCGGCTTGCGGGATCGTCGCGTCGAGCCCGAGTTCGCTGGCCGGCAGGCCGGCGGAAGAGGACGACTGCAAGTCGTCGATCCCGGGGTGTCGCCGCTTCGCGACGTTGGAGCGCCCCTCGGCGCCTCGGGTCGGTCACGACACCCCATCATATTGCAGCAAGAATATGACCAAGGTCTCAGTCGCATGCCGGTTCGGTGTGCAGACCGCGAGATTCGAGGGGGCGGGTCTGGGGCGAGTGTGTTGCCCTCGTTCTTCGGATGGACCGAAGGTGATGGAAAACGACGTTTTTCGGCCGGTAGCGTCGCACGCACGTCGGCGCTCGAGAAGACTCAGTGCGGGTTCTTTTCGATGACCGATGCCTCGAAGGCGAATGTCGCCGAGTGCACGTAGTCGTCGCCGGCGCGGCTGACGAAGATGGCGCCGATGCCGAACGATTCGGCCAGGCTCAGACCGCCGGCGTCGCTTCTGGCCGGTGGGGTGAACCAGACCCGGCTGTTCCGAGATTAGGGAGCGAGCCGGCGGGGGACGATCACGTCTCCAGGCACGGCCGTGGAGCGATACCCTGGTCGCGTCCCTGGACCTCCGAAACCGACGGATCCGTGTCCTGTTCGACGACAAAGATCTCGCGACGGAACAGCAGAGGCATGAGCAGATAGGTCGAGGCGATGGCGATGCCGGCGATCGTTAGGTTGTCGATATACATGGCGATGAGAAGCGATTCAGGCGCGAGTGATATTGCTTCAGTACTTTAGCAAACACTAACGCACTGTCAATGCGCCGCTTGTTGGCACCGAGCTTGTGGGCTAGATTCACTGAACCAATTCAGAAAATAGATAAATGTCATGGACGACGGGAGTAGTGACTCATGGCCGATCCCATCGCCCCGCCTCCTCCTGAATCCGTGCCGTCGTCCTCGGCGGACGCGTCGCTGCCGGTCGGCCTCGCCGGTCGTATTGCCCGTACCTTCATCAATACGCCGGTCACGCCGATGCTGTTGTTCGGCGCGCTTTTCCTCGGAATTCTGGGTTTGCTGTTTACGCCGCGACAGGAGGATCCGCAGATCTCGGTCCCGATGATCGACATCTTCGTGCAGTATCCGGGCGCTTCCGCGCAGCAAGTCGAGCGTCTCGTGACCGATCCGCTTGAACGGATCATGAAGGAGATCAAGGGCGTTCGGCACGTCTACTCGGCCACCCAGCGCGGGGCGGCGATCGTGACCGTGCGCTTCGAGGTCGGCGAAGAGATGGGCGCCTCGATCGTCAAGGTCCACGACAAGCTCCAGTCGAACATGGATCGCATGCCTCCGGACGTGCAGATGCCGTTGGTCAAGCCTGTCGGTGTGGACGATGTACCGGTCGTCGCAATGACGCTCTGGTCCGAGGATGTCGAGGATCATCAGCTACGCAAACTGGGTCTCGACCTCCTCCAAGCGGTCGGCTCGCTGCCCGATGTCGGCAAGGGCTTCGTGGTTGGCGGGCGAGAGGATCAGATTCGCGTCGAGGTCCTGATGGAGCGCCTCGCGGGGCACGGGATTACGCTCGATCGCATCGCCAACACCATTCGTACTGCCAACTCCGAGCAGACCACGGGTGTGAGCGAATCCGGCGACACCGCCTTCAACGTCTATTCGGGCTCCTTTCTGCGCAATGCGGAGGATGTCGGTCGGCTGGTGATCGGTAATCGCGGCGATTATCCGCTCTATCTGCGCGATATCGCCACGGTCGAGCATGTCCCGCAGGACACTAAACAGATCGTCAACCATTTCACGGGACCGTCCTACACGGGCGAACATCGCGCCGACGGGGCTCAAGCCGTGACGGTGGCGATCGCCAAGAAGCAGGGGACCAACGGAGTGACGGTCGCGCGCCAGATCCTCGGCAAGGTCGAGGAGCTGAAGACGACTCTCATCCCCTCGAACGTCCATGTCGAGGTCACCCGCGACTACGGTAAAAGCGCCAACGACAAGGTCAACGAGCTACTGCAGGCGATGTTCGAGGCGGCCGTGATCGTGGCCATCCTCTGTCTGATCGGGCTGGGTGCGCGGGCGGCCTTCGTGGTCATCACGGTGATCCCGGTCGTGATCCTGCTCACCATCTGGTGGGCCTGGATGGTCGACTACACCATCGACCGGGTCAGTCTCTTCGCGCTCATCTTTGCGATCGGGATTTTGGTCGACGATGCGACGGTGGTGGTGGAGAACATCTTTCGCCATTGGCTCGAAAGCGGCAAAACGACCATCGAGACGGCGGTGCGGGCAGTCGACGAGGTGGGAAATCCGACCATCCTCGCCACCTTCACCATCATCGCCGCCTTGCTCCCGATGGGCTGGGTCAGCGGTCTGATGGGGCCTTACATGCGACCGATTCCGGTGCTCGGCTCATCGGCGATGTTCTTCTCGCTGGTGGCCGCCTTCGTCTTCACGCCTTGGTTCGCGTTGCGGGTTCGTCCGCGGCTGGCGGCGCTGGAAAAGGCGGAGCGACGCGAAGAGCAGACGCGCCGCTGGGTCAGCGCCGTCTATCGACCCTTGGTGATGCCGCTGATCCGCAACCGCACGGTCGGCATCGCCTTCCTGGTCGGAACCATCCTCACCACGGCGGGTGTCTGCGTGCTCTTCTACACCCAGACCGTCCCGGTAAAGATGCTGCCCTTCGACAACAAGCCCGAGTTCAGCGTCGTCGTGAACATGCCCGAGGGGACGGCGCTTCCGGTCACCGCGAACGTCGTGCACCGACTCGCCGAGAAGGTGCGCACCATGCCCGAGGTGACCGCCGTCCAGACCTATGTCGGTACGGCACAGCCCTTCAATTTCAACGGCATGGTGCGTCACTACTATTTGCGCGAGCGTCCCTGGGAGGGTGATCTCCTGGTCATGCTCAAGGACAAGAACGAGCGCGCGCTCGGCAGCCATGCCCTGGCGGTGGCCGCGCGCGAGATGCTGACCCCGCTGGCGCATGAGCTGGGTGCGCGGATCGCGGTGGTGGAGATGCCCCCCGGCCCGCCGGTGCTGCAGACGGTCGTAGCGGAGGTCTACGGACCCGATGCCGAGAAGGCGGTGCGGATGGGGATCTCGGTCGACGCCGTCAATCGCAACCTCGCCATGGCGATGGGCGGCTTCAAGCTCGGCGACGTCAAGCGCGGCGTCGTCCAGGAGCCGACCTTTATCGTCCTGCAGATCCCGCTCGCAAGCCGTGCCGAGATCGGGAGTCTGGCCAGCCTGCCGATCCAGTCCGAGATGGGCGGACAGGTGCCGCTCGGCGAGCTAGGCCGCTTCGTCCAGCAGCAGGAGGATCCGGTCATCTACCACAAGGATCTGCGGCCGATGGAATACGTGGTCGGCGAGATGCAGGGCCGCCTGGGTGC
>NZ_JAABRP010000116.1 GCF_011390875.1 Thiocapsa sp.
GATAATGTTGGAAACAACAAGACGCGCCTATTCGTGCTGACTCCTGCTGTCGTCATCTGATCTCAGGAGTGCCGCATGTTAGGTCAAGCAGGGTTGCCGATCCAGCACGCGACTACAGACGCGACTACAAAATAATTTTTCGGCCGATAATGAAAAACGGCTAGCTTATTTCCAAGCTAACCGCTTGTTTTTATTGGTCGGGGCGAGAGGATTTGAACCTCCGACCACCTGAACCCCATTCAGGTGCGCTACCAGGCTGCGCTACGCCCCGATAAGACGGGCAATAGTAGGTTGAAGCCCTTCCACTGTCAACGTCGCAGCAGCTGAAGGACGTCTTCGAGCTCTGCGCGCATCTGGCGGAGGATCTGGTGGGTCTGACTCAGGTCGTTCTTGGCGCCCTCGCCGCTGAGCTGTAGGCGCGCACCACCGATCGTGAAGCCCTGCTCGTAGAGTAGGTTGCGGATCTGGCGCACCATCAGCACGTCGTGACGCTGATAGTAGCGACGGTTGCCGCGTCGCTTGACCGGTTTGAGCTGAGGGAATTCCTGCTCCCAATACCGCAGCACGTGGGGTTTTACCCCACAGAGCTCGCTCACCTCGCCGATGGTGAAGTATCGCTTTCCCGGGATCGGCGGAAGATCGCCGGGGCCGTTGTCCTCGCCCTTATCGGTCGGTTCCAGCATAGGCCTCCACTCGCTGTTTTAGCTTTTGCCCCGGACGGAAGGTCACGACGCGCCGCGCCGTGATCGGGATCTCTTCTCCCGTTTTGGGGTTACGACCGGGACGTTCCTTCTTTTCGCGCAGATCGAAGTTGCCGAACCCGGAGAGCTTGACCTGCTCGCCGCGCTCCAACGCCGCGCGAATCTCCTCGAAGAACATCTCGACGATGTCTTTGGCCTCACGCTTGTTCAGGCCAAGCTCATCGAACAGGTGCTCGGCCATATCGGCCTTGGTCAATGCCATTGGGTCAATCCCTCAATCTTGCGCCAAATTCCGAAGCGAGGCGGGCTAGGATCCGCCTCACGGTGTCTTCAATGACACCATCTGTAAGTGTCTGAGAAGAAGCCTGTAAAATCAATCCAAGAGCGAGACTTTTTCTGCCCGATTCAATGTTTTTGCCGGTGTAGAGGTCGAACAGGACCAAATCGCGCAGCAGCTCGGTCTCCGTGGCGCGAATACAGTCCGCAATCGCCGCGTAAGTCACTGCCTCGTCGACGATGATCGCGATGTCGCGGCGAATGCTCGGAAAGCGCGAGATGGACGCGTGCTTGGGCAGGGCCCCGACACTCAGGGGCGCGATGTCCAACTCGAACAGATAGGCATCGCCCGTGATGTCCAGCTGTGCGGCCAGGCTGGGATGAAGCATTCCGAGCAGACCGATCGCTCGACCGTCACATACCACGTTCGCGGTCTGACCGGGGTGCAGCGCCGGATGCGTGCCGGGCACAAAGCTGAACCGCCCCGGTGCGCCGGTCAGCGCAAGCAGTGCCTCGACGTCGGCCTTCAGATCGAAGAAGTCGGCCGCGCGGCTCGTCAGGCCCCACTGCTCTGGATCCGGGCTCCCGGTGATAAGGCCCGCGAGACCCTGCGTCTGGGTTAGACCGTCGGTGCCGATCCGAAAGCGTAGACCGGATTCGAAGATCCGCACACGTTCCTGTTGTCGCGCCTGGTTGTAACGCGCGGTTTGAATCAAGCCGGGCCAGAGGCTGGTGCGCATGGTGGAAAGCTCGGCGCTCAGCGGGTTCGCAAGGCGCAACACCTCCTGCTCCGGGTCGACCAACGCCTGAATTTCCGGGCTCACGAAACTGTAGGTGATGACTTCGTGGAAGCCGCGATCGACCAGCGTCAGACGGGCGCGATCCAGATCGAAATCCGCCTCCGGGGTCGACCCGGTCACCGATGCCGAGCTTGCGTGGCTTACCGGGATTCGATCGTAACCGTAGATGCGACCGATATCGGCGATCAGGTCGACCTCTTGAACTAAGTCGAAGCGGGCACTCGGCGGCGTGACCAGCCACCCTTCGGCGGTCGGCTCGGTGTGCATGCCCAGACGCTTCAGGATGTCGAGGACGGTGTCCTCAGGTAGCGCGAGTCCGAGGACTTGGGCGACACGCGAGGGACGGAGTGTCAACGTCCGAGGCTTGGGTAGGTCGACCTCCGAGATCGCCTCGATGACGGGGCCCGGCTCGCCCCCGACGATTGCGGTCAAGAGTCGGGTCGCACGCTCGATCGCGCGGACCTGGAGTCCGGGGTCGACACCGCGCTCGAAGCGATGCGACGAATCCGTGTGCAGGCCGTAGGAGCGCGCCTTGCCGCTGACGGCGAGCGGCGCGAAGAAGGCGCTTTCGAGCAGCACGTCACGGGTCTCGGGACCGACCGCGGTCTCCGCACCGCCCATGATCCCGGCCAACGCGACGGCGCGTCCGGCATCGGCGATCACCAGGGTGTCCGCGCGCAATGTCGCCTCCTCGCCATTGAGCAGGGCGATGCGCTCGCCCTCCACCGCCATGCGCACGCGGATCTCGCCGTCGAGCTTCGCGAGATCGAACCCGTGCATCGGCTGGCCGAGCTCGAGTAGGACATAGTTGGTCACGTCGACCACCGGGCTGATGGCGCGGATCCCGCCGCGGCGCAGGCGCTCCTGCATCCACCAGGGTGTGGTCGCGCTCGGATCGATGTTGCGGATCACCCGGCAGACGTAGCGCGGGCAAGCGGCAGGCGCCTGGAGCTGCACCCGCAGGGACTGATCATGCACGGCTTCGACCGGTTGAATCGCGGGCGTTGCAAGCGGCGCACGATTGATCACGGCGACCTCGCGTGCGAGTCCGGCAATGCTGAGACAATCACCACGATCCGGGGTCAGATCGACTTCGATGCAGTGGTCGTCGAGCGCCATCCAGTCACGGATGTCTTCGCCCACAGGCGCATCCACCGGCAACGGCAGGATACCGTCGGAGGACTCGGCAAGACCGAGCTCCTTGGCAGAGCAGATCATGCCGTAGGACTCGACACCCCGCAGCCTAGCCTTTTTGATCTTGAAGTCGCCGGGCAGCACGGCGCCGACAGTCGCGACCGGGACCTTCATGCCCTCAGCGACGTTGGCGGCCCCGCAGATGATCTGGAGAAGCGCATCCTCGCCGAGATCAACCCGGCAGATTCGCAGCTTCTCGGCATCCGGATGGGGTGCGACGGACTGCACCCAGCCGATTCGGACACCGCTAAAGACCGGGGCCGCGGGCTCGACCGCGTCGACCTCGAGACCCGCCATGCTGAGCTGGTCGGCCAATTGCCGGGTGTCGACCGGGGGGTTCACCCACTCCCGCAACCACGCCTCGCTGAATCGCATCTGCTGCTGCCCTGTACTCTGGTTTCATCCCGTCGGGAGGGACAAAGATCGATTGGATTGCCGCCGTACAACGACCGTTACCGAGCGCTTACCGGATCTTTCTAAGAAAAAATCATGAAAATTGACGCAGGTATCTTAGATCGTTCTCGAAATTCAAGCGGATGTCGTCGATTCCGTAACGAAGCATCGCCAAGCGCTCCACCCCCATGCCGAAGGCGTATCCCAGGTAGCGATCGGGGTCGATACCGACGTGTCGAAAGACTTCGGGATAGACCATGCCGCAACCGAGCACCTCGAGCCATCCGGTTTGCTTGCAGACCCGACACCCGCTGCCGCCGCAGATGACACACTGGATGTCGACCTCGGCCGAAGGCTCTGTAAAAGGGAAGTAAGACGGCCGGAAGCGCAGCTCCAGGTCGCGCTCGAAGAAGTTCCGCAAGAAGTCGTAGAGCACGCCCTTGAGATCGGCGAAGCTCACCTGCTCGTCGACCAGCAGACCCTCGACCTGGTGGAACATGGGCGTATGGGTCAGGTCCGAATCGCAGCGATAAACGCGACCCGGCGCGATGATCTTGAGCGGCGGCGCCTGCTCCTCCATCACCCGGATCTGGACCGGGGAGGTATGGGTGCGCAGCAGCAGCTCGGCATCGAAATAGAAGGTGTCGTGCATCGCCCGCGCGGGATGATGCTCCGGGATGTTGAGCGCCTCGAAGTTGTGATAGGCATCTTCGACCTCCGGCCCTTCCGCGACGGCGAACCCCGCGTTGGCGAACAGACGCTCGATGCGCCGCATTGCGCGCGTGACGGGATGCAGCCCACCGGGCCGGCGCCCCCGTCCGGGCAGACTCACGTCGATCCGCTCGGCAGCGAGGCGCGCCGTGAGTGATGCCTCTTCCAAAACGATTTTGCGCTGGTCGATGGCAGCCTGGACCGCAACCTTGGCCTGATTGATCTCCTGCCCTGCAGCGGGGCGCTCTTCCGCCGGCAGCGTGCCGAGCTGTTTGAGCAGCGCGGTGAGCTCCCCGCTCTTGCCGAGATAGCGCACGCGCGCTTGGTCGAGACTGGCAAGATCGGCCGCGGCCGCAATCGCTTCGAGCGCCGCGGTTTGCAGAGCCGCGAGACCGAGTCCGGTGTGTTCAGCCATAGTCGAGTCTTCCGGCTGGGTGTCTGGTCCGCCGCGAGGCCGTGAAACGAAAAAGGGAAAGACCGGGGCCTTTCCCTCTTGTATCGCCGTGAAACCCGGGCGAGAAAGGAAACAGCTTAGGCCAGTGCGGTCTTCGCTTGTTCGGCCAGCGCGGCGAAGGCAACGCTGTCGTGGTAGGCGATGTCGGCGAGCACCTTGCGGTCGACCTCGACCCCGACCTTCTTCAGCCCGTCGATAAACCGGCTGTAGGAGAGTCCGTTTTCGCGAGCGGCAGCGTTGATACGCGCAATCCAGAGCGCACGGAATTGGCGCTTCTTCTGGCGGCGATCGCGGTAGGCATATTGACCGGCCTTGATGACGGCCTGCTTGGCGACACGATAGACCTTACTGCGGGCACCATAGTACCCCTTGGCCTGATCGAGAACCTTCTTGTGACGTGCGTGGGCGGTAACACCCCGTTTAACGCGTGGCATTCTTTGACTCCTGGAATTCGTTCAAGCGCAATGCGATCAGCAGTAGGGGATCATCCGCAGCGCGGCCCGCACATCCGCCTTGTGGAGCCGCTTGGGCGCACGCAATTGGCGCTTCCGCTTGGTGCTCTTCTTGGTCAGGATATGACGCCGATGAGAGGAATTGCATTTGACCGAACCGGAGGCAGTGCGCTTAAAGCGCTTCGCCGCCCCGCGATTTGTTTTCAGCTTGGGCATGGGTTTTTTACTCCGCGATTTGCCGAATGTTTGTATTGCGACGCACGTCGAGCCGAGGTTTTTTTGGAAGACGACATCGGACACATCGACCGATGGCCGTCTTCTCGAGACACTCAGTGTGATCCGCCCGCTGGCTTGGCGATACGCGTCGCTATTTCTTTTTGGGGCCCAGCACCATGACCATTTGGCGTCCTTCCATTTGGGGTTGTTGCTCCACGACACTGAGGGCTGCAAGGTCGTTTTCGATCCGCTTCAAAAGCTCTAGACCGAGCTCCCGGTGCGCATGCTCGCGCCCGCGAAACCGCATGGTGACCTTGCCCTTATCCCCTTCGTTGAGGAAACGCGTCAGGCTGCGTAGTTTGACCTGATAGTCTCCTTCGTCCGTTCCCGGACGAAACTTCACTTCCTTGATCTGAACCTGCTTCTGCTTTTTCTTGGCTTCGTTCTTCTTCTTCTTTTGGTCGAAGAGAAATCTGCCGAAGTCCATGAGACGACACACCGGAGGCTCCGACGTCGGAACGATCTCGACGAGATCGAGGCCCGCTTCCGTGGCCATCTCCAATGCCTCGCGCGTATTGACGACTCCGACTTGGTTTCCATCCGCGCCGATCAGACGTACTTCCGGTACGTTGATCTCCTTGTTGACGCGGTTTCTCTTTGGTGCAGCGATAGCAGGTTCCTCCAAAAGCACTGATAGACACGACGCGCATGACGCGCTCGCGGCCCGTTGGTCGGGCCGGGCGTCAGTGGGTCCGGTTCGCGATCTCTTCGCTCAGACGGTCGATAAAGGCATCGAGCTGAAGAATTCCGAGATCCTGGCCCGCACGGTCGCGGACGGCAACGGAGCGGGATTCGACCTCCCGATCACCGACGACGAGCAGGTAAGGTACTCGTTGCAGGGTGTGCTCGCGGATTTTAAAGCCGATCTTCTCGTTTCTCAAGTCCGTCTCGGCCCGGAAGCCCTTCCCGCGCAAGGTCTTAGAGACCTCTTTGACATACTCCGCCTGCCGATCCGTGATATTCATCACGATCACTTGGGTCGGCGACAACCAAACCGGCAATTGACCCGCATAGTGCTCGAGCAAAATACCGATAAACCGTTCCACCGAGCCCAAGATCGCGCGGTGGATCATCACCGGGACCTGCTTGCTGTTGTCCTCGGCGATGTAGTGCGCACCCAAGCGTCCGGGCATCGAGAAGTCCACCTGGATGGTCCCGCATTGCCAGGCGCGACCGATGCTGTCGTGCAGGGTGAATTCGATCTTGGGGCCATAAAAGGCGCCCTCGCCCGGCTGCACCTTGAACTCTAGACCTTTGGCCTTGAGCGCCTGGTCGAGCGCCGCCTCGGCCTTGTCCCAGAGCTCGTCGCTGCCGACGCGCTTCTCGGGCCGCAGCGAGAGGGCCAGATCGATCTCGGCGAAGCCGAAGTCGCGGTAGGTCTCGAAGACCATGTCGATCAGGGTCGCGACCTCGTCCTGAAGCTGCTCCTCGGTGCAGAAGACATGCGCATCATCTTGGGTAAATCGGCGCGCACGCATCAGTCCATGCAAGGTGCCCGAGGGCTCGTTGCGATGCACCACGCCGAACTCGGCGATGCGCAGCGGCAGATCCCGATGGCTCTTGAGCCCCTGGTTGAAAAGCTGGATATGCCCGGGACAATTCATCGGCTTGATCGCATAGTCGCGATCGTCCAGATGGGTCGTGAACATGCCGCCGGCGAACTTGTCCCAGTGCCCGGAGCGCTCCCAGAGTGAGCGATCGAGCACCTGCGGGGTCTCGACCTCTTGGTAGCCATACTCGTCGAGCTTCTCGCGCATGTAGCCTTCGGCCAGGCGGTAGATCACCCGACCCTTGGCATGCCAGAAGGCCATACCCGGCGCTTCGTCCTGGAAATGGAAGAGATCGAGCTGCTTGCCGAGCTTGCGATGGTCGCGCTTCTCGGCCTCTTCCAGACGATGCAGATAGGCCGCCAACTCCTTCTTGTCGCGCCACGCGGTGCCGTAGATGCGCTGGAGCATGGGATTCTTCGAATCGCCGCGCCAGTAGGCGCCCGCCAGCTTCGTCAGCTTGAACCCGTTGCCGAGCTTGCCGGTGCTCGGCAAATGCGGCCCGCGGCAGACGTCGAACCAATCGCCCTGCCGATAGACGGAGACCGCCTCGCCCTCGGGGATGATGTCCTCGATGATCTCGACCTTGTAGTGCTCGCCGAGCTCGGCGAAGACTTGGATGGCCTGCTCGCGATCCCAGACCTCCCGCACGATGGGCAGATCGCGCTTGACGATCTCGTGCATGCGGGCCTCGATCGCCTCGAGATCCTCGGGCGTGAAGGGCTCGTCGCGGGCGAAATCATAGTAGAAGCCGTTTTCGATGGCGGGGCCGATAGTCACCTGCGTGCCCGGGTAGAGCTCCTGGACCGCTTGGGCCATGACGTGCGCGGCATCGTGCCGCAGCAGCTCGAGCGCGGTCTCCTCGTCCTTATTCGTGACGATGGCGAGCTGCGCGTCCTGCTCGATCACGCACGAGGTATCGACCAACGTCCCGTCGACCCGACCGGCGAGTGCCGCCTTGGCCAGGCCGGCTCCGATGGAGGCGGCGACGTCCCGAACGGAAACAGGGGCATCGAATTGGCGCTTGGAACCATCCGGCAGGGTCACGACGGGCATAACAAAACCTTCAAGGTGCTCAGTGGTGATCGATACGAGGGATCACATGAAAAAACCGCCAGCCCCAGCACGGTGCCGCTCGACTAATGTCAAGCGGCCAACGGCCGGAGCTGGCGGCTGATGTTTGGTAGGCGCGATTGGACTCGAACCAACGACCCCCACCATGTCAAGGTGGTGCTCTAACCAACTGAGCTACGCGCCTGTCGTTGCGAGCCCGGAATAGTACAGGCCCCTACGATCTTTGCCAAGCTCTTTTTGATCGTGGCGATTCCAGCCCGAGGGCGATCGAGCGATTGGATCGGGACCGTCTTAAGGAGCGACGACGCCAAGTGGAGCGCTTGCCGAGGCTGAACCCGTGTCGGAAACGGACCGTCCGAGCCGGGAAGATGGATTTCGCTGCGTTCTACCCATCCTACGTCCACGGCTTCCCGAGCCGGCAGCGAGTGGGTTGTTATACTGCGTGGATGTCCTGAAGGAGACGCCGCAGACCCATGACCATCATCCGCGAAACCGATTTTGTCCAAAGCATCGCCGACGCGCTGCAATTCATCTCCTACTATCACCCGCGCGACTACATCCAAGCCCTGACTGCAGCTTACGAAATCGAGCAATCGCCGGCCGCAAAGGATGCGATAGCCCAGATTCTGGTCAATTCCCGGATGTGTGCGGAGGGTCACCGCCCGATCTGTCAGGACACCGGCATGGTCGTGGTCTTTCTGAAGATCGGCATGGAGGTGCGCTGGGATACCACCCTAGGGATTCAGGAGATGGTCGACGCAGGCGTGCGCCTGGCCTACGGCCATCCCGATAATGTGCTGCGTGCATCTATGGTCTCGCCCCCCATCGGTGAGCGCAAGAACACGGGGGACAACACGCCGGCCGTCGTGCACGTCGAGCTGGTGCCCGGCGATCACGTCGAGGTGCGTCTGGCGGCCAAGGGCGGCGGCTCCGAGAACAAGGCGAAGTTCGCGGTCCTGAACCCGAGCGAAAGCCTGGTCGACTGGGTGCTCAAAACGGTGCCGACAATGGGTGCCGGCTGGTGCCCGCCGGGCATGCTCGGCATCGGCATCGGCGGGTCCGCCGAGAAGGCGATGCTCCTCGCGAAGGAGTCACTGATGGAGCACATCGACATCCACGAGATCAAGGCTCGCGGGCCTGCGAACCCCATCGAAGCGCTGCGCCTGGAGCTGCACGAGAAGGTCAATGGACTCGGCATCGGCGCGCAGGGTCTCGGCGGGCTCACCACGGTGCTGGATGTGAAGATCCTGACCTATCCGACCCATGCCGCCTCGCTCCCGGTCGCCATGATCCCGAACTGCGCGGCGACGCGGCATCTGGAATTCACGCTCGACGGCTCCGGGCCGGTTGCGCTCACTCCGCCGAGCCTGGACGATTGGCCTGCGATCACCTGGGACGCGGCCGCGGGGGCACGTCGCGTCAATCTCGACGGTCTGACCCGCGAGGAGATTGCAACCTGGCAGCCGGGCGAGCGACTCCTGCTCTCGGGCAAACTGCTGACCGGTCGAGACGCCGCGCACAAGCGCATCGTCGATCTCCTGGATCGGGGTGAGCGCCTGCCCGAGGGTGTGGATCTCACCAACCGATTCATCTACTACGTCGGCCCGGTCGACCCGGTGCGCGAGGAGGTCGTGGGTCCGGCCGGACCGACCACGGCCACACGGATGGACACGTTCACCGACCAACTGCTCGAACACACCGGCCTGATCGGGATGATTGGTAAGGCCGAGCGCGGTCCCACGGCGATCGACGCCATCAAAAAGCACGGCGCCGTGTATCTGATGGCCGTCGGCGGCGCGGCCTTCCTGGTGGCGAAGGCGATCAAATCCGCGCGACTCATCGCCTTCGAGGAGCTCGGGATGGAGGCGATCCGCGAGTTCGAGGTCGAGGACATGCCCGTCACCGTGGCCGTCGACAGCCGCGGCGAATCCGTTCATCAAACCGGGCCGGCCAAGTGGCGCAGCAAGATCGGGCTGATCCCAGTGCAGGTCATCTAAACCGCGTCCAGAGCGAGATGCTCACTTTCGAGTGAGCTCGACGTTTGGTGCATCAACGGCCCTTAACGTGAACGCGGTTTAAAATGATTTATTTTTTAATATCTTAAACCGCGCCGGCTCCAGCGGTCGTCAAACCTGCCGGGGCTAATCCCATCCAAAAACATCGCATACCGCGCTGGGCGCGGTTTAGTGGAGGATCTAGTGGAAACCTATCGTGCATTCCGGATCCATCAAGACGCGCAGGGCCACCGAGCGGGTCTCGAGGCGCTCCCGAAACAGGCCCCCGAGACGGGCGAGGTCTTGGTTCGGGTCACCCATTCGAGCGTCAACTACAAGGATGCGCTCGCCGGGACGGGACGCGGCAAGATCCTGCGTACCTTCCCGCTGGTCGGCGGCGTCGATGCAGCCGGCATCGTGGAGCAATCCAATGACCCCGCCTATCGGGCGGGCGATGCGGTCGTCGCGACGGGCTGGGGCCTAAGCTTCGACCACGACGGCGGCTATGCCGAGTATCTGCGCGTTCCTGCGACATGGTTGACGCCGATTCCGGTCGGGCTGGAGCCGCGCTCGACCATGATCCTGGGTACCGCCGGATTCACCGCGGCACTGGCGGTACACCGGATGCAGGTGAACGGTCAAAGACCCGAAATGGGTCCGATCCTGGTGACGGGCGCAAGCGGCGGGGTCGGCTCCATGGCGATCGCAATCCTGGCCCGACTCGGCTACGAGGCCGTCGCGCTCTCGGGCAAACCGGAGCTCGAGGACTGGCTGAAGGCGATCGGCGCCGCTCGTATCATCGGGCGTGATGCACTGGCCGATGCGAAGCGGCCGTTGGAAAAGGCCCTCTGGGGCGGTGCGATCGACAATGTCGGCGGCGAGACCCTGGCGCAGATCACACGCACCACGGTCCCGAACGGGAACATCGCCAGCATCGGGCTGGCCGGCGGCCATCTGCTCGAGACCACTGTCATGCCCTTTATCCTGCGTGGGGTGAGTCTGCTCGGCTGCAACTCGGTGGATGTCGCGCAGGCGCTGCGCACCGAACTGTGGGGGCATCTGGCGAGCGACTGGCGCCCGGCCGACCTGAAGGCGCTGCTCGGCGGCACCGTCGATCTCGACGGGCTACCCGGCGTCTTCGAAGACATCCTCGCGGGGAAGACGCATGGGCGGATCCTCGTGGAGATCGCGCCCCCATCCGACAGGAACAGCGGCTAAGGGCCGTAGGATGGGTAGAGCGACGCGAAACCCATCCTCCCCGCGCCAACCCCCGTGCGAGCCACAACCAAACGACGGCGCAAAGAAAACGGCCCGAGTATGCGACTCGGGCCGGCCTGCGCCCGATCAGGACGCCTTCTTGTAGTAGTGGTGAATCTCGTCGTCGCGATAATGGCTGTCGGTCCAACAGCGCGGCAGCAACTCGTCCGAGATGAACATCAGCTCGGCCTTCTCGAACGTCTCCGGCTCTTGGGCCTCTTCACCATAGTGATAACGCCCGACGATCTTCGGGTGCATCGGATTGAACAGGTCCCGTTGACTCAGAACCTCGATCATCTTGCCGGTCGTGCGATGTTTTAGAAACATGGCTTGTCCTCCTGCGCAAGGGGTTGATCCGTCGTCTTCAAGTATGACACCGGGTCGACCCTTGACAAGGTCCGGCAATGCCCTCCGATTTATCTCAGCCGACGTGCTCGGCGGCTTGTGCCGGCGTCAGGGTCTTGATCGACAAGGCATGCAGCTCCCCGCTCGCGATCTGCGGCTTGACGGTCTCCATCACCAGACGCTGCTTCTTGATCGGCGTGAGGCCCTCGAAGACCTCGCTGACGACGATGGCGTCGAAATGGCTCCCGTCTCCGGAGACCTGGACCTCCGCGCCGGGGATGCCTTGGCGGATGAGTTGTGCGACTGCTTCGATTTCCAACGTTAGCTCCTGATAGCCTCGATTCCTGTTGACGCCCCGGCGAGCTGGCGCGGTCCCGTGCTCGCCACCATTTCCATTAAATAGGGCTTTGCACCCCCGGGGCAAGCATGGGGAGCCGGCCACACGGCACGGACAACGCTCCGCCGGACCCGCGAACGGGCCTGTGCGCACTACCCCAAATGGTGGATCCAAACCCGCTCTTGGCTCGGATCGAGCTGTCTGGCCTGCGCGATGTCGCGGCCGTGGTGCGTGAAGAGGATCACCTGCGTCTTGGCCGAGAAGTCCGCCAGCGTCGCGAGCGTGGCAAGCGCGCGCTCGTCGTCGAACTGGATGAGGATGTCGTCGACGACGAACGGCATCGGCTCGGCGCCCTGGAGATAGTGCTCCAGGTTGGCTAGGCGCAGCGCCAGATAGAGCTGATCGCGGGTACCCGTGCTCATCGCCTCAACACGCAGTCGCTCGCCGCTGTTGCGCAGACCGACCAGGACGGGCTGGTCGGCCTCGTCGAAGTCGGTCTCGACCGCACTGAAGGCGTCGCAGGTCAGGCGCGCGAAATAGCGACTGGTGCGCCCGAGGATCGGGTCGCTGTTTTGGCGGCGGAAGCGCTCGATCTCGTCGCGCAGAATGCGCGCCGCCAGCTTGAGCCGGACATACTGCTCGGCATGGGTGCGGATGCCGGCGAGGAGCTGTTGGGCCTCCTCGGCGAGCGCGGCGGCGGTGCCCTCCCCGCCCATTGCCTTGAGTGTACGGTCGGCGTCGGCCTTCTCCTCGATCAGCGCTCGGTGCGCGGGACGCAGCTCCTGCTCGAGGCGCGCGTCGATCTCGGCCAGCCGCATGACCACCCGATCCTGATCGACGGCGGCCGCCTCGTGTGCGAGTGCCTCGATTCCGAGGCCGTCACCGGCACGCATGAGTGCGCGCTCGACATCCGCAAGCTCGGCGGCGACTCGCCGTCGGTCGCGGGCGCGCTCCTCGATCAGCGGCAATTGCTCCGGCGCATCGCAGGCGGCCTGACGACAGAGATCGGCGAGGACGCGATCGGCCGCCGCGATTGCCGTCTCCGACTCGCGAATCTCCTCCTCGGTGCGACTCGCCTGTGCACGCAGCTCATCGAGACGCGTCTTGACGGCGCGTTGCTCGTCGAGCCGGGCATGCAGCATCAAGATCGACTCCTCCACCGGACGGTCCAGAAGATCGACCGCGAGCCGACCGAGACAGTCGCGGGTCTGCGCAACGAAGGCATCGGCATCCCGATCGATGCCCGCGATGCGTGTCCTCAAGAGCGCCCCGGCCTCGACCTTCGCCGCCGCATCCGCGATCGCTTGAAGATCGTCCGAGACCTCGCCGGGGCCGGCATCCGGCGCAAGCCCGAGTTCGGTCATGAGAGCGGTCCAGTCCGCCTGCCATGCGGCATGCGCGGTCTCTGCATCCGACAGCTCGCGGCTCAGGTGTCGAGCACGCCCCTGCAGCTCCGCGACCTCATGCTCCAGCGCAAGACGCGCACGCTCAACCTCCTCCGCAGCGCGCAGTCGCCCCTCGGCCAACCCGATGAGCCCGCCGAGCTCTGGCCTGGCGAGTGCCGGGGATCCAGGGTCGACGATCGCGTCCGAGGTACCGAGTGCACCCAGGAGCACCGCGCGATGCGATGCCCGCACTGCCTCGCGGATCTCGATGCGCTCGCGCAGCTCCTCGGCCTGGAGGATCCGCTCGCGAAGCCGCGTGGCGCGCGCAAGCCAGGGCAACATCTCGGGCGGCGGCAGCGGGGTCAGGCCGCAGGTCGACCAGAGCCGATGCCATGCCTCCTCGGACCGGGTGCCAGACAAGGTCAGCTCGGTCAGCGCGCGCTCGGTCTCGTCAAGCTCCTGCTGCACGACCTCCAGTCGCGCCCGGGTCGTCGCCCGGTCATGAACGCGCCCGGCCTCGCGACGCAGCCGATCGGAGATCTCGTCGGCCCCGGTCAACGCGCCCTCGAAGGCATCCGCAAGAGGTGCCTCGGCGTGGTACAGCCGTGCCTCGGCGCCGACATCCTCGCCGGCGAGCCATGCCCGCTTCACGAGCGACCAGCCCCGATCGCGATGCGCACGGGACTGCATCAGATCATCCTCGGACGGCACCGAGCCGCTCAGCTCCAGCACCCGCAAAGCCTCTTCGCACTGCAGACGCTCATCGCCCACCTTCGATCGTTTCGAAGCCAAGGCCTGACGTTGCTCGTTCAGCGCACGGGTCTCATCCGCGAAACGGCGCAGACTCTCCTCGTCCGGCAGCGGTGCGGCGAGCAGATCGGCCAACCCGTTCGACCAGAGACCGAGTGCGGACAGCCCCTGCTCGCACGCCTTGTGTTGAGCCGCCAGCGCCTGCCGTTCCTCGACGAGCGTTTGATCCAGGTCTCCCGCGCGGCGAGCGGCATCGAGCGCGTTGCGCAGATCGGTCGAAACGACCGCTGCGGGCAGCTCGGCAAGCGCCGCGGTGCGCAACCCGAGGCGCTCTTGCGTCTCGGCGAGATCGGCCCGGATTTTGGCGAGCGCGTTGATCACGGCGGCCTTGCGGGCGCCGAGCTCGGTCGCGCGTCGTCTGCGCGCAAGCAGCGGCGTCAGTCGATTCACATCGACAGACGCAGGATCGCGCGCGAGGTCCGGCCGCACCTGCTGCAGCAGCGCGCTCGCCTCGGACTCTCGGCGCGCCAGCTCGGCAACCAGCTCGGTGCGATCCTGCGCGGCCTTGCGATGGCTGCCGAACCGCTCGCGTAGGTCATCGATCGACTCGGACTCACGAAGCAGATCGTCCGATACCGCATCGCTCAGCTCGCCAATGAGCACGCGCAAGCCGTCGAGCCGGTGTTGTGCATTGGCCCGGGCCTCGGCGGCACGGGCCAGTTTGGCAACCGCCGCCTCGCGGCGCGTCGCGAAATCCTCGGCAAGCACGGGCACGGCTCCGATCCCCTCCAACTGCTCCTGCAGCCGGGCCATGCGCACCAGATCCGGGAGCGTGCGCCGAATGCGTTCGAGCCGGCTGCGCTCGAGCGTCATCTGCGCAATCTCCGTGTCCATCGCCGCCAGCTCGCGAATTGTCCGATCGAGCGACGCCTTGGCCTGCTCCCACTCACGCACCGAAAGGCTCGCATCGCGCACGCGCCGCTCGGTCTCGCCGAGCTCCCCGATCAAGGCGTTGATCCGCGGCTTGGATGCGCGCGGCAGAAAGAGTGCGTTGGCCTCTTGATCGAGTCGATCCAGAACCCGATGAATCGCGGTGGCGCCGAGCGCGGTCCCGAACAGCGCCTCGGCCTCCCTGCCCCGCTCTTCGAGCAGGGTTTGGCCGCCGTCGACCAGGCTCTCGTAATCGATCCCGAAGAGGCGCTCGAACAGGCCGTCGTCCACCTCGCCCAGGAAGGGCAAGAGCGCATCCTCGCCGATCGCCTTTCCGTCCGGATCCAGCAGGGTGCTCTTGCGACCCTTGCGTCGCAGGAACGCAAGCTCCTCGCCGTTGCGGTTGCGCAGACGCCCGCCGAGACGCAGCTCCTGCTTGCCGTGTCGGAAATCATCACGGGTGCGCTCGTGGATCCCGAAGAGCAAGCCGCGCAGTGCGCGAAGGGCCGAGCTTTTTCCCGCCTCGTTGGGGCCGAAAACCAGGTGCAGGCCCTCGCAGCCGCCGCTCAGATCGAGACGGCGGTCGGTGAAGGGACCGAACGCGCGCAGGTCCAGCTCCAGGATCTTCATTCTTCGCTCTCCGGGACGCTACCTTGCCCGCGCACCCGCTCCACCAGGAGTACCTTCACGTCCTCGAGGCAGGCAGACAGATACTCGGGGTCCGATGGATTCAACGGATCATCGCCGCCGCGCAAGGCGGGCGGCAGCTTGAGGGCCAGCGCCGCAACCTCCTCGCTCAGGGCGGAGAGACGCTCGCCGTCGACCTCCAAGGCGTGGATGGTGCGCAACAGGCCTCCGAAGGCATCCTCGCGCGACGGTTCGGAGGCCGGCGCCGACGGATGCGTCTCCACGACCTGCTTCTCGATCCAGATATCCGCCAAGCCGGTGGAAGAGACCAAAGCCCGACACTCGTTGACCAAGCGCTCGTGCTCGGCGTGCAGGCGCGGATGGATCGGACTGCGTCCGGTCAGACGCAGGCGTGTCGCGAGAAGACGGCCCTCGGCCGCGTCCGACGCATCGGCAAGCGCGTGCTCGACGAGCGGGAAGATCTGGTCGAGGCTGCGCACGTCGGTCACATCGACCGAACAGGT
>NZ_JAABRP010000117.1 GCF_011390875.1 Thiocapsa sp.
TGTAGCGCTCCTCCGGTTCGCTCCAGCACATGCCCTCCGCACGCTGGCGGTCGGTCGCGAGATCGCGGTGCGGCAGCCCAAGCGCCTGCTTCGTGAGCTGCGTCAAGTGCGGAGCGAGCAGCACGCAGCCGGTGTGGCCGGTCCAGTGATCGACGTCCAAGGCGGCATCGAAGTCGGCAAGATAGGGGTTGCCGCCGTTGCCGAAGATGCTCTCGACGAAATCCAGGTTGGAGACCAGGTTGCCCGGCGCGAAGAAGCGGATCTCCATGTTCTTCTCGGGCTGGAACCCGGGCACCTCCGGGCAGACCAAGG
>NZ_JAABRP010000118.1 GCF_011390875.1 Thiocapsa sp.
TGGAAGGACCCCTCGGTGGTGCGCCGATCGCTCGCCGGGTTGTGCAGGACGCCTTGCGCCACGCGATAGCTCGAGATGATGTCCGAGGTGAAGACGTCGCTGTCGACGGGGACGGAGAGCTCGCGGGCCAGTCCGTGACGGTCCAGGATGAAGGACTGGAAGGGCAGGGTCGGGATTCGATCCAGCTCCAGATCCTCGAAATAGCGCCCCAGGAAATCCTGGATCCGGCGGTCCACCGGGCAGTGATACGACGACAGGAGCCGGTTTTTCTCTCGATAGCTCAACAGCAGGTCGTGGGCGATCTCGATGAAGCCCTCCGTCGCCGGTGTGCCGCAGGACGGTTGACCGGAGGAGATCAGCTTGAAGTTGATATACAGATGTAGCTTCTGACGGTCGTCGGCCGACAGCGGTGCGTAGGGCCCGTCGGGCAGATCGGCGGACGCGCCGGTGTGGAGACCAAGCTCGCGAATGGGATCGATCATGTCGGTGACCTGCAGTGTTGGGCGGGGCCTGCAGTGGGCGCGCGACGACCGGCGTTGCGAGCAGCGTGCGAGGCAGGGTTCCGGACTGGATTTAAGCACAAACAGCGCCACGTCGGGCGCCCCTCGTCCGATGCCGTCGGCATGCCTAAGGTGTCGGATTCCAGACAAGTCCCCGTTGGTGTCCGAGCGCTGGAGTCTGACCCCTGCCGTCAGCCACGGAGCGGTAAGCCCGCGGCGTTACCCAAGACCGGAACGCCCGCCGCATTGATCCGGTACAAGGGAGGTCTCTCGCGCACCGTCGTGGTGCGGCCTAGCCGGCGGCGTCCGAGGTCTGCGAGGCGGACCGGGCGTCCGATCGGCGACGGTGAATGGGCCGCGCCTATTCATGAGCATTCAGCGCTGGACAACCATTCAGCACCGGCTCGTCCAAGCGATCGGGAAGGCATTCGGGATCAACCAGGGCCATTCTCCGCATAGCGGTACCCGGCCCCGCGCACGGTCTCGATCGACTCGCCGCAGGTGCCGAGCTTTTTTCGGAGTCGGCCGATGTAGACATCGACGACATTGGTCTGAGGATCCTCACTGATGGCCCACAAGGTACTGAGGATGCGCTCGCGCGAGAAGATCTTGCGCGGACTGGAGAGAAAGAGCTTCAGCAGATCACGCTCTTTGGGGGTCAGGTTGATCGGCGTGTCGCCGCAACGGACCTCCAACGATCGGGTGTCGAAGCTGAGGGCGCCCGATGTCAGCACCTCCGGCGCCGCGGCGCTCTGCCCGAACCCGTCCGAGCGACGCGCGAGGGCCTCGATGCGCGCCATCAACTCGTCGAAGTCGAAGGGCTTGGGCAGATAGTCGTCCGCTCCGATTCGCAGCCCGGCGACGCGATCCTCCACGTCGGCCAGTGCGCTCAGCATCAGGATCGGGGTCCTGTTCTTCTTCGCTCGCAGTCGCCGGCAGACATCCTGGCCGCTGATTCCCGGCAACATCAAATCCAACACGATGACGTCGAAACAGGCATCGGCGATCATGACCAATGCCGACTCGCCCGTGGAGGCAACGCTGACCGACCAACCCTCGGCCCGCAGGCCGCGCTGGACGAAATCGGCGACGCGGGCCTCGTCTTCGACCAACAGAACATTCACGAAACGGCCCTCAAGGGGATCTCGGCCGGCAGATCGACCAGCACCGTCATACCTTGTCCCGGTTGGCTCTCGACCTTGATCTTGCCCTCGTGCGCCTCGACGATTGCCTTGGCGACCGGCAAACCCAAGCCGACGCCCGATTCGTAGGTCTGCGCCGCGTTGCTCCCCCTGAAGAAGCGCTGAAACACCCGTAACAGGTCTTCCGCGCTGAGTCCGGGACCATTGTCCTCGACCGAGATGCGATAGCCGTCGGCGATGCGCTCGAGGTGCACCTGGACCCGACCGCCGCCGTGCCGCATGGCGTTGTCCAGAAGGATCACCAGAACCTGCCGAAGGCGGTCCGGGTCGGCGCGCAGCATCGCCTGGTCGAGATCGCTCAGGAGCTCGACCGATCCACCGTGGTGCTCGAGTAGGCTGCGGCAGTCGTTGATGACGGCCGGCAAGAGGACGGCCAAGTTCACCACACGGACCACGAGGCGCGTTTCACGTGATTCGCGGCGCGCGATGAACAAGAGGTCGTCGACCAGTCGCGCAGTGTGGGTGGCCGCGTCGCGGCAGCGCTCCAATGCCTCCCGGTACTCGGTCGAAGGCCGTTCCGCTCCGCGCAGGGCGATGTCGGCTTCGCCGCGGATGATGGTCAAGGGTGTTCGCAGCTCGTGACTCACGTCGGCCAGGAGGCGTCGGCGATCCGCTTCGGCGTCCTTCAGCGTGGTCAAGAGGCGTTCCAGGTCGGCGGTGCGCTCGGCGACCGCCATCTCGAGCCGTCTGTTCGAGGTTTCGAGCACCTGCTCGCGGGTGGCGATCTCGTCGGCCATGCGGTTGAGCGCGCGGGCCACGCCGTCGAGCTCGCTACCGCCGACCGATGCGATGCGATGGTCGCGATCACCGCGGGCAAGGGCCTCGGCGCCGTGGATGAGACGCCCGACCGGCTTTTTGAAGTCGCGCACCAGCCACCAGAAGGTGGCTGCCGCGGCGATCGCACCGAATGCCGCGACCAGGGCGGCAAGGATTTGGTTCAAGCGCGATCGCGCTTCGATGAGCGCGCGCTGGTCGGCCAATTCCTCGATCTGGAGGGTCAGCGCGTCTTGAATCAAGCGAGCGAAATCCTGGTCGACGCGCTCGTCCAGGATCCTGGACAGGCGTCCCCACTCTTCGACCAAGGGGATCGGGTAATCTGCGTCGAGCACCGTTTGGTATTCGGCGAGGAGGTTGTGGATCTTGTTCTCGATCCGCGCGAGGCGATCGAGATCCGTGACCATCTCGTCGAGATCGATATGGATCTCCTCGGCGATGATCGCTCGGATGGTGGCAATGTCGTGTCGAATTGCGCCCAGAAGCTCGGTCTCGAGCGCGCCTTGATCGAGATCTCCGATCGTCATCGCATCGCCGAACTGCTTGAACAGTTGGTAGGTGTGGTTCGACAACGAGAGATAACCCTCGTAGGAGCGATGCGCAAGGTCGATCCGCGCGAGATTCCGGCGGGCCTCGTGCGTGCCCCAGACGGCAAGGGAGGTGCCGACAATGGCCAGGCCCAGGAGTCCGGCAAACAACAAGAACAGCTTGGTCCCGAATCGCATGGCCTACACCGAGCGGCTAGGGCGAGGGAGAAAGGAATCGGAGTATAGACCGAGCACACGCGGATTTTTCGCCGCATTGCACGCCCCGCGCACGCCGGGACGGCGTTGCGCCTCCTCGCCGTAGGCACCGCTAGGCCTCGTCGGCGCGCCTTGTCCTGACGCGTGCGGGCCGCACCTGACCCTACGAAACTCCCACGTGCGCACGGTATCGTTGTGCGTTCTCTTACATTCCAATCGGTTGGGTGGGAAATGCAGTGATGAGCCTGCCGAAGCGCGGGACTGGCTGCCCGCTCGAAAGGCTACCCCGGAAGAGGTTCGACGGCGCCTGGCTGCCGACGCCGTCCATGGCGCGAGACACAAGACCTAGAGTCGGCGGCACTGATCCTCCTTGTTGCCGGACACGCGATTGCTGCCGCCGTTCGGTGCCGGTGTGTTGCTCTTGCATTGCAGATTGCCGTCGATCGTATTGTTTGCAATCGCGACGCCGCCGGTGTTGCTGAATGCCTGTACGTCGCCATCCACGATGTTTTGTCTCACCGTCACCGTCCTGCGGTTGCTCTTCATCTGGATATTGCCCTTGACCGTATTGTTGACGATCCAGCTGGGCGATCCCCTCAGACCGTCGAGCTGGATGTCGCCGTCGATATAGCTGCTCTTCACAGAGACTGCGTTGGCGTTCTCCGCCTGGATATTGCCGTCGACTCGAACGCCCGTCGCCGTGAGGTTGCCGCCCGAGTAGACGAGCACGTTGCCTTTAACCTTGGTACCGTTGAGGTTGCAAATCCCTTTCACGACGATGTTGCCGTCGATCGTCACAGCGCCGCGGTTGGGCGGGCAGGGGTAATCTCCGGCCAAGGCAGCGGGCGAGAGCCCGAAACAGCCGAGGGCGAGCAGAGTGGCTAGGGGGCGGATTACTGTGTTGACGCGCATATTGAATCTCCGATTTGACTGTTGCGGCGGCTTAAACCCGGATGGCTGTTGTCCATCTCGGCTCGCGGTCGGGTGCTGCTGCCGAGGTGGTGCGGTCTCGGTGCTGACTCCCTCCGTCTTCGGGCTCTCCCTGATGGCGCTAAGATGGGGGATGCCGCCTGTAAGCAGGCTGTCGAATCGATGAACGTCGGTTGATAAAAACATGAAAAATTTCTAAAAACAGATAACGGGGTGAAGCGATGCGTGTTCTGGTTACGGGTGGGGCGGGGTACATCGGCAGCCATACCTGCGTGGAGATGCTGACCGCGGGGATGGATGTCGTGGTGGTGGACAACCTCTGCAACAGCAAGGAGGAGTCGCTGCGTCGGGTGCGCGAGATCACGGGGCGGGCGCTGACCTTCATCCAGGCGGATTTGCGAGATCGCGCGGCACTCGATGCGATCTTTCGCGACGGCGCCTTCGATGCCGTCATCCATTTCGCCGGACTCAAGGCGGTCGGGGAGTCGGTCGAGATCCCGCTTGACTACTACGAAAACAACGTCGGCGGGACCATCACGCTGTGTCGGGCGATGGCGTCGGCGGGGGTGAAGAACCTGGTCTTCAGCTCATCGGCCACGGTCTACGGGGATCCTGCGACGGTGCCGATCCGGGAAGGGTTTCCGTTGTCGGCGACCAATCCATACGGTCGTTCCAAGCTCTTCATCGAGGAAATTCTGCGCGATCTTCACGTCTCGGACGGCGCCTGGAACATCGCCCTGCTGCGCTATTTCAATCCGGTCGGCGCGCATCCGAGCGGGCGGATCGGCGAGGATCCCAACGGCATTCCCAACAATTTGATGCCCTATGTCGCTCAGGTCGCGGTCGGCAAGCTGCCGCGGCTGCGCGTCTTCGGTGACGACTATCCGACCCCGGACGGCACTGGTGTGCGCGATTACATCCATGTGGTCGATCTGGCACGCGGGCATCTCGCGGCCTTGCGTCGGCTCGCACAGGGGCCCGGCGTCGTGGTCTACAACCTGGGCACCGGGCAAGGTTACAGCGTGTTGGATATGGTTGCGGCCTTCGAGCGGGCGAGCGGGCGCCCCGTGCCCTACGAGATCGTCGCGCGCCGCGCCGGAGATATCGCCGTCTGCTATGCCGATCCGGCCCTCGCAAAGGCGGATCTCGGTTGGCAGGCGCAATTCGGGATCGACGCGATGGTCCGCGACAGCTGGCGGTGGCAGTCCGAGAATCCGCAGGGGTTCGGCGACTGAAGCACGCCCGCGCGGGACGCATCGTGCGGGCGACCTTGCCGGCGGTCGAGGATGGACAAGCGTCGCGCGAAGCGGATACTTGCCACGGAGGCGCCGCCTGCGTCGAGCGCGGTGGTCGAGCTCAAGGCGAAGCCCGTCAGCACCATTGGAGATTCCGCATGTCCGTGTTCATCGAAGTCGAGCACGTCACGACCTACCGCTATGCCAAGCCGGTCGAGTTTTCCAATCACAAGGTGATGTTTCGTCCTCGTGCCGCCCATGACATCCGCGTGCTGCGCGCGAGTCTCGAGGTCTCGCCGCTTGCGCGGCAACAGTGGGTGCACGACGTCTTCTCGAACTCGGTCGCGCTTGTCGAGCTGCTCGAGCCGGCGCAGGAGCTGCGTTTCGAGGCGCGCTTCACGATCGAGCATTTCGGCATCCGCAACCTTGAGCTGCCGGTCGACCCGGAGGCGCGAAACTATCCGTTCGATTACAGTTCCGACGATCGGATCGACCTCGCCCCCTTTCTGCCGCCCCGATACCCGGAGGATGCGGCGGGTGTGAGCGACTGGGTGAAGCAGTTCATGCCTGCACGCGGGGTCATCCAGACCCACGACATCCTGCGCAACATCTCCGAGGGGATCCGCAGCGATTTTGCCTATGCTTCCCGCGAGGCGATGGGGACCCAGCGCCCGGCCGAGACCCTGTCGCTGCGCAGCGGGACCTGCCGCGATTTCGCCCTCTTGATGATCGAGGCCGCCCGCGGCTTGGGTCTGGCCGCGCGTTTCGTCTCGGGCTACCTCTACGACCCCTCGCTCGACGGTTTGCCGCCGGTGGAGGTCGGCAGTGGCTTGCAGCAGGGCGTGCGTCAGTCCGAAAGTTTCGACGCAGAGGTCGACACGCGCGGCGCCGGAGCGACCCACGCCTGGCTGCATGTCTATCTCCCGGGCGCCGGCTGGGTGCCCTTCGATCCCACCAACACCCTGTTCGGCGGCACCGACCTCATCCGTGTCGCCTACACCCGTACACCCGAGCAGGCCGCGCCGATCTCGGGCGGTTGGACCGGGTCGGCCAGCGACTATCTGGGAATGACCGTCCGGGTCAACGTCCGGCGGATCGATGCCGCGTTGGCCACCGCTGAAGCGGAGGATCCGGCCGGGGAGCCTTGAGAGGTCGGGCCGCGCAGTCCATGGTCGGTGGCTCTGCCGCCTCGGGCGCGAGATCGCTTACCCTGGATCCGGCAGTTGCACGGCCCTTGGAGTGCGTCCCGCGTGGTGTCCGGCAAGGCGCGACTGCGGCACGAAGCGGTCAACTGCCGGATCTAGGCTGAGCACCTGTCAGGCCGGGAGATTCAGACAGATCCTCGCACCCCCAAGCGTCGATGATTCGACGCTGAGTCGGCCACCGTAGGCCTCGCAGATCTCGCGAGCCATTGCGAGACCGATGCCGTGGCCAGGGACGGCCTCGTCGGCGCGGGCGCCGCGGGCGAGGAGACGTTCGGCATCACGCGGCGGGATGCCGGGGCCATCGTCCTCGATGGCGATGACGAGCAGCCCTTTGGACATTCGGGCGCCGATTCGGACCTCCGTTCGGGACCATTTGAAGGCATTGTCGAGTAGGTTGCCGAGCATCTCCATCAGATCCGCTTCGACACCGTTGATCTGCAGGTCTTGCGGGACCGCGAGCGTGACCTCGACCCCCTTGTCGCGATAGACCTTTGCGAGCGAGGCGAGGAGACGTTCCGCCACGCGTCGGATCGGCACGGGCGGCGCGAGTATGGATGCGGGCGCGGTGCCCGTGCGGGCGCGCTGCAATTGGTGCGCAACGATGTTGTCCATCCGTCCGAGCTGCTCCTCCATGAGCGCGCGCGTGTCCTGTCCGGAGCCGGCATCGCCGACGGCGCCCCGCATCACCGCGAGCGGTGTCTTGAGGCTATGCGCGAGGTCGCCGAGCGCGTTGTCGAGCCGCATCTGGCGTGCCTGCGCATGGGCCAGCAGTCCGTTCAGGTTGTCGGTCAGGGTGCTGATCTCGGTCGGATAGCGGCCGAGGATTTTGTCCTGTTGGCCCGACTCGATTGCGGCGACCTCGGCGCTGACCCGCCTTAAGGGCGCCAATCCCCAAGCGAGGATCAGGACCAGCGCGGTCAACATGAGCAGGGCCATCGCACCGAGCCAGACCGCGAGGCTTGCGCGAAAGCGTCCGACCTCCTCGTTGAAGGCGGCCATGTCCTCGGCGACCACGAACACGTAGTGGCGCGGCAGCTCCCCGGTTTCCCAGGACACGCCGAAGCCTTCCACCAGATAGCCCTCGCCATCGGCGCCCCGTCTGAGCTCGAGCCGACGCTGCCCGGGCAGGAGCTCCATCGGGCTCGGCTCGGGGATTCCAATCGCGGACGCGGACTCCCAAATCAGCCGGTCGGACATGTCGAAAACGCGCGCGTACAGACCTGACCCAGGCAGGCTGAAGCGGGCCTCGGCGAGTGCGTCGGGAAAGACCAGGCCGTCGTTCTCCGCCTCAGCCGCGGCCATGAGCAGGAAGATCTGGGCGAGCAGACGCTCCTCGCGCGAGGATTCGGCGGTGTCGCGGAAGGCCCGTTCCAGGGCGAGGCTAGTGAGCAGAATAAAGACCGCAAGCACCGCGGCTGCGGAGGCGACGACACGTGCACGCAGCGACATCAGCTCGGGTCCTGACGTGTGTCCTCGCTTGCGAGTGCCAGGCGATAGCCGCGACCGCGCAAGGTCTCGATCGGCGCGAGGGATCCGTCCGGGTCGAGCTTGCGTCGCAGGCGACCCAAGAGCACTTCGATGACGTTGCTGTCGCGATCCTCGTCATGCGGATAGAGCCGATCCGCCAAGGCTTGCTTGGAGAGCACACCGCCGCGGGCGCTCGCAAGCTGCTCCAAGAGGCGGTATTCGTAGGCCGTCAGCTCAGTCTGGCGCTCGTGAATCCAGACCGATTGCGCAACCAGATCCATGCGCAAGGGTCCGATGCGCAGCTCGCGAGACGCCGCACCGTTGGCTCGGCGGACCAGGGCGCGCAGTCGCGCCAACAGCTCCTCGGCCTGAAAGGGCTTGGCGAGATAGTCGTCGGCCCCGGCCTCTAGACCTTCCACCTTGTCCTGCCAGCGGTCGCGCGCGGTGAGGATGAGGATCGGCAAGAGGCTGTCGGCGGCGCGCAGGTTGCGGATGATCTCCAGCCCGCTCATCCCGGGCAGACCGAGATCGATCACCGCAGCGTCGAAGGGGTATTCGGTCGCCAGATACAAGCCTTCGCGACCGTCGCCGGTGCCCTGCGCAATGGCGCCCTCGCGAGCGAGACGCTCGATGATCTGGCGGCGCAGCTCGGTCTCGTCCTCGATCACCAGGACATGCATAGGCTCATCCTTCAGCGGCCCGAGACGAAGACATACTTGACCTCGCCCGACGGTGTCAGAACCTTGACCTGATAACCACCGTCGGTCGCCTTCACGGAGAGCACGCGCCCGCCGCCGGTCTGGCGCCGCGCCGCCTGTTCGGCTTGGGAAGGACTCATTTGTCCTTGGCCCGACTTATCGCGGCCCCACGCCGCCCCGGTCGTCGCGGCGATGGCGACGAGGAGCAAGATGGCAAGGGCGAGTCTGGTCTGGCGCATGGTGTTCTTGGCTCCGGGATCCGTTCCAGGTGCGGGTGAATCTAGCACAGACGGCCCGTTGCGCCGAAGGCATCCGCGTACCGCATCGCACTATCTCGGGTATCGGTCGCTCCTGTATCCCCGCTCGGGCGGATTCAGGATGACCGAACGGGGAGGGACGTAACCGCGAATGGCATGGCCACCGTATTCCGGGGCCGTGATGGTGGTGGTGCCGCGCTCGGGGCGATAACGGCGGGGGTAGGGGTCGCAAGGACGGCCGCGATCGCAGCGCCATTCCCGACCGTCGCGTCCTTCCCAGACGGGAGGCTCCCGCGCGGTTGAGATCGCCGGCGCGACGGCGAGGGTCGCGAGACCGACAGCGGATAGGATCAACAGCGTCCGGCTGATGTTCATGGCTCATCTCCAGCGAAGCGACGGGGAAACGGATACCCCGTCATCACCCCAATCATAGAGCCTCCACGCTGAACCGCACCTGAACCGCAATGCACTCGAAATCCCTTAGTGGCACTTCAGGAACGAGGTGAGCGAATTATTTCACTCGTAGGATGGGTGGAGCGCCAGCGAAACCCATCCTCCAAACCGCCGCGTTGCCGGGTGTCGATCTGATGCCCTTGGCGCGGGCTGGATGGGTTTCGCTGCGCTCTACCCATCCTACTGTTTCGGTTGGTTTGAGTTGTTCCTTATGGCTTAAACCGCGACGCTCCTAGACGTGCGCGACATCGACCCCGGGGCGACAGATCGCATGTCACCCCGAGGCGCGGTTTAATGCCCCTTGAGCCGCCTGCGCATCGCGTGCAGGGTCGGCTCGGTGTAGCCGTTCGGCGCCTCGCGGCCCTTGAAGATCAAATCCGAGGCGGCCTCGAAGGCGATACCGTCGAATCCGGGTGCCATCGGGCGATACAGAGGATCATCGGCGTTCTGCGTGTCGACTACGGCCGCCATCCGCTTGAGCGTCTCCATGACCTGCTCGCGCGATACGATCCCGTGATGCAGCCAGTTGGCGACATGCTGGCTCGAGATCCGCAGGGTCGCGCGATCCTCCATCAGGCCGACGTTGGCGATGTCCGGCACCTTCGAGCAGCCGACACCCTGATCGACCCAGCGCACCACGTAGCCCAAGATGCCCTGGCAGTTGTTGTCGATCTCCTGCTGAATCTCCTCGGCGCTCCATGCGCAGCTCGGGTCGAGCGGAATCTGCAGGATGGTGTCCAGACTGGCCCGCGGTCCGCCGGCGGCCAGCTCGGCCTGGACGGCGGCCACATCGACCTGGTGGTAGTGCATCGCATGCAGGGTTGCGGCGGTCGGGGAGGGCACCCAGGCGCAGTTGGCGCCCGCCTTGGGGTGACCCGCCTTGGTTGCGACCATGGCGCGCATCTCGTCGGGCATGGTCCACATGCCCTTTCCGATCTGGGCGTGGCCGCGCAGGCCGCAGGCGAGACCGACATCGACGTTCCAGTTCTCGTAGGCGAGCAGCCAAGGCGCGGTCTTCATGTCGCCTTTGCGCAGCACGGCGCCGGCCTCCATGTCGGTGTGGATCTCATCGCCCGTGCGGTCCAGGAAGCCCGTGTTGATGAAGATGACCCGCTCGGAGGCGACCCGGATGCACTCCTTGAGGTTCAACGTGGTGCGGCGCTCCTCGTCCATGATGCCGATCTTGATGGTGTTGCGGGCGAGCCCGAGCGCATCCTCGACCCCTGCGAAGATGTCGACCGCAAGCTGCACCTCCTCGGGGCCGTGCATCTTCGGCTTAACGATATAGACGCTGCCGGCGCGTGAGTTGCGGCGAGCGCCGTAAGTCGGATGGATGTCGTGCAGGGCGCAGGCCACCGTGACCATTGCGTCCAGCATGCCTTCCGGGATCTCGTTGCCGTCGGCATCCAGCACGGCATCCGTGGTCATCAGATGGCCGACGTTGCGCACCAGCATGAGCGAGCGCCCCGGCAGGGTGAGTGTGCCGCCGAGCGGGGTGCGGTAGGCCCGGTCCTCGTCCAGGGCGCGATCGACAGGCTTGCCGCCCTTCTGGAAACGGGCCGTGAGGTCGCCCTTCATGAGGCCCAGCCAGTTGCGATAGACGCCGACCTTGTCTTCGGTATCGACCGCGGCGACCGAGTCCTCGCAATCCTGGATACTGGTCATGGCCGATTCCAACAGCAGATCGGCCACGCCCGCGGGGCTGTCGCGACCGACCTGATGCTCGCGATCGATTCGGATCTCGATGTGCAGGCCATGGTTGACCAGCAGGATGGCATCCGGCTTCTCCGGGGTGCCCAGATAGCCGACGAACTGCCCCGGCTCCGCCAGCATGGTCTGGCTGTTGTCCGGCAGGCAGACGACCAACTTGCCGTCCTCGATCCGATAGCCACAGGACTCCCCGTGCGAGCCGCGGTTCAGCGGTGCGGCCTCGTCGAGGAAGGCGGCGGCGCGGGCAATGACCTCGGCGCCGCGCTTGGGGTTGTAGGTCTTGCCGCGTTCCATCCCTTCGGCGTCCGGGATCACATCGGTCCCGTAGAGCGCGTCGTAGAGGCTGCCCCACCGGGCGTTGGCGGCGTTGAGCGCGTACCGTGCGTTGCTCACCGGCACGACCAACTGAGGCCCGGCGGTCTCGGCGATCTCGGCGTCGACGTTCGCCGTGGTGACGCCGAAATCCGGGCCTTCGGGGACGAGATAACCGATGTCCGAGAGGAAGGCGCGGTAGGCGCCCTGATCCAGTGTTTGACCCCGATGCTCGATGTGCCAGGCGTCGATACGGGCCTGCAACGCGTCACGCTTCGCCAGAAGGGCGCGATGCCGTGGAGCGAGCTCCCGCACCATGTTCCCGAAGGACTGCCAGAATGCGTCTGGCGCGATGCCGGTACCGGGCAAGACATCGTCTTTGACTAGATCGAACAAGGGCTGCGCGACCTTCAAGCCGCTTACATCCATACGCTTCATCATGATCTCGATCTCCAACCCTCGGGTCGCGAGGGCCATCTCGGTGGTATCGGAGTGCCGTGCATTGTTGTCTTCAGCCTCCGAAAAAGCGAATCGGCACATGTCCCGGGCCGATCAACGAAGGTACGATGATCATTGCGCGCCCGATTTTTAAGCACCTTAAAATGGAGGCTTTGGCTGGTCGGGGCAATCTTTGCCCGATGAATTCCGTCAAGTTAGAGGATTCGTTGGCCCAATGCTTCGGGAGTGATGCGCCGGCACGCCACCGGGTCCCCGGGAACGAAGGAGGAAGCGCCGAAATCAATGAAACACCTCTTGCGACGGTCGCCAGCCCTGCGCGTAGCCCTGATTTATTTCGTCTTCGGGCTCGCTTGGATCTTGGCTTCGGACGTGCTGCTGTCGCTTGCGACAGGCGAGCTGGGAATCCTGCTGGGCATGAGCCTGACAAAGGGCCTGTTGTTCGTCGCGGTGACCGCGATCCTGCTCTTTTGGCTGCTCAATACCTCGATCGGTCGCGCCCGGGAGGCAGAACCCTCGGCGGTCGAGGGGCCGATCGAGCCCGTCACGCCGCTTCGGATGATCCTGGGCTTTTTGGTCCTCTTGATTCTGGTTCCGATGTTGAGTCTCGGGGTCGTCTTGATTCATGGTCCCCAACTGGAGCGTGACGCCTATTCGAATCTGAACGCGGTTGCCGCGCTCAAGGCCGGTCAACTCGAACAATGGATGGCGGAACGGCACGGCGACGCTGCACTGCTCGCCTCCGATGTCCCCTTCTCACGTCGACTCGACCAGTTACTCGGTGACTTGCCTCCGGATCCGACCCTCGCTGCAGACATCTCCGACCGGCTTGCCGCACTTGTGAACGCCTACGACTACGAGGGCGTTCTCCTCGTCGCGCTCGACGGCGACGTTGTGCTGAGTATCGGCGAGCATTCCGAGCTGCTGGCGCCGCTCGACGCTTTAGCCTTGCGCGCACGGGTCGAGAATCGTGTCCTGCAGAGCGGACTCCATCGGGACGAGGGAGGCGGCATTCACCTCGATTGGGTGATCCCGATCTCGGTCGAGGAGGGCGGAGTCCGGCGGGCGGTCGCGACCGTTGTGCTGCGTGCGGGTACCGAGGGCTTTTTGTATCCGTCCTTGCGCGCTTGGCCGACCGCGAGCCCGAGCGCCGAGACCCACTTGGTGGAGCGGGTGGGCGATTTCGCGGTCTTTCTGAGCGCCGCCCGGCATCGCCACTGGGTACCGCTTGTTCGAAAGGTGCCCTTGGGCGATCGGCTGCCGGCAACGGCAGCGTTGCTGCACGACAGCGACCTGGGGCAGGTTCCGGGGAAGGACTATCGCGGGGTCGAGGTGCTTGCCGTCTTTCGCCAGATCGCAGGGACCAACTGGCGCTTGATCGCCAAGGTGGATCGTGCGGAGGTCATGGCGCCCCTGCGGGTGTTGGTCTATTGGGTCAGCCTGGTCGCCTTGGCCGCGCTTTCGGTGCTCGGAACGTCCGGTTACTTCTTCTGGCGTCTTCAGCAGCGCACCCATCGACTGGAGATGGCGGCGCAGGCCGCCGAGAAGGATCGGCTGTTGCTGAAGTTCTACGAGCTGCCCTTCATCGGCATGGGGATCACCTCGCCTCGGACCAAACGCTGGATTCGTTTCAACGATCGGCTCTGCGAGATCTTCGGTTACTCGCGCGACGAGCTGGCCGAGACGACGTGGGTCGAGTTGACCTATCCGCCGGATCTCAACGCGGATCTGGCCGAGTTCGAGCGGGTATTGGCCGGAAAGTCGGACGGCTACGCGATGGAGAAGCGCTACCTGCGCAAGGACGGGCGGATTGTCCACGCCGAGATCGATGTCCGTGTCGTGCGGCACGAGGACGGGAGCATCGACTATTTCGTCGGGACCGTCGCCGATATCAGCGAGCGCAAGCGTCAGGAAGAGCGGTTACGGCTGGCCGCTGCGCTGTTCGACAACACGCGCGAGGGTGTCGTGGTGACGGATCGCGACTCGCGTATCCTCCAGGTCAACACGGCCTTCGTCGAGCTGACGGGCTATGGCGAGGAGGAGGTGGTCGGACGAACACCGAGTCTTCTGCGGTCGGACTGCCACGACGCCGCCTTCTTCGATGCGATGTGGCGGAGCATCGACGAAACCGGTCATTGGCAGGGCGAGCTCTGGAACCTGCGCAAGAACGGCGAGCCCTACCCGGTGTTGCTCAACATCAGCGCGGTCAGGGACGATGCGGGGCAGGTGATCCAGTATGTCGGCGCCTTCTCGGATCTGACGCGGATCAAGGAATCCGAGTCGCGGCTGGATTTTCTGGTCCATCACGATCCTCTGACCGAGCTGCCCAACCGCCTTCTGCTCGTCTCGCGCCTGGATCACGCGATCGATGTGGCGGCCCGCGAAGGCCAGCTCGTTGCCCTGTTGTTGCTGGATCTGGACCGCTTCAAGGACGTCAACGACAGCTTCGGTCATCCCGCAGGCGATGTCCTGCTCCGACAGACGGCGCGGCGGCTCGGCAGTTGTCTGGCTGCGGCCGACACCTTGGCCCGCCTCGGCGGAGACGAGTTCGCGATCTTGCTCGAAGATATCGTCGATCCGCAGGCCGCCGCACGAGTCGGCGAGCGGCTAATTGCGGCGTTGGGCGAAACCACCCGGCTGCCGGACGGTAGCGAGGTACGCATCGGCGCAAGCATCGGCATCAGCGTCTACGCCGGGCAGGACGAGGATGCCGGAGAGATGCTGCGTCAAGCCGACGCCGCCTTGTATCGGGCGAAGGCGGGCGGACGCAGTCGCTTCGATTACTACACCGAGGATCTGACCCGCAGCGCGCGGCTGCGCGTCGAGACCGAGCGGCGGCTGCGCGACGCCTTGGCCGAGGGGCAATTGGTCGCGCATTATCAACCCCAGGTCGAGATCGCCACCGGACGCGTGATCGGTGTGGAGGCGCTGGTGCGCTGGCGCGATCCCGAGCGCGGTTTGATCCCGCCCGGCGAGTTTATACCGCTCGCCGAAGAGACCGGCTTGATCGGAGCGCTCGGCGAGTGGGTCCTGCATGAGGCTTGCCGCCAAGGGGTGCTTTGGATGGAGGTCGGCATCGCCCCCTTGGTCGTGGCGGTCAACCTCTCTGCGCATCAGCTGCGTCAAGGCGACATCGTGGAGTCCGTTGCGCGCGTGCTTCGCCAGACCGGTTTCCCGGCCGAGCGGCTTGAGCTCGAGCTCACCGAGAGCGCCTTGATGGAACGCGAGGGCGATACGGCAGGTGTCCTCGACCGGCTGCGTGCACAGGGTATCCGCATGGCGGTCGATGACTTCGGAACCGGCTATTCGTCGTTCGCCTATCTGCGTCGATTCCATCTGGACGTGCTCAAGATCGACAAGCGTTTCATCGACGAGATCGACCAACAGCAGGATGCGCGGACCATCGTCGATGCCATCATCGCCATGGGACACGCGCTCGGATTGAAGGTGTTGGCCGAGGGTGTCGAGAGCCAAGCCCAGCTCGACATCCTGCGCGATCAAGGCTGCGATCTCTTCCAAGGGTATTTGAAGAGCCAGCCCTTGGATGCCGATGCCGTCACCGCGCTGCTGCGCACCGATGCGGGCTGATCCCCCGGGTCCCCGCGGGTTGCAAACCGGAGTGGGCACGTGGGATGACCCTA